>NZ_LDRK01000081.1 GCF_001477055.1 Leucobacter chromiiresistens
CCCTTCCGCAGAGCGACCCCGCAGTGGGCGGCTCCGTCTCCGGCTGACGGCGCTCACGGAGCCGTCACCGCTCGTTCCCCGCATGTTCGCTGCGCGCGAGCAGACACGCTTGCACTCGCCCGGGCAGAGTGCCAAAATGAGACTTAGCAGTCGATTCGACTGAGTGCTAACCATCCGTGCGGGGGCGTCACGCGTCGGCACGGTGCTCACCACATCGAACACCTCCGGAGGGGCGAAATACATGGCAAAGATCATTGCGTTTGACGAGGAAGCGCGTCGCGGGCTCGAGCGGGGCCTGAACACGCTCGCAGACGCCGTCAAGGTGACGCTCGGGCCGCGCGGCCGCAACGTCGTGCTGGAGAAGAAGTGGGGCGCCCCCACCATCACCAACGACGGCGTCTCCATCGCCAAGGAGATCGAACTCGACGACCCGTACGAGAAGATCGGTGCCGAGCTCGTCAAGGAGGTCGCGAAGAAGACCGACGACGTCGCAGGCGACGGCACCACCACCGCCACCGTGCTCGCCCAGGCGCTCGTGCGCGAGGGCCTCCGCAACGTGTCGGCCGGCAGCGACCCCATCGCGATCAAGAAGGGCATCGAGAAGGCCGTCGCAGCCGTCTCGGCGAAGCTCCTCGACAACGCCCAGGAGATCGAGACCACCGACCAGATCGCCGCGACCGCGTCCATCTCGGCGGCCGACGAGCAGATCGGTCAGCTGATCGCCGAGGCCATCGACAAGGTCGGCAAGGAGGGCGTCGTCACCGTCGAGGAGTCGAACACCTTCGGCACCGAGCTCGAGCTGACCGAGGGCATGCGCTTCGACAAGGGCTACCTGTCGGCGTACTTCGTCACCGATACCGATCGCCAGGAGGCGGTCTTCGAGGATCCCTACATCCTCATCGTCAACAGCAAGGTCTCGAACATCAAGGACCTGCTCCCCGTGGTCGATCCGGTGATCCAGTCGGGCAAGCAGCTCCTCATCCTCGCGGAGGACGTCGAGGGCGAAGCGCTCGCGACCCTCGTGCTCAACAAGATCCGCGGCATCTTCAAGTCGGCGGCCGTCAAGGCTCCGGGCTTCGGCGACCGCCGCAAGGCCATGCTGCAGGACATCGCGATCCTCACCGGCGGCCAGGTCATCTCCGAGGAGGTCGGCCTCAAGCTCGAGAACGCGACGCTCGACATGCTCGGCACCGCGCGCAAGGTCATCATCACCAAGGATGAGACGACCATCGTGCAGGGCGGCGGCGACGACGAGGCCATCCAGGGTCGCGTCACGCAGATCCGTCGCGAGATCGAGAACACCGACAGCGACTACGATCGCGAGAAGCTGCAGGAGCGCCTCGCGAAGCTCGCCGGCGGCGTCGCCGTCATCAAGGCCGGCGCTGCGACCGAGGTCGAGCTGAAGGAGCGCAAGCACCGCATCGAAGACGCCGTGCGCAACGCGAAGGCCGCCGTCGACGAGGGCGTGCTGCCCGGTGGCGGCGTCGCCCTCATCCAGGCCGGCAAGGACGTCTTCGACGCGCTCGAGCTCTCGGGCGACGAGGCCGTCGGCGCGAAGATCGTGCAGACCGCGATCGAGGCTCCGCTGCGTCAGATCGCGCTCAACGCGGGCCTCGAGCCCGGCGTCGTCGCAGACCGCGTCGCGAACCTCCCGATCGGCCACGGCCTGAACGCGGCGACCGGCGAGTACGGCGACCTCGTCGCGCAGGGCATCCTCGACCCGGCGAAGGTCACCCGTTCGGCGCTGCAGAACGCCGCGTCGATCGCCGGCCTCTTCCTCACCACCGAGGCCGTCGTCGCCGACAAGCCGGAGCCGGCTGCCGCCGCTCCCGCCGGTGACCCGACCGGTGGCATGGACTTCTAAGTCCTGCTGCTTGCAGGGGTCGCGCCTTCGGGTGCGGCCCCTGTTCGCGTTTCCGGGTGTCGGGAGCCGTACGCTCGCGCTCTGGCGCTCTGGCGCTCTGGCGCTCTGGCGCTCTGGCGCTCTGGCGCTCTGGTTCTGGTTCTTTGGCGCTTTGGCGCTTTGGCGCTCTGGTTCTGGTGTTCGCCCTCGATCACGCGTCATGCAGGAGATCCGGCCAGCAGCGGACCCATGCGCAGACGGGGCACTGCGCCGCGCGGGATCCACTGCACGAGCGCGACCTGATCGTGGGTGAGTGGGTGAGCGGGTGAGCGGGTGAGTGGGTGAGTGGGTGGGCAACCGTCCCACCCGATCCGCTCACAAGAGCGTCTTCTTGAATCGTTCGCTGTGTTGTTCACAGATGCGCTGCTCCAAGGGGAGAGCGCTGCAGACAGCGACCACGATGGAGCTATGACCATCCGGGCAGAACTTCATCGGGCCGGCGGACTGCTGCGATCGACCGATCTCATGCAGCGCGGGTACTCCGCGCACGCCATCACCTCCGCCTGCGCAGCAGGAACCGTCACACGTCCGGCGCGCGGCTGGATCGCTCTGCCGAACGCGGACCGGGAACTCGTGCTCGCCGCGCAGCGCGGCATGGTGCTGACGTGCGTGTCGCTCGCGCGGAGACGAGACCTGTGGGTGCGGCGACCGGCCGGGCTCCACCTCGCGACGCGGTCGCCGAAGCAGCACGCGCCACGAGGGGCGCATCGGGTGCACTGGGGTGCCGCCATCGTCCGACGCGAGCCGTTCGCGATCATCGACTCGATCGAGAATGCGCTCAACTACGTCGCCACATGTCAGCCGCCGGAGGAGGCTCTCGCGATCTGGGAGTCCGCACTGCACAGTGGGCTCGTCTCCCGCCCTGCGCTCGCGCGGCTCCCGTTCCGCGGAGCCGCGCGGCGACTCCTGGAGCGGTGCAGCACACACTCCGGGTCCGGTGTGGAGACGTACGTGCTGCAGCGTCTGCAGCGATTGCGGCTGCATGTCGTTCCGCAGGCGATCGTGAGGGGGCGCCCAGTGGACTTCCTCATCGAGCGATGCGTGATCCTCGAGATCGACGGTGCGACCCACACCGGACGTCAACGCGATCGCGACAACCTCAACGACGTGATCGAAGCCCTCGACGGGTACTTCTGTATTCGAGTCTCGTATCGGCAGGTCTTCGAAGATTGGCCGGAGGTGCAGCGGCTCGTGATGATGGCCGTCGCGCAGGCTCAGCTCGTACGGGGCCAGGGCGTCCGCGCATGACCGCCGTGCAGTGGATCCTGCGTCGAGCGGGTGCATTAGCGGGGAAGATGCTCCGCTTCCTGCAGGATCCACTGCGGGAGCAGGACCGCTGCCGCGGCCGAAGCGGACCGCGGCTCCCGGAGCGCGATCGCTGCCGCCGTCGGAGCCGGACCGCTGCCGCAGACCGCAGCCCGGAGCACTGCCGGCGGGCGCGGGACCGCGGGCGTGGAAGCAGCGGGATGCGCGCTGGCGGCTCACGCGGCTCAGGGGAGGCGGGGGACCGGGACCGTGTCGTCCGAGGCCTCCGCGCTCGGCAGGTCGACGCGGAACGTGGCGCCCCCGCCCGGCGTCTCGTGCACGCTCACCGACCCGCCGTGCGCGTCGACGATGGACTTGACGATCGCGAGGCCGAGCCCCGATCCGCCGGTCTCGCGGTTGCGGGAGGTGTCCGCGCGCCAGAAGCGGCCGAAGATCTTGTCACGGATCTGCTCGGGCACGCCCTCCCCGTGGTCGACGATCTCGAAGCGCGCGAACGGCTTCCCACCGGGCGCGGGGGCGGGGTGCGAGACGACGAGCTCGATCGGTCCGCCATCGGGCGTGTGCCGCATCGCGTTGCCCAGCAGGTTCGTCATGAGCTGCCGTACCTTGTGCTCGTCGCCGATCACCGTCGGCTCCGTCGGGTCGGTCGCAACGGTCACTTCCCGGTCCGGGGCCTGCGCCCGGGCGTCGAGCGCAGCGTCAGTGGCGAGCTGATTCAAGGGGAGCGCGGCGAGCGCCAGCGGTCGGCGCTCGTCGAGGCGCGCGAGCGCGAGCAGGTCCTCGACGAGCGAGGTCATGCGGATCGCCTCCTTCTCGATGCGCTCCATCGCCTGGGCGACGTTCTCCTCCTCCTGCAGCGCCCCCATGCGGTACAGCTCCGCGTAGCCGCGCACCGACACGAGTGGAGTGCGCAGCTCGTGGCTCGCGTCGCCGATGAAGCGCCGCATCCGCTCGATCGTGCGCGATTGGTCCTCGAGCGAGCCGTCGAGCCGATCGAGCATGATGTTGAGCGACTGGCCGAGGTGCCCCACCTCGGTGTGCGGGCTCGAGATCATGATGCGCTTCGAGTAGTCGCCCCGCGCGATCTCGAGCGCCGTGCGCTCGACCTCCGCGAGCGGCAGGAACGTCGCCGTGACGAGGAGGCGGGTGAGCGCGGCCCCGAGCAGGATCACGGCGATGCCGAACCCGGTGAAGATGATGATGTACTGCGCGACCGTCTGCGTCACCGGAGCGGTCGAGGAGGCGATGAGCAGCGTGCCGGCCGCCTGCCCCTCCTGATAGATCGGCTTGACGATCGCGTTCCACTTCACGCCGTCGGCGGAACGCAACCCGATGAGCGCCGACTGGTACTCCGACATCACCGAGTCGAGGGTGATGCCTGTCACCGCGGGCAGCGTGCTGCGATCCTGATCCCGCGTGTTGTCGCGGATCACGTTGCCATCGGCGTCGAGCAGCGCCACGTAGTACCCGCTCGGCGCCTGCGTGATGTCCTCCGGGGTGAGGCCGTTGAAGTTCGCGTAAGGCCGCAGCGCCGGCGTCGGGTTCTCCCGCAATCGCTCGAGCGCCTGCGTCTGGTTCGAGGTCAGCATCGGCTGCAGCACCGCGAGCGTGCCGACGCCTGCCACGATGAGCCCGAGGAACAGGATGAAGACCGTGACGCCCGTGATCTTCGCCCGCAGCGAGACGTCGGCCCAACGCTCCGACCAGTTGGGCCGAGCCACGCTACTTCACTTCGGTCTTCAGCATGTAGCCGAAGCCGCGCTTCGTCTGGATCAGCGACTCCTCGGTCAGCGGATCGAGCTTGCGCCGCAGGTACGAGATGTAGGACTCCACGATGCCGGCGTCGCCGTTGAAGTCGTACTCCCAGACGTGATCGAGGATCTGGGCCTTCGAGAGCACCCGGTTCGCGTTCTGCATGAGGTAGCGCAGCAGCTTGAACTCCGTAGGCGAGAGTTCGACGGAGGCGCCCTGCACGGTCACCTCGTGCGTGTCCTGATCCATCGTGATCGGGCCGACGCTGAGCACCGAATCCTCATCCTCCTGGATGGTGCGACGCAGCACCGCCTTGATGCGAGCGATGATCTCGTCGAGGCTGAACGGCTTCGTCACGTAGTCGTCGCCGCCGACGGTGAGCCCTTCGACCTTGTCCTCCGTGTCGTCCTTCGCCGTGAGGAAGATGATCGGAGCCGTGTAGCCGGCGGAGCGCAGCCGCTTGGTCACGCTGAAGCCGTTCATGTCGGGCAGCATGACGTCGAGCACGATCAGATCGGGCTCCTCCTCGAGCACCGCCGAGATGGTCTGCGCGCCGTTGCCGACCGCGCGGACGCCGAACCCGGCGAAGCGCAGGCTCGTGCTGAGCAGCTCGCGGATGCTGGGCTCGTCATCGACGATGAGAATCCTGGGTCCTTTTGGCTGAGTGTTCATGATCCCAGTCTCTGATTGTTTGCTATGAAGTGCCTGGAAATGGAGCCGCCGCCCAGCAAGACCCGTCGGCCGAACGCGCCCACCCGTGCCGAACTCAGACCTCCTGCAGCGAGCTCACGCGCTGTCGGCGAGCTCGCGCGCCCACGGCGGGTTCGCCCCGGCCCGGGACGCCGTGACGGCAGCCGCGCGCGCCGCGAAGCGCAGCGCGCCGCCGACATCCGCGGCGTCGAGCGGCATCCCGTCGAGCAGGGCGCCGCCGAGCGGTCCGTCGAGCACGGCCGCGAGCAGCGCAGCCATGAACGAGTCGCCGGCGCCGACCGTGTCGACGACGGTCACGCGATCGGCGGGTACGTCGAGTCGCTCGCCGCCGAAGCGGGCGCTGCACCCCTCTCCGCCGCGCGTCACCACGGCGAGCGGAGCGCCGAGGGCGAGCAGGCGCGCCAGCACGTCGTCGAGATCGGACCCGGGGTAGAGCCAGGCCGCATCCTCGTCGCTCAGCTTCACGATGTGGCTGCGGGCGGCGAGGCGCTCGACCTGATCGAGGGTCGCGCCGTGATCCTGCATGAGATCGGGGCGGATGTTCGGGTCGTAGCTGCGCAGGCGGGCGCCGGGATCGTCGAAGGCGTCGGCCACGGCTGCGGCGCCGGGGGCGAGCACGGCCCCGAGCGAGCCCGCGTGCACCAGGTCGATGCCGTCGAGCGGCATGCGCGGCAGCTCGGAGTCGAGCGCGAAGCGGTACCGGGCCTGCCCCGTCGCATCGAGCGAGACCTCGGCCCGCGACGTCTCGGCCCCGGCGACGGGCTCGGCGAACGCGACCGACGAAGCGGCGAGGTGCTGCGCGATGCGGTCGCCGTACGCGTCGTCGCCGAAGCGTGCGGCGAGGGTGGTGTCGACGCCGAGCCGGCTCAGCCCGACGGCGACGTTGAGCGGAGACCCGCCGGGGAACGCGGTGCCGTCGATCACGTCGACGAGGGCCTCGCCGAAGACCAGGGCCCGCGGCGGAGTGGTGCGCGCGTGCTTCACAGCGCCGTGTACCCGCCGTCGATGACGATCGACTGGGCGGTGAGGTAGGCGGAGGCGTCGGAGGCGAGGAAGGCCACGAGGCCGTGCAGGTCGGCGGGGTCGCCCATGCGCCCGAGCGGGATGCGCGAGGTCCACTCGGCGGCGAGCTCGGGGTTGCTCTCGGTGAACTGCTTGGTCATGTCGGAGAGGAAGTAGCCGGGGGCGATCGCGTTGACGCGGATGCCGGCTCCCGCCCACTCCACGGCGAGCGACCGGGTGAGGTGGTCGACGGCCGCCTTCGAGGTGTTGTACGCGGTCTGCTGCTGCGGCACGTTGATGATCTTCGCCGACATCGAGGAGACGAGGATCGCGGATCCGCCGAGCTGCGCGGCCAGCAGCCGGCGCGCGAACTCCTGGGCCACGAAGAAGGTGCCGTCGACGTTGATCGCCTGCAGGCGCCGCCACTGCACGGGGTCGATGTCGACCGCGGCCTCGAGCAGCGTGATGCCGGCTGCGGTGAGCAGCACGCGCGGCGTGCCGAGCGCGGCGTCGATCCGGTCGAATGCCGCCGTGATCTGCTCGGGGTCGGTGACGTCGGTGGGGACGCCGATCGCCCGTACGCCGAACCGCTCCGCGAGCCGCTCGGCGGTGGCCTCCACGTCGGGCAGCACGTCGAGCAGCGCGACGTCGACGCCCTGGCCGGCGAGGGCCTCGGCGAGCGAGAGGCCGAGGCCGCGCCCGCCGCCGGTCACGACGGCTGCGCGCCCCTGCAGATCTTCGAACTTCATGTATCGCTCCTTCGGTGCGGATCGGTGCGGGAGGCGTCGGCGAGCAGCGCCTGGGCGGTGCCCGCGTCGCACGCCAGCGAGTGGATGAGCCCGCTGCGCAGTGCGGCGCGCACCGCGACGAACTTGAGCGGGCCGCCGGCGACGGCGAGCACGTGCGGAACGCCGCGGAGCGCGGCGGCGTCGATGCCGACGCTCCGCCCCACAGCATTCTCGACCACGGCGCCGTCGATGTCGAGCAGCACGGCGCCGAGGTCGGCCCGCACGCCCGCGTCGAGCAGCGATTCGCGGATCCCGAGCTGCCCCGCGAGCATGGACACCTGCGAATCCTCGGGATTCCAGCTGCCGATGCCGACGACCGCGGTGGTCACTTCTGCGAAGCGGGCGAACGTCTCACGGGCGGCGGGCTCGTCGCGCAGCAGGGCGGCGGTCTCGTCGCTCCGGGTGAGCAGGGGTGCGAGCAGCGCGTGGGGGGTGCCGCCCGACACGCGGGCGGCGTGGCGCACGAGCTCCACCCCGCTCTCCTGCAGGCCCGCCGCGACTCCTTCGAGCTGCACGACGTCGACCGGGGGCAGCGCATCGAACGCCATGACCATCTGGCGCAGGGTGCGGCCGGCCGCGAGGCCGAGCACCTCGCCGGGCGTCATCACCTCTTCGACGAGTCGCGCGGCCGCGGCGCCGAGGCGCTGCTTCAGCGTGTCCTCCGCGCCGCTGGGCGCGTGTACAACAATTGCGTGTCGAAGTCGGAAGGCCTCGCGCAACTGAGCGGAGAGGCCGAGGTCGAGGTCGTCGGGGGAGGCGATCTCGAATCGCACGATGCCGCGCTCCCTCGCCTGCTCGAGCAGGCGGGCGACGGCGAATCTTGAAATGCCGATCTCATCTGCGATTTCAATGCGCGAAAGGCCGTCGAGGTAGTGCCGGGTGGCGACGAGGGCCATGCGGCGTTCGGCTTCGCTCATGGGGCTCCTCCATCGGATTGACACAGTGCGACAGACAGACTGTAGCATCGCTCAAATGTGCGGGCGTGTTTCTCAGATGTTACAAGTCGTGGTAAAAACCTATACGGGCCTCGATCGAAGCGCCCACATGCCGGGACGACGAGGAACCTCCGCTCGCCGTGGAGAGGGGTGAATGCAACATGAGTAACCAGCAGGCCGACGTGCGCGATTCAGCGCAGCACGCGCCGGCGACCGGAACGCTGCTCGAGTGCACGAATATCGTCAAGGGATTCGGTGGGATCCCGGTGCTGCGGGGCATCTCGCTCAGCCTCGAGGCCGGCACCATCACGGCGCTCGCGGGTGAGAACGGCGCCGGGAAGTCCACGCTGATGAAGATCGCGTCGGGCCAGTACCGGCCTGACGGCGGCAGCGTCGAAGTGCAGGGCACGCCCCTGCCGGCCGGCAACGCGCAGGCCGCGCACCGGCTCGGCGTCGCCATCGTGCCGCAGGAGCTGGCGTCGATCCTCGAGCTCAGCGTCTACGAGAACCTCTTCATCGGCCGCGAACTGCGCGGCCCGCTCGGGCTCCGCCGCGGGGCGATGATCGAGCAGGCCCGGGAGCAGCTCGCCGTTTTCGGCCTCGAGACCGATCCCCGCAAGCGCATGGGCGACCTCCCCGTCGGCATCCGGCAGATCATCGAGATCGTCAAGGCGACGAACACCGGCGCCAGCGTCATCCTCCTCGACGAGCCGTCGAGCGCGATCTCGGAGCGCGAGGTCGGCCGTCTGCTCGAGGTGATGGGCCTGCTGCGCGACCGCGGCGTCGCGCTGCTGTTCACGACGCACAAGATGGAGGAGATCCGGGCCATCGCCGATCGCGTCATCGTGCTCCGCGACGGCGAACTCGTGGAGGATCGACCGCTCGCGCAGCTCACCGACGACGACATCGTCACCGCGATGATCGGCCGCGAGCTCGAAGACCTCTTCCCCGAGCGCGGGGTGCCCGCCTCCGAGGTCGTGCTCGAGCTCGACGCGCTCCAGGTGCCGGGCGCGAGCGAGCCCATCTCCCTGCAGGTGCGCCGCGGCGAGATCGTCGGCCTGGCCGGCCTCGTCGGTGCGGGTCGCACCGAGCTCATGGAGACCGTCTTCGGCGTGCGCAAGGCCGAGGGCGGCGAGGTGCGCGTGCGCGGCAGCCGTGTGAAGCCGGGCGAGCCCGCGGCCGCGATCACGGCGAAGATGGCGCTCGTTCCCGAGGACCGGAAGGGTGCGGGGGCGGTACTGCCCATGTCGGTGCTCGACAACGGCACGCTGCCCGGCCTCTCCCAGTTCTCCATCGCGGGCCTCCTGAAGCAGCGGGCGCGACGCGCCCGGGTCGGGGAGGTCATGGATTCGGTGCGGCTGCGCAGCCGCGACCTCGACCAGTCGCTCGAGACCCTCTCGGGCGGCAACCAGCAGAAGGTCGTGCTCGCGCGCTGGCTCACCGACGACGTGGACGTGCTGCTGCTCGACGAACCCACGCGCGGTGTGGATGTCGGCGCCCGCAGCGAGATCTACCGCATCATCGTCGACCTCGCCGCGAGCGGCATGGCGGTGCTCATGGCGTCGAGCGACATGCCCGAGATCCTGAGCCTCTCGCATCGCGCGCTCGTGCTGCGCGAGGGAGCGGTGGCGGGCGAGCTCTCCGCCGCCGAGCTCTCCGGCGCCGAGGTGCAGGATCGCATCTTCCGCCTCGCCAGCGGACTCGAAGTCACGGGGGCGGGCACTGCCGCCGCCGAACCAGCAGACGCTCCTCGAAAGGACGCTTGACATGTCGAATCCGACGCAGACCGAAGTGATGCGGACGGTGTCCGAGAGCGGCGACCTCCGCCGCTTCTCCGGCCCCTGGTTCCGCGAGCTCGCCATCCGCTACGCGATGGTCATCGTGATGCTGCTCATCATCGCGTTCTTCCTGTACCGGAGCGCCCGCTTCGGCACGGTCGACAACGTGACGACGATCCTCGTCGCGGCGGCGCCCTTCGCGCTGATCGCACTCGGGCAGACGCTCGTCATCCTGACCGGCGGCATCGACCTGTCGGTCGGCAGCGTCATCGCGCTGAGCGCCATGGCGGCGGCCGTCACCGCGAAGGAGTTGCCGGATCAGATCTGGCTGGCTCCGGTGGT
The DNA here is from genome assembly GCF_001477055.1 of Leucobacter chromiiresistens. Classification (GTDB taxonomy): domain Bacteria; phylum Actinomycetota; class Actinomycetes; order Actinomycetales; family Microbacteriaceae; genus Leucobacter; species Leucobacter chromiiresistens_A. The sequence continues at coordinate 10,478 of NZ_LDRK01000081.1, forward strand.
CGCCGTCGCCGTGGGCTTCGCCGCGGGGTCGATCAACGGCTTCGTGGTCGCCGTGATGAAGGTGCCGCCCTTCATCGCGACCCTCGGCATGCTCACCCTCGCCAGCGGCCTCGCCTTCGTGCTGGGCGACGGCGCCCCGATCAACGGCCTGCCGACCGAGTACGGTCAGTTCGCGAACACCCGCGTCTTCGGGCTCACCATTCCCGTGATCCTCATGATCATCATGATCGTCGGCTTCGGGCTGATGATGCGCCGCACCAGCTACGGCCTGCGGGTCTACGCGGTGGGCGGCAATCCGCTCGCCGCGCAGATCGCGGGCGTGAAGACGGGCCGCGTGCTCTACAGCGTGTACGCGATCAGCGGTGCGCTCGCCGGGCTCTCGGGCATCATGCTCTCCTCCCGCGTGATCAGCGGCTCCCCGAACCTCGGTCAGGGGTACGAGCTCGACGCCATCGCGGCGGTCGTGATCGGCGGAGCGAGCCTCATGGGCGGTCGCGGCACGGTCTGGGGCACCGCGCTCGGCCTGCTGCTCATCCAGACCCTCAACAACGGTCTCGACATCTTGACCGTGCCCGCCTACTGGCAGGACGTGATCAAGGGCGTGCTCATCGTCGCGGCGGTCGCCGTCGACGTCTGGGCCAGCAAACGACGACGATCTTGACGGCAGCCGCCCCGACCGGGGCGGCGCGCCCTCCCGAACCCACCGATTCACCGATACACCGATGAAATGGAGTACCCAATGAAGTTCACCTCCCGAATGAGCCGCGGATTCGCGGTCGCCGTGGCCGGCGCGGCAGCGCTGTCGCTCGCGGCTTGCGGTGCGGGCGATCCTGCAGCGCAGCAGGGTGCCGATGAGAGCGGCAAGGAGCGCGTCACCGTGGGCGTCAGCGTCTACGACATGTCCTCCTTCATCACCGAGGGCAAGGAGGGCATCGACCGCTACGCCGAAGAGAACAACATCGAGATCCTGTGGAACGTCGCGAAGATGGACGTCTCGACTCAGGCCACGCAGGTCGATCAGTTCATCCAGGCCGGCGTCGACGCCATCATGGTCGTCCCGGTGCAGGCCGACACCCTGCAGCCCCAGGTGACCGCTGCGAGCGAGGCGGGCATCCCCTTCCTCGACGTCAACGCGACGCTGAACAACGACGAGGTCGCGGGCAGCGTGCAGCCCGACGACGTCGCTGCGGGCGCTCAGGAAGCGCAGATGATGATGGACGAGCTCGGTGGGAAGGGCAACGTCGTCATCCTGCAGGGCCCCCTCGGTGGCTCGGGCGAGATCAACCGCGGCGCCGGCATCGACCAGGTGCTCGAGGAGAACCCCGACGTCAAGGTGCTCGCGAAGGACACGGCGAACTGGAGCCGCGACGAGGCCGTCAACAAGATGAAGAACTGGATCTCTGCATTCGGCGACGACATCGACGGCGTCATCTCGCAGAACGACGACATGGGTCTCGGCGCCAAGCAGGCGCTGCGCGAGGCGGGCATGGACGATGTGCCGGTCGTCGGCATCGACGGCATCGAGGATGGCCTGAACGCCGTGAAGAGCGGCGACTTCATCGGCACCTCGCTGCAGAACGGCACCGTGCAGCTCGCGACCGGCGTGGCCGTGGCCGCGGCGATCGCCCGCGATGAGGACGTCGACAACAACCTCGTCTACACGATGCCCCCCATCACGCAGGAGAACGTGGATGACGCGCTCGAGCACGTCGTCACCGATCGCCCGGCCTTCCTCGATGGCCTCAGCGCGCTGATCGCCGAGAACCTGAAGACCGGCGACATCGCGTACGAGGGCCTTCCCGGCCAGGAGTAGTCGATGATGCGGCGGCGGTCCACTCCCGGGCAGGGGAGGGGATCGCCGCCGTTTCGCGTCAGCGGGGGTCGGCTTCGCGTCAGCGGGGGTCGGCTTCGCGTCAGCGGGGGTCGGCGAGCAGCGACTGCGCCGAGTCGCGATCGGTGATGAGCGTGGTGACGAAGCCGGCGCTCAGCACCGCTCGGAGGGCCGCGTGCTTCTCGGCGCCGCCCGCGACGACCACGATCTCGGGCACGGCGCGCAACTGGTCGAAGGGGATCGCGATGGTGCGAGCGTCCAGCGCCGAGATGCGGCCGCCGGTCGCGTCGAAGAGCGATGCGGCGACGTCGGCGCGCACTCCCGTCGCGATGAGCCCGCCCGCCGCGTCCTCAGCGATGGATTCGGCGAGCTGCGAGACGACCGGGCTCCAGCTGCCCACGGCGAGCACGGCCCGGGTCACTTCGCCCATGCGGGCGAGGGTCTCGGCGACGCCGGGCTGGCGGCGCAGCATGGCCGCGGCCTCCGCGTCGGAGGCGACGAGCGGAACGTACAGCGAGGCGGGTTCGCCGCCCGAGATGGCGCTCACGGTGCGCACGAGGTCGCCGGCGGTCTCCCCGGGCGGGCCTGCGAGCCCGGTGAGCTGTACCACGTCGCAGCGCGGCAGTTCGCTTAGGTGCTCGGGGATGGACGCGAGGGTGCGTCCGCTCGCGAAGCCGAGCACCTCGCCGGGGCGCACCTCCGCCCGGAGGTATTCGGCGGCTGCGCGGCCGAGCGCGCTGCGGAGGCTGCGGGGGTCGGAATCGCCGTCGGGCATGGTGACGCAGCGGATGTCGCGGAGCCCGTATCGGCGCCGCAGTTCCGCGACGTCGTCGCGGCCGAGCGCCTGGGGGGCTCCGACGGTGATGCGCAGCACGCCGAGGTCGCGCGCCTCCGCGATGAGGCGGGCGACGCGGAAGCGGGACATGCCGGTGCGCGAGGCGAGCTCGACCATGGGCACGTCGTTGATGAAGTGCTCTCGGGCGACGTGCGCCATCTCGACCAGTCGGTTGGGACCGGGTTCCATGGGCGGCTCCTCTCGATGGGTCATCCTCTCACACCGGTCGGGTCCGGGCCCGAGTCGGCTCCTCCGGGAGACGGAGTCGGCCGGCTTCCGGAGGTCGCTTCCCACCGCATGAGGCGATAGAATAAATGCAACAAATGAGAGATAGGGTCAATCATATGAGCGCAACCGCCGCTGACCTCGTGCAGCACGCGCGCGAGGCGATCCTCCGGGAATCCCGGGCACTCGCCAATCTCGCGGAGCAGATCGACGACGGCTTCGCCGAGGTCGTCGCCGCCGTGCAGCGCTGCCCGGGCAAAGTCGTGACCACCGGCGCCGGCACCTCCGGCATCATGGCCGAGCGCCTCGCCCACCTGCTCTCGGTCTCGGGCACCCCGGCCTTCTACCTCCCGTCGCAGGACGCGCTGCACGGCGGCATGGGCGCGGTGACCCCCGACGACCTCGTCATCGCATTCTCCAAGGGCGGCCAGTCCGCCGAGCTGACGCAGCTCGCCGAGCGTCTCGTCGAGCGCGGCTCCCACGTGGTCGCCGTCACGGAGCGCCCCGACTCGCCGTTCGCGGCAGCGGCATCGCGCGTCGTCCACCTCACCACCGACCCGGTCGAGGCCGACGCGGGCGGGCTCATCGCGCTCGGCAGCACCCTCGTCGCCGGCGCCTGGGGCGATGCCCTCACCCTCACGCTCATGGGCCTGCGCGGCTTCAGCTGGGAGGAGGTCGTGCAGATTCACCCGGCGGGCATCGTGGGGCAGCAGCGCGACCTGCCCGACACCGTGGCCGTACCCACGCGAGGGGGCGAAGCATGATCCCCGTCGTCTGCGGCGTCGACACCTCGACGCAGTCGTGCAAGGTCGAGTTCTTCGCGCTCGAGGACGGGCGCCGGATCGCGGGGGCGTCCGCCGCCCACCCGCCGGTCGCGCCGCCGCGCAGCGAGCAGAACCCGCAGGCCTGGTGGGACGCGTTCGTGGGCGCGTTCCGGAGCGCGCTCGCGCAGGCGGGGGCGGTCAGCGTGCGCGCGATCTCCGTCGCCGGCCAGTGCCACGGCATGGTCCCGCTCGACGCATCGGGCGCCGTCATCCGCGACGCGAAGCTCTGGAACGACACCACCACGGACGCCGAGCTCCGCGCGCTCGTCGAGCGCATCGGCCCGGACCGGCTCATCGCCAGCACCGGATCGCTGCCCACCGCGGCGTTCACCCTGAGCAAGGTCGCGTGGTTCGCCGCGCACGAGCCCGAGAACTTCGCACGGCTCGCCACCATTCTGCTGCCGCACGACTACCTCACGTACCGGCTCACCGGCGCGTTCGCGACCGACCGCTCCGAGGCATCGGGAACCGGGTACTTCGACCCCTCGGCGAACCGCTACCTCCTCGACCACCTCGCACTGATCGACGACACCCGCGACTGGGCCTCGATGCTGCCGGAGGTGCTCGCGCCCGAGGGGGTCGCCGGCACGACCACGGCAGTCGCCATGACCGAGCTCGGCCTCTCCGAGCCCGTGCTGGTCTCCGCCGGCGGCGGCGACCAGCACGCCTCCGCCCTCGGACTCGGCATCGCCGAGGGGGACGCGGTGTTCGCGTTCGGCACCTCGGGCGTCGTCTTCTCCACCACGCCCGAGCCGGTGCGCGACCCGCGCGGGTTCGTGAACGGCGTCGCGAACCTCACCGGAGGCTTCCTGCCGCTCGTGTGCACGCTCAACGGCGCCAAGGTGATCGACACGTTCGCCCGGCTCATGGGCACGAACCACGACGACCTCTCGGCGCTCGCCCTGCAGGCCGGGCAGGAGGGCCCGGTGCTCGCGGCCTTCCTCGACGGGGAGCGCACGCCCAACCGTCCACTCGCGACCGGGCTCCTCGCCGACCTCACGACCGAGACCACCCGCGAGCAGCTGGCCCGCGCCGCCTACGAGGGCGTCGTCTTCGGGCTCGTCGCGGGGCTCGCGCACTTCGAGCGGTGCGGGGTGCGCACCGACGGCGAAGTGATCGCCATCGGCGGGGCCGCGCGCTCCGCGGCGACCCGCCAGATCCTCGCCGACGCGCTCGGCAAGCCGGTGCACCTGGTCGACGCCCCCGAGGCGGTGGCGCGCGGAGCGGCGGTGCAGGCCGCCGCCGTGCTCGACGGCACGCCCATCATGGAGCTGGCCGAGCGCTGGAAGCCCGAGCGGCGCGTCGCCGCCGAGCCGGGGCGCGTCTCGACCGACCGCTTCGCGCGCTACGCCGAGGTCGCCGCGGTCGAGTCGCTCGACCGGAGCCGCGCGTGACGGCGACGCGGCTCGCGGCCCGCGACGCGGTTCGCGCACTGCCGCACGCCGCGTGGATCGACGAGCTGCCGGAGGGCGCCGTGTACGGGAGCCTGTACGCCGCGCCGCAGGGCCAGCGGGAGGCGGCCGCAGACCGCTTCGCGGCAGCCGGACTGCCGATTCACCTCGACGTCATCCTCGACCGGGATGCGAGCGGCGGGCTCGCGCACCGCGGCATCACGATCGACGAGCTGCAGGCGTGCGGCGCCCGCCACCCCGACTCGCTGCTCGAGGTGCACGTCATCGTGCTGGCCGGAGCGAAGCCTGGCACGGACCCGGAGTCCGCGTCGCAGCTGCGCGACGAGATCGCCGCGGTGCTCGACGTGGCGGCCGCGATCGGCGCCCAGCGCGCGGCGCTGCCCGCGGGCATCGCGGGCGACGCGGCGCTGACCGAGGGCTTCCGCGCCGCCGGCGGCGAGGTGTGGACGGTGCTCGAACCCGGCGACGATCCCGCGCCGCTCTGCACGGGCGCCACGGGCGCCCTCGTCATGCTGATCGAGCCGGGCACCCGCGACGCCGCGCGCCCCGAGCTGCTCGACCGCATCCCCCGCCTCGCCCCGAACGTGCAGGTCGGAGTCGATGGCGGCGTCGACGCCGCCATCGCCCGCCGCGCCGTCGCGCTCGGAGCCCACCATGTCGTCGTCGGTCGAGCCCTGCTCGACCCCGAGCCCCCCGAAGCAGTACGAGGAGAACAGCCATGACCCATTCTGAGATCCCCGAGCGGATGCGCGCCAGCGTGCTCCTCGGCACCCGCGAGCTCGCCATCGAGGAGCGCCCCGTGCCGAAGCCCGCCGCCGACGAGGTACTCGTGCGCGTCGGCGCCGTGGGTGTCTGCGGCTCGGATGTGCACTACTTCCGGGAGGGGCGCATCGGCGACTTCGTCGTCGACGCTCCGCTCGTGCTCGGGCACGAGGTCGGCGGCGTGATCGTCGCGGTCGGCGAGCACGTCGATCCCGCCCGCGTCGGCCATCGCGTCGCCATCGAACCGCAGCGTCCCTGCGGCCGCTGCCGCGAATGCCGCATCGGCAAGTACAACCTCTGCCCCGACATGGAGTTCTACGCCACCCCGCCGATCGACGGCGCGTTCACGGAGTTCGTGACGATCCAGTCGGCGTTCGCGCACGACGTGCCCGACTCCGTGACCGACGAGGCAGCCGCACTGCTCGAGCCCCTCTCCGTCGCCATCACCTCCGTGCGCAAGGCCGGCATCGTGCCCGGATCCACGGTGCTCATCGCCGGCGCCGGGCCGATCGGCATCATCACCGCTCAGACCGCGCGCGCGTTCGGAGCCGGCGAGGTGATCGTCTCCGACCTCGTCGAGGCCCGTCGCGAGCGCGCACTGCAGTACGGCGCGACCCGTGTCATCGACCCCCGCACCGAGAACCCCGCGGATCTCGACGTGCCGATCGACGCCTTCATCGACGCGAGCGGGGCCGCCCCCGCCGTGCAGTCGGGCATCCGCGCCGTGCGGCCCGCGGGCACCGCGGTGCTCGTCGGTCTCGGCAACCCCGAGATGACGCTTCCGGTCGAAGACATCCAGAACCGCGAGATCACCGTCACGGGCATCTTCCGCTACACCGAGACGTGGCCCGTCGCCATCCAGCTCGTCGCGAACGGGCAGGTCGATCTCGACTCGCTCGTCACGGGGCGCTTCGGCCTCGACGAGGTGGAGCAGGCGCTCGAGAGCGACACCGACCCCGACAGCCTCAAGTCGGTCGTCTACCCGGCTCGCTGAGCCGCCACCACCGCACGCGACCCGCGTCGCACCCCGCACACCTACGAAAAGGACACGACACATGACTTCGTTCAGCCTCGAGGGCAAGACCGCCCTCGTCACCGGCGGCAACCAGGGGCTCGGCAAGGCGTTCGCCTTCGGGCTCGCAGAGGCGGGCGCGCGCGTCGCGATCGCCGGGCGCAGCGCAGAGCGCAACGCGCAGGTGGTCGCGGAGGCCGCCGAGCGCGGCTTCGAGTTCGTCGCGATCACCGCCGACATCACCGATGACGCGCAGATCACCCGCATGGTCGAGGAGGCGAAGGCGGGCCTCGGCCGCATCGACATCCTCGTCAACAACGCCGGCACCTGCTTCCACGGGGAGTCGTGGAGCGTCACCGATGAGCAGTGGGATGCCGTGTGGGACCTGAACGTGCGCGCGCTCTGGAAGGCGAGCGTCGCCGTCGGCGAGCACATGCGCGAGATCGGCGGTGGCTCGCAGGTCAACATCGGCTCGATGTCGGGCCTGATCGTCAACCGTCCGCAGTGGCAGCCGGCCTACAACGCGTCGAAGGCGGCCGTCCACCACCTCACGAAGTCGCTCGCGGTCGAGTGGGCGCCGCTCAACATCCGTGTGAACGCCGTCGCCCCCGGCTACGTGAAGACGGAGATGGCCCCGGTCGACAACCCCGAGTTCCAGCGCTACTGGATCGAGGACGCCCCCCAGCAGCGGTTCGCGCTGCCCGAGGAGATCGCGCCGAGCGTCGTTTTCCTCGCGAGCGACGCCGCATCGTTCATCACGGGTTCGGTGCTCGTCGCCGACGGCGGATACACGGCCGTCTGATGAGCGACGTGCAGAACGCCGTGCGGCGCATCGTCGTCAACGCGGCCGATGACATCCGCGTCGAGCAGGTGCCGGCACCGGTCGCGGGCGCGAACGAGGTGCTCGTGCGCTCGACCGTCGTGGGCATCTGCGGCTCCGACGTGCATGCGGCGCACGGCCGTCACCCCTTCATGTCGCTGCCGTTCTGGCCGGGGCACGAGGTCATCGGCGTCGTCGAGGCAGCAGGAGACGGGGCGCCCGCGGAGCTCGTCGGGCGGCGCGTCGTCGTCGAGCCGAACCTCGCCTGCGGCGAATGCACCCCCTGCCGGCGCGGGCGCTACAACATCTGCGCGACGCTCGACGTGTTCGGGTGCCAGACCCCGGGCGGCATGACGGATCGCTTCACGATCGCCGCAGACCGCGTCATCCCGCTGCCCGACGATCTGAGCGACCGCGAGGCCGCACTGATCGAGCCCCTCGCGACGCCCGTGCACGCGGTGCGCCGGGCCGGGGATCTCACGGGCGCGCGCGTCGTCGTGCTCGGCGCCGGTCCCATCGGGCTGTTCGTCACCATCGCGGCGCTGCACGCCGGAGCCGAGGCGGTCGTGGTCGCCGACCTGCTGGAGTCGAAGCGCGCCCGCGCCGAGCGCCTCGGCGCCACCGGCAGCTTCGATTCGAGCGCCCCCGATGCCGCGGAGGCCGCGCTGCGCGAGCTCGGCGGCAAGGCCGACGTGGTGTTCGACTGCGTGTCGCGCGAGTCGACGGTGCGCCTCGCGATCGAACTGCTGGAGAAGGGCGGCACCGTGATGACCGTGGGCGTGCCCGCGGGGCCGACCACGGTCGACCTCGAGCTGATCCAGGATCGGGAGATCTCGCTGCTCGGCAATCTCATGTACGTGCGCACGGACGTGGAGGTGGCGATCGGACTGCTGCGGGAGCGCCGTCTGCCCCTCGACGAGCTCATCACGGGCGTCTTCTCCCTCGACGAGGCGCAGCAGGCGTTCGACGCGTCGAACGACCCCGAGCAGGTCAAGGTGCTCGTGGAGATCGCGGGCTGACCGGATCGCCCGCCGTCACCCGCGCGCACTGAATCGGGGCCGGCATCGGAGGCGCCGCGTCCGTGGCACGCCCCCGGTGCCGGCCCCGACTCGTCGAGTGCAGGGCGCGGGCCGGAGTCAGGGCGAGGCGAGGGCGCCGGATCGCAGGCCGTGAGTCAGGCTGCGCGTCGCGGGCAGGCGCGCGAAGAGCGTCGCCTGCAGCGCGTGGTAGAGGTCGGGCTTGCCGCTCCACGTGCCGTTCGCGGGGGCCCCGTCGGCGTCGAGCTCGTGGATCCAGCTGCCGTCGGCCTCGATGTGGCGGCTCGCGGCGTACGCCCAGAAGCGGGCGTACCATTCGGTGTACGCCGCGTCGCCCGTCGCGCGGAAGAGCACGGCGGCGGTGCCGATGGCCTCGGCGATGACCCAGTGGAAGCGGTGGTCGTTCAGCACGCGGCCCGTCCAGTCGGTGCTGAAGGCGAAGCCCCCGCGGCGCTCGTCCCACGCGTCGGCCACGGCGCGGTCGAACAGGCTCCGCGCCGCGTCGATCAGCCAGGCGTCGGCAGAGCCCGTCGCGTCGCGCTGCGCGGTCTCGAGGGCGACGAGCAGGCGCGCCCACTCGAGCCAGTGCCCCACGGTCGCCCCGTACGGGCGGAAGTGGCTGTCGGGGGAGTCGGCGCCGTACTCGGGGTCGGGGGTCCAATCCTCGCGGTAGTGCTCGGGCAGGCGCCAGGCGTTGCGCGCGGTGACGTCGCCGATGAGCCGCCGCGCGATGGCGGTCGACCGCTCGACGTGGCGCCGGTCGCCGTCGGCCTCGTACGCGAGCAGCCCGGCCTCGACGAGGTGCATGTTCGGGTTCGCCCCGCGATACGGGTCGAGCACGGTGAAGTCGCGGTTCCACGTGTCCGCGTACATCGACGCGTCGGCCTCCCACCAGCGCTCGAGCACGGCGAGGACATCGGTGTAGAGATCGTCCGCATCGAAACCGGCTAGTTTCGCCGAGGCTGCGGCGAGCAGCACGAACGCGTGCCCGTAGCTCTCCTTGGCGTCGGAGTTCGCGGCGTCGTCTGCGGCGCCGGCCGTGACGAACCAGCCGCCGTGCACGGGGTCGCGCAGTGCGCCGGAGCGGAGGAAGGCGAGTCCGTGCTCCACCCGCTCGGCCTGGCCCGGCGCCCCGAGCAGGTGCCCGAGCACCGCGCAGTAGGTGTAGCGGCCGGCGATCCAGAGCTGCGAGCCGGCGGAGCGCACCGGTGCGCCCGCGTCGTCGAGCCAGCTGAACCCGCCGCCCGGGTCGAGGGCGGGCTCCGCGAAGGCGAGCAGCCGGGCGGCCTGCTGCGCGAGCCAGGCGCGGTGCGCGGAGGAGTCGATGGCGAAGCGCGCGTCGGCGCCCGCGGTGCGATCTTCGGTCATGTGCAGCCTTCCAGACGACGCTGCGCCGGGGGCGGAGGAGGGATCCCGCCGCGCCCCGGCGCAGCTCAGTGCGTCGAACTTCCGAGCGTCAGCGGTACTCTTCGACGATCTCGAGCAGGTTCGGCACGTTCTGGTACGCGTCGGCCGCGTTCTCCTGCGTGACGATCACCGGATCGAGCAGGTACGCCGGCACCACCTTCGACCCGTTGTCGTACTGGTCGGTGTCGTTCACCTCGACCTCTTCGCCCTGCTGCAGCTGGCCGATCATGGCGATGGTCTGCTCGACGAGCAGCGCCGTGTCCTTATTGATCGTGGAGTACTGCTTGCCCTCCATGATGGAGCGCACCGACTCGACCTCGGAGTCCTGGCCGGTCACCACGGGCAGCGGCTTGCCGGCCTGCTCGACCGACGTCAGCACGGCGCGCGCCAGGGTGTCGTTCGGCGAGAGCACTCCGTCGAGCTCCGTGTCGCTGTAGGCGGAGGTGAGGATCGTATCCATGCGGCTCTGCGCGTTCTCGGCCTTCCACCCGGCGGTGGCCGTCTGCTGGATGTCGGTCTGGCCCGAGGCGACGACGAGGGTGCCGTCGTCGATCTTCGGCTGCAGCACGTCCATCGCGCCGTTGAAGAAGACGGCCGAGTTCGCATCGTCGGTCGAGCCCGAGAACAGCTCGATGTTGTAGGGCGCATCGTGGTCGGTGCGCTCCTCGAGGCCGTCGAGCAGCGCCTGGCCCTGCAGCTGGCCCACCTTGAAGTTGTCGAACGCCACGTAGTAGTCGAGGGCGTCGGTGTTCTCGATGAGGCGGTCGTAGGCGATGACGGTGGCGCCCGCATCCTTCGCGGCCTGCACCTGCGTGGCGAGCTGCTTGCCGTCCTTCGCGCCGATGACGATGACCTTCGCGCCGCCGGTCACCATGGCCTGGATCTGGTTCTGCTGCTCGGCGACCGTGTTCGACGCCGGCGCGTACTGCACGTCGGCCTTGTAGCCGGCCTCTTCGAGCCCGTCGGTGAACAGCTTGCCGGCGAGCACCCAGTTCTCGCTCGTCTTGTCGGGGAGTGCGACGCCGATGGTGGCGCCCTCTTCGAACCCGGTCGATGCGGCGCCCGAGTCGGAGCCGCCCGAGCCGCCCGAGTCGCCGCCGCGCTCCGAGGAGCACCCGGTGAGCGCCAGGGCTGCTGCGGCGAGCAGCGCGCCCGTGGAGAGGAGGAGTCTGTGCTTCATGGTTGCATTCACTTTCTCTGATCGTCGAACTCTCGTCAGCGAGAGCCGGGTTCCTTCGTCGCGCTGTCGTCTGCGGCGGGAGGAGTCTGGGTGGTGGTGCTGCGCGGGCTGGGCGCCGGCGGCGCGGCGGGGGGCGCCTCCATGGCGCGGGCGCCGATGGGGGTCGTGTCGATGCCGGCGAACTCGCCCGCGGGCCGACGCCGCTTCGTGAGGAAGCCGAGCACGGAGGGGCGGCCCTGCTGCTTGTTGTAGGCGTCGATGCCGACGGCGACGAGCAGCACGGCGCCCTTCACCATCTGCACCGTGTCGGCGCCGAAGCTGAGCAGCTGCATGCCGTTGTTGAGGAACGCCATCACGAGCCCGCCGATGATCGATCCGATCACCGTTCCGATGCCGCCCGAGACGGCGGCGCCGCCGATGAACACCGCCGCGATCGCGTCGAGCTCCCAGCCGTTGCCGTCCTGCGGGCCCGACGCCTGCGAGCGGGCGACGAAGATCATGCCCGCCACGGCGGCGAGCACCGACATGTTCATCATCACGAAGAAGTCGACTCGGCGATCCTTCACGCCCGAGAGCTTCGCGGCCTGGCGGTTGCCGCCGACCGCGTAGATGTGACGGCCGAACACGGTGTGGTTCGTCACGAACGAGTAGAGGATGACGAGCGCCAGCAGGATGATGCCGGAGACGGGGAAGCTGGTGCCGGGTCGGCCGCTGCCGAAGAGCAGCGCGGCGCCGAGGATCACCGCGCAGAGCAGCACCACCTTGACGACGCTGACCCAGAGGGGTGCGCGCTCCGACCCCATCTTCTTCTGCTGCCGGCGGGTGCGCCACTCGAAGAAGACGAGCCACGCCGCGGCCAGCACGCCGAGGATGAGGGTGGGCACGTTGTAGGGGATCGGGATCCCGGCGATCTCGGGGAGGTAGCCCGCCCCGATGGTCACGAACTCGCGGGGCACGGGAACGGAGATGGAGTCGCCGATCCACTGGTTCGCGCCGCGGAAGAAGAGCATGCCGGCGAGCGTCACGATGAAGGCGGGGACCCCGACGTAGGCGACCCAGAGCCCCTGCCACGCTCCGACGAGTGCGCCGAGGCCGAGGCCGAGCAGGATGGCGCCCCACCAGGGGAGGTTCCACTCCGACATCGACTTCGCGACGACGATGCCGACGAACGCCGCGACCGAGCCGACCGACAGGTCGATGTGCCCCATGATGATCACCATCACCATGCCGATCGCGAGGATCAGGATGTAGGAGTACTGCTGCATCACGTTGATGACGTTGCCGGGCGACAGCGTCAGCCCGTCGGAGAAGATCTGGAAGATCAGGATGATGGCGATCAGGCTGCCGAGGATGCCGAACTGGCGGGCCGTGGACTGCCCTCCGCCGAACATTCCGCGAATGTCTGAGAACCGGAAGCCGTGCCGCTCCGTGGTCTTCGTGTCGGTCGAGGTCATGCGTGCGCCTTCTCGTTCAGCGACGTCATGCTGCGCATGAGCGTCTCGGGTGTGGCCCGGTCGGCCGGGATGCAGTCGGTGATGCGGCCCTCGAACACCGTGTAGATGCGGTCGCAGATGCCGAGCAGTTCGGGGAGTTCGCTCGAGATCACGACGACGCCCTTGCCGGCGTTCGCGAGCTCGTTGATGATCGAGTAGATCTCGTACTTCGCGCCGACGTCGATGCCGCGGGTGGGCTCGTCGAGGATCAGGAGGTCGGGGTCGGTGAACATCCACTTCGCCAGCACGACCTTCTGCTGGTTGCCGCCCGAGAGGCTGGAGACGCCGTTGTTGACGTCGGGCGTCTTGATGCGCAGCGACTTGCGGTACTGCTCGGCGACGGAGCGCTCCTCGCGGGCGTCGACCATGCCGCGGTGGGTGATCTTCGCGAGCTTCGCCGAGACGATGGAGCGCTTGATGGAGTCGAGGAGGTTGAGCCCGAGCGATTTGCGATCCTCGCTCACGTAGGCGATTCCGTGCCGGATCGCGGCGGGCACGTCGGGCACGTCGATCTCGGCGCCGTCCTTCATGAGCGTGCCCGAGACGAATCGGCCGTAGGAGCGGCCGAAGACGCTCATCGCGAGCTCCGTGCGGCCCGCGCCCATGAGGCCGGCGACGCCCACGACTTCGCCGCGCCGCACGTTCAGGCTCGAGCCCTTCACGACGTACCGCTCGGGCACGGTGGGGTGCTGCACGACCCAGTCGCGCACCTCGAAGAAGACCTCGCCGGGGTTCGGCGTGCGGTCGGGGTAGCGGTGCTCGAGCGACCGGCCGACCATGCCGTGGATGATGCGGTCCTCGTTGATCCCGCCCTGCTGCACGTCGAGGGTCTCCACGACCCTGCCGTCGCGGATGATCGTGATGTCGTCTGCGATCTGCTCGATCTCGTTGAGCTTGTGGCTGATGATGATGGAGGCGATGCCGCGCTCCCGGAGGCCCCGGATCAGACCGAGCAGGTGCTCGGAGTCGGTGTCGTTGAGCGCCGCCGTCGGCTCGTCGAGGATGAGCAGGCGCACGTTCTTGTTGAGCGCCTTCGCGATCTCGATGAGCTGCTGCTTGCCGACGCCGAGCGCTTTGATCGGGGTGTCGGGGTCTTCGCGCAGACCCACCCGGTCGAGCAGCTCGACGGTGCGCGTTCGCGCGGTGCGCCAGTCGATGGCGGCGCCGCGACGGAGCTCGTTGCCGAGGAAGATGTTCTCGGTGATCGACAGCTCGGGGATCAGGGCGAGCTCCTGGTGGATGATGACGATGCCGGCCTCTTCGCTCGCGCGGATGTCGCGGAAGCGCATCTCGCGGCCCTCGACGATGATGTCGCCGGTGTACGTGCCGTGCGGGTAGACGCCGGAGAGCACCTTCATGAGCGTCGACTTGCCCGCGCCGTTCTCGCCGCAGATCGCGTGGATCGTCGCCGGGCGCACAGTGAGCGAGACGTCGGAGAGCGCCTTCACTCCGGGGAAGATCTTGGTGATGTCGCGCATCTGCAGCACGGGAGCCTCGTCGGGCCGGTGCGTCGCTCGTTCCACTTGATTGACCTCGCTGTCATCCATGTCGTCACTCGTGTGACCGTTCACATCGTGGAACACGGTGCGCCCGCGTGTCAAGGCGTTGTGGGCTGATTACAGAATCGTTACCGGCGCGTTGCGGAGGGGTTTGTCGATTGCCGCACCATCAGCTGCGGGCTGACCGGCGCGAACTGCGGGGCCGGCTCTCCGGCGATGGCGGCCAGCAGGTGCATGATCGCGCGCGTGCCCAGGTCCGCGAAGTCCATGCGCACCGTCGACAGGGTCGGCCACACGTGCGCCGCGACCGGGATGTCGTCGAAGCCGATGACGCACACGTCGTCGGGCACGCGCACCCCCGCGTCGCGGAACCCGTGCATCAACCCGATCGCCATCAGGTCGTTCGCCGCGAAGATCGCCGTGAAGTCGCGGCGGCCCGCCAGCTCGCGCCCCGCGAAGTGCCCGAAGTCGGCGGTCCAGTCGCCGCGGATCGGCGGCAGCGTGGAGAGGTCGGCCTCGAACATCGCGTCCAGGTAGCCGTGCATCCGCGACTCGGCCTCGATCCAGTCCTGGGGGCCGGCGAGGTGCAGGATGTCCCGGTGCCCGAGCGACACGAGGTGCTCGACCGCGATGCGGGCCCCCGCCCGCTGATCGGATGCGATCGTCTCCGCGGCTCCGCCCGCGCCGGTGTGGAGCGTCGCGATCGGCACGCGCAGGCCCAGCCCGCCGATCACGTTGAAGACGCGCACCTGCGGCGCGAGCACGATGATGCCGGCGACCTGCTCGTGCTCGAACTGCCGCACGGCCTCGCCGATCGCCTCGGGCGACGCGGCCGCGAGGTTGAGCGTGCTGATCGAGAAGCCCCGCTCGCGGGCCACCTGCTCGATCGCGACGATCGCCGACGTGGTGCCGTACTCGCCGACGGTCGTCGAGAGGATTCCGAGCACGCTGGGGCGGGCGGAGGCGAGGGCGCGCGCCGCCTGGTTGGGCCGGTAGTCGAGGGTGCGGATCGCGGCGAGCACGCGCTGCCGCGTGTCCTCGCGGATGCTCGGGTGATCGTTGAGCACGCGCGAGACGGTCTGATAGGAGACCGATGCGAGGCGCGCCACGTCGCGGATGCTCGCGGGCTTGGCCCGAGCTTCTCCGGGCATCAGGGCCTCCACGCCGAAAGTCGAATGTGTACGTTCACATTAGTGTACGCACGCCGCATTCGGGGAAGCGGGGAAGCGGGGAAG
>NZ_LDRK01000082.1 GCF_001477055.1 Leucobacter chromiiresistens
ACCTCGATGGTGTCGCACAGCGTGGTGAGGCGCATGCGGGAGCGGGAGCTGAGCAGGGTGAGGCCAGAGACCAGGCCGGTGGCGATGAGCAGGGCCGCGAGCAGGATCGGGGCCTGCTCGCGGTGGGAGAGGATCGCGGCGACGCAGGGGAGCGCGGGGATCGCGGTGCCGCCGGCGAGCAGCACGAGGACGGAGGCCCGTCGGGCAGACTGCCGCGACTGGAACATGAGCACGGCGCCGCAGATGAGGGTGAGCACGGTTCCGCTGCGCATCGCGTTCGCGATCGCCGTGCTCGTCGCCACCCCCGTCGTCGCGAGCGCCAGCTGGATCGGAACCGTGCTCACCCTCATCTGCGGCGCCGTGCTCATGTTCCAGTCGCGGCAGTCTGCCCGACGGGCCTCCGTCATCGTGCTGCTCGCCGGCGGCACCGCGATCCTCGCGCTCACCGGCGTCGCCGCGATCCTCTCCCACCGCGAGCAGGCCCCGATCCTGCTCGCGGCCCTGCTCATCGCCACCGGCCTGGTCTCGGGCCTCACCCTGCTCAGCGCCCGCGCCCGCATGCGCATCACCACGCTGGGCGACACCATCGAGGTCATCCTGCTGGCGCTGCTGCTGCCGCTCGGCGCCATCACCGCGGGGCTCGCGTAACCCGTGGCGACGAAGAAAGACCTGCTCGAGGCGCAGAACTTCAGCAAGGCGAGACTGCTCTCCGCCTTCATCGGCGGCGCCCCCGGCGGCAAGGAGCTCGAACCCGCCAAACCGCTCCGGGCCGTCTTCGCGGGCATCGCCCTGACCGCGATGGTGATCCTCGCCGGAGTGTTCATCGGACTCATGCAGCCGAAACTGCCGAGCGGCTGGGAGAACAACCGCCTCATCGTCGCGAGCGACACCGGGGCGCGATACATCAGCGTCGACGGCGAACTCCACCCCGTCATCAACACGGTCAGCGCCCGCATGGCGATCCCCGAAGGCGAGTTCAGCGTCGTCACCGTGAAGCAGGGCGCCCTCGAAGGGATCCCGATCGGCGGCACCGTCGGCATCCTCGGCGCGCCCGACACCCTGCCCGAAGCCGGCCGCCTCGACGGCACCGGCTGGGCGGCGTGCGCGGCCGCAGACACGACCTCCGTGCACGTCGGCGACCAGCGGATGCGCGCAGCCGCCGCAGACAGCGGCATCGTGGTGCAGCGCGACGGAGAGACGTTCGTCATCGCCGGCGGCACCAGCTACTTCGTCGCCGAGCAGGATCGCACGGCCGTGCTCCGGGCCATCGGGCTCGACGGCTCCGCACCGGTCGAGGTGCGCGGCGAATGGCTCGCGCTCTTCACCCGCGGCTCCGACCTCGCGCCGCTCGCCTTCGACGGCGGCGGCACCGTCGCGGGCGTCGATCTGCCCGCGGGCTCGGTGATCCGGCCCACCGGCGGCGAGAGCTCCGAGCGCTACCTGCTCACCGCCGAGGGATCGCTCGCCCGCCTGAGCGACCTCGCCTACCGCCTCTACCTGCTCGGCGGCGGCTCGGGCGCGCTCGGCGACGAGGTCGAGATCAGCCCCGCCGAGATCGGCGCACTGCCCTCGGCCGACGCCGCCGAGCAGGTAGAGGCGGT
>NZ_LDRK01000083.1 GCF_001477055.1 Leucobacter chromiiresistens
GCACGAGGCGGAGGGGGCTCCCGGCGAGGCGTCGGGGGATTCGCCGGAGACGACGCGGGCGGGCGACGCGGACGGGGGCGCGGGAGCTGCGGTGGGGGATGCGGCGAGCGCAGCCGCCCCCGACCGGGATCACTCGCCTTCGCCGCAGGAGGCCCTGGTCGAGCGCGTATTCACCGCTGCACGCTCCGAGCCGGGCACGGGCGACTTCACGCGGCGACTCGAGCTCGCGATACGCGACCGCAGCCCCGTCCGCGTGACGGCGGAGGCGCGCGGAGAGGTGCGCACGTTCACGCTCCTGCCGGTCTCCGTCAGCGCGGGGCGGCTGCGGGCCGCCGACCAGTCGGCCGGTGTCGAGCGCACGCTGCCCATCACCTTGATCACGGCGGTCGAGTCGGTCTGAACCGGCACGCGGGTCGGTGCCGACCGCGCGATGCACGCCGCCGGTACAGCGTTGCGCGGTAGACTCGCTCGTTATGACTCTCGGCCCCCTCATCGTGCAGAGCGACCACACCGTACTCCTCGAAGTCGCCCACCCCGATGCCGAGGACGCGCGGCACGCGCTCGCCGTGTTCGCCGAGCTCGAGCGCGCGCCCGAGCACATCCACACCTACCGCATCACCCGACTCGGGCTGTGGAACGCCCGCGCCGCCGGTCACACCTCCGAGGAGATCCTCGAGACGCTGAACCGCTATGCGAAGTTCCCGGTGCCGAGCGGGGTCGCGAACGAGATCGCCGATACGATGCGCCGCTACGGGCGCCTCACGATCGAGCGCGCGCCCGTGCCCGGCGACGCCGCCGCCGAGGAGGCCCCCACTCAGCTCGTGCTGCGCTCGGAGGATCCGATGGTGCTGCGCGAGGTCGCAAGTGCGAAGAAGATCGCCCCGCTCCTCGGCAACCGCATCGACGAGCACACCTTCCCCGTCGAGGCGTGGGCCCGAGGCGAGCTCAAGCAGCAGCTGGTGGCGCGCGGCTGGCCCGCGGAGGACCTGGCCGGGTACCGCGCCGGTGAGCCGTACGACATCTCGCTGGCTGAAGACGGCTGGGAGCTGCGCGACTACCAGGCGAAGGCCGTCGAGGCCTTCCAGAGGGGCGGCTCGGGCGTCGTCGTGCTGCCGTGCGGGGCGGGCAAGACCATCGTGGGCGCGGCGTCGATGGCGGCGGTCGGCGCGAAGACCCTGATCCTCGTCACGAACGCGGTGTCGGCGCGCCAGTGGCGCGACGAGCTGCTGCGCCGCACGAGCCTCACCGAGGACGAGATCGGCGAGTACTCGGGCCAGGTCAAGGAGGTCAAGCCCGTCACCATCGCGACCTACCAGATTCTCACGAGCCGCCGGAAGGGCGAGTACGCGCATCTCTCCCTGCTCGACGCGGAGGACTGGGGAGTGATCGTGTACGACGAGGTGCACCTGCTGCCCGCACCGGTGTTCAAGCTCACGGCCGACCTGCAGGCGCGCCGGCGCCTCGGCCTCACCGCGACGCTGGTGCGCGAGGACGGCCGGGAGGGCGACGTGTTCAGCCTCATCGGACCGAAGCGCTACGACGCGGCGTGGAAGGACATCGAGGCGCAGGGCTTCATCGCCCCCGCAGCCTGCTTCGAGGTGCGCGTCGATTTCGGGGAGGCGGAGCGCATGGACTACGCCGTCGCCGAGGATCAGGATCGCTACCGCATCGCGTCGAGCGCGCTCGTGAAGCAGCCGATCGCCCGCCGCATCATCGACCGCCACCCCGGGGAGAGCGTTCTCGTGATCGGGCAGTACATCGATCAGCTCGAGTCGATGGCGGAGGCGCTCGGCGCACCCCTCATCACGGGTCAGACGCCGGTGGACGAGCGCGAGCAGCTGTTCCAGGCGTTCCGCAGCGGTGCGGAGAAGATCCTCGTCGTGTCGAAGGTCGCGAACTTCTCGGTCGATCTCCCCGACGCCTCGGTCGCGATCCAGATCTCGGGATCGTTCGGCTCGCGTCAGGAGGAGGCGCAGCGTCTCGGGCGGCTGCTGCGCCCGAAGGCGAACGGCGCGACCGCGTCGTTCTACACGCTGATCACCCGCGACACCGTCGACCAGGATTTCGCGCAGAACCGGCAGCGATTCCTCGCCGAGCAGGGGTACTCCTACACGATCCTCGACGCCGACCAGCTCTGAGGGCGGCGTCGCCGGGGCTGCCCGCTCACAGCTCCCCGCTCCCTCGCTCACCCGCTCCCCCGCTTCCC
>NZ_LDRK01000084.1 GCF_001477055.1 Leucobacter chromiiresistens
CACCGACGGCGTGCTGCCCGCGGAAGAACGCCGCGCGCATGTCGCCGTCGGGCAGCACGCCGTCGGTGGCGTAGCGGGCGGAGAACGCGCTGAAGTCGGGCAGCGGCGGCATGTCGGTCTCGGCGGCGGAGAGCAGGTCGGGATCCTGCTGCGCCCGCGCCTCCTCGAAGCGCTCGGCGAGTTTGACGAGCACTTCGATGAGGTAGGCGATGGCGCTGCGCGAGGTGCCGATGTTGGTCATGAACAGCACCGTGTTGCGGCTCGTCTTGTTGACCTGGATGCCGTACCGGTCCATGAGGTGCTCGTGCTTGAAGGTGTCGCCGTCGACGCCGGTGCGGCTGATCTCGATGGTGATGCGCGACGGGTCGACGACGAACTCGTCGGTCGCCCACGCCTCCCACATCGACGCGAGCCCGTCGCGCAGTGGCATCGGTCGGCCGGCTTCGCGGTGGGCGGCCGGCACGAGGTCGTGAGCGGTGAGCACGCGGAAGGTGCGGCGCAGCAGCGGGTGCCGGGCGATCGCCTGCGAGAGGCTCGTCGCGAGGTCGAGCTGGCGCTGCACGAGCTCGAAGCCTTCGAGCTCGACCTGCCGGCGGCCGATGTCGAGGGAGGCGAGGATCTGGTAGTTCGGCGAGGTGGAGGTGTGCGTCATGTACGCCTCGTGGAAGGGCTCCTCGGCGTCGCGCACCCAGTCCTGGTCGTAGACGTGGATCATGGACCCCTGCCGCAGGGCGGTGAGCGTCTTGTGGGTGGACTGCGTGGCGTACACGCGGATGCGCGCGTCGGGTGCCGGGATGAGGCGCTCGGAGAGCCACACCTCGTCGCCCGCCGGCGATCCGTCGGCTCCGTGCAGGCGCTCCTGCTGCGCGCGGTGGGCGGCGGCGTGGTCGGTGGTGCCGAGCTGCTGCTCGAGGCGCTTCGCGGCGGCCATCGCGGTGCGCCGCCGGGTGACGGGGTGGAAGGCGGCGAACGCGAACCAGGCCTCGTCCCACAGGAAGACGAGGTCGGGCTTGATGGCGAGGCACTCGGCCATGACGCGCTCAGGGTCGTACACAATGCCGTCGAACGTGCAGTTCGTGAGCGTGATCATGCGCACCTCGTCGAGGCGGCCCTGGGCGCGGTAGTCGAGCAGCAGCTGCTTGATGCGGTCGATGGGCACGGCGCCGTAGAAGGCGAAGTCGTTGAGCGGGTACGCCTCGAGGTAGGCGGGGCGCGCGCCCGTCAGCATGACGGCGTGGTGGTGCGACTTGTGGCAGTTGCGGTCGACGAGCACGACGTCGTTCGGCGCCATCAGCGCCTGGTGCACGATCTTGTTCGCGGTCGAGGTGCCGTTGGTGACGAAGAACGTGTGCTTCGCGCCGTATGCGCGGGCGGCGAGATCCTGCGCCTTCTTGATGGCGCCGGTGGGGGCGAGCAGCGAGTCGAGTCCGCCGGAGGTGGCGGAGGTCTCGGCGAGCAGCAGGTTCAGGCCGTAGAAGTCGGCGAGGTCGCGGATCCACTTCGAGGCGACGACGGAGCCGCCGCGCGCGACGGGCAGGGCGTGGAAGACGCCCACGGGCCGCCGCGCGTGATCCTGGATGGCGCTGAAGAAGGGGGTGTCGTAGAGGTGGGAGACGCGTCGCAGCAGGGTGAGGTGCAGTTCGAGCTGGTCCTCGCGCCGGAAGACGCGGCGGAAGCGGCGGGTGAGCGCCCCCGCGAGATCCTCGATGTGGGCGCCGGCGACGAGGTAGAGGTCGAGTTCGGGCCGGATCGCGGCGAGCGTGTCGGCGAGGCCCAGCACGCGCTGCACCGAGGCGAGCGAGCTGCGGGCCGGGGCCGTTCCTCGGACGACCTCGGCGCGGGCGAGCCGGATGGACTCCTGCAGGTCTCGGCTGAGCCTCTGCCGGGTGTGCTCGCTGAAGCCGGGGCGCACGACGCAGGCGAGGATGTTGGGGTTCGTGAGCACGGCCGCGACCGCGTCGTCGGCGGAGGGCACGACGACGTAGTCGTAGACGAAGTCGTCGGCGGGGCCGCGCAGGCGGAGGAGCTCGGTGCGGAGGCCGTCGCGATCCTGAGCCGTCGTCTCGTCGACGACGAGCACTTCGAAGCGGGGGCGCGGGTCGGCGTCGACGGCGAACTCGGCGCGCTCCGATTCGTCGAGGTATTCGTCGCGCGGCTCGTCGGGCACGGTGTCGTGGCGCAGGCGGTGCACGACGCGGCCGATGCGGTCGAGGGCGGTGCGGTAGTCGCCCGCTTCGAGCAGTTCGGCGATGGCTGCGACGTAGCGCTGGCCGAACCCGGCCCAGTACAGTTCGATGGTCTCGAGCGCGCGCAGGTTGCGGTGCACCTCGCCGTCCGTGGCGAGCGCATCGGCGGTCTCGGAGTCGGTGGCGAGCCGCTTGACGGCGAAGCGGAGGTACTCCCACGCATCGCTGCGCAGCCGCCACGAGGAGGCGGGCATGCCGGGGTCGCGTTCGAGGGCGGCCGGCGCGTACGCGTTGCGGCGGCGCAGGGCGCGCGGGGGCAGGCCGCCGCTGATGGCGTCCCTCCCTGCGCGGGTGTCGATCGAGGTCGCGGCGGAGGATTCGATCCTCGTCATGTGTGGCGGTCCTTCCAACTTCATCGTGTGGTGTCGGCGCGGGCGCGCCGACCGGCCCGGATCCCCCGGCTGCGCAGGCTCGTAACTGTCGATCTTAGGCGACCGCGGATGCGGCTCCGGGTACGCGGCCCGCTGGGCGGGGTCGCACGCGCCCCTCGTCGACGAATTCGCTGTGAGATCTTCCGACCAAGGTTAGGTTGACCTAAGATGAACGTGTGAACTTCTCTGAACCATCCGATTTCCCCGAGGCTGTCTCGGTCGTCGACCCCGACGGCATCGACTGCGTGGTGGCTGCGGGCGATGCTTCGGACCTGCCGCAGCTCGGGGAGTGGCTCCGCGAGCTGCCCGACACGGCGTACGGGCGCGTCTTCATCGAGGTGTTCTCCGAGATTCAGATCGAGACGCTGCCGGCGCCGCCGAACGTGGGCATCACCTGGCTGTGCCGCGAGCAGCGCGAGCAGAGCCCGCGGCCGGGCCTCGGGCGGCGGCGCGGCGAAGCGCTCGCCGGGGCCGTGGACGCCTGGTTCGACGAGTGGCTGTGGGCCGACGGCGAGGCCGTGCGCAACATCCAGCTCTGGATGGGCGCGCGCACGAGCTCGGTCATGCAGACCTACTGGATGGGGCTCGACCGGCGCCTCGAGAAGCGGTGGCCCGGGTACTGCGATCGCGACTGCCGCACGGAGTGCCAGCGGGGCGAATGACCGACCCGTCCCCTCCCGGGGGCGGAGCGCGGGCGCGAGGGCCCTGCGTAGAATTGCAGCATGGCGAAAGCGAATGAACGGAAGCATCGGATCGCGATAGTCGGCGGCGGCCCCGGCGGTTACGAGGCGGCCCTCGCCGGAGCCCAGCTCGGCGCCGAAGTCATTCTCATCGAGCGCGCCGGAGTGGGCGGCGCGGCCGTGCTCACCGACGTCGTGCCGTCGAAGAGCCTCATCGCTACGGCAAGCGCGGCGCAGAGCGTGCGCGATTCGGGCCGACTGGGCGTGCAGGCCTTCGTGCCCGGCGGCGACGGCAAGCCGGTGCGCCCCGAGATCGCCGTGAACCTGGCCGCCGTGAACAAGCGCCTGCTCGCGATGGCGGGCGCGCAGTCGGTCGACATGCTCCGCTCGCTCGAAGACGCCGGCGTGCGCGTCGTCCAGGGCGAGGGTCGACTCGACGGGCCGAACGCGGTCGTCATCTCCACGGCCGCGGGTGGAGGCGGCACCGACTTCGACCGCGTCGAGGCCGATACGATCGTCGTCTCCGTGGGCTCCAGCCCGCGCGAGCTCGACTCGGCGAAGCCCGACGGCGAGCGCATCCTCACCTGGAAGCAGCTCTACGACCTGCCGAGCGTTCCCGAGCATCTCGTGGTCGTCGGCTCCGGGGTGACGGGCGCCGAGTTCGCGAACGCGTACCGCACCCTCGGCTCCGAGGTGACGCTCGTGTCGAGCCGCGATCAGGTGCTCCCGGGAGAGGATCGCGACGCCGCGGGCGTCATCGAGCGGGAGTTCACCCGTCTCGGCATGCAGGTCATGTCGAAGTCGCGCGCCACGTCGGTGTCGCGCACGGAGAGCGGTGTGCTCGTCGAGCTCGAGGACGGGCGCACGATCGAGGCGACGCACTGCCTGATGGCGGTGGGGTCGATCCCGAACACCGCCGGCCTGGGTCTCGCGGAGGCCGGGGTCTCGCTCACCGACAGCGGGCACATCCGGGTGAACAAGGTGGCCCGCACGAACGTGCCCTCGATCTACGCGGCGGGCGACTGCACCGACTTCTTCCCGCTCGCCTCGGTCGCATCGATGCAGGGTCGCACCGCCATCATGCACGCGCTCGGAGACTTCGTGCGCCCGATCGATCTGCGCAACGTCGCGGCGAACGTCTTCACCTACCCGGAGATCGCGACGGTCGGCTGGAACGAGAACTCGCTCGCCGAGGCGTCCGACGTGGCGAAGGCCGTCTCGCACACGATCCCGTTGAGCGTGAACCCGCGCGCGAAGATGATCGGCTTCACCGACGGCTTCGTGAAGCTGTTCGCCTGGCAGGCCTCGGGCACGGTGATCGGGGGCGTCGTCGTGGCGCACCGCGCCAGCGAGCTGATCTTCCCGCTCGCGCTCGCCGTCGAGCACCGGCTCACGGTCGACCAGGTGGCCTCGGCGTTCGCGGTCTACCCGTCCATGACCGGCGCGATCACGGATGCGGCCCGTGCGCTGCACCAGCACTGAGCGGGGCGGAATCGTGGCTCAGCGCGTCTCCCGACGCCGTCTGCTCAGCGGAGCGGCCGGCGTGCTCGGCGCCGGCGCCGCCGCCCTGCTCGCGGGGTGCGCGCCCGCGGGCAAGCCCGATCCCGTGCCGTCGGACGACGACGTCAAGGCGTACGCCACGGTCACCGTCGTCGACAACCGCTTCGAGCCCGCCGAGGTGGAGATCGCGCCGCAGCAGGCGGTGCGGTGGGTGTTCGTCGGGCCGAGCGAGCACGACGTCGTCGCCGACGACCGCAGCTTCGTGAGCGAGCTGCTCGTCGAGGGCAGCTATACGCATCAGTTCACCGAGGAGGGGGAGTACCCCTATCTCTGCTCGATCCATCCCGAGATGCGCGGCGTGGTGCGCGTCGTCTCGCCGTAGCGCCGTCGGCTCTCCGCAGCGCGCCGTCTCGCCGTAGCGCCGTCGGCTCATCGAGACCGGGGTGACGCGGCGCGCCCCGCTCCGATCTCGACCGGGAACGGCGGCACGGCGACGAGGTCGGTGATCGCGGACCCCGCCCGGAACACCGTCGCCTCATCGAAGGGGTGCCCGACCACCTGCACGCCGATGGGCACGCCGACCGACGAGAGGCCGCTCGGCACCGAGAGCACGGGAACCCGGTTCGCGATGTTGAACGGGCTCGTGAGATGCGCCTCCCAGTAGTGCTCCAGGTGCCGCGTCGAGCCGTCGGCGTCGCGCACGTCGATGCCGTCGAGGTAGGCGCCGTCGGCGTCGAGCATCTCGACCGCCTGCGTGGGCGTCAGGAGCACGTCGACGCCCGCCATGGCCGCCGCGAGCTCCGACTGCACTGCGGCGTCGAGCGCGAGCGAGTCGGGCAGGCTCTCCTGCGAGGCGGCCCGGGCGGCGTCGGCGATGAAGCGGCGCGTGTAGTCGGCGAGCTCCGCCTCGGTGCCCGCGGTGAGGCGCGCCATGGCGGGGCCGAGGATGTGGCCGAAGTGGGCGAACGCGGTGCGTCGCAGCCGGTCGGTGGTCCAGGGGAGGGAGACCTCGACGATCTCGGCGCCCGCGGCTTCGAGCGCGCGGGCCACGTGCAGCGTGCGCTCCCGGATCGAGGCGGCGACGGGGTAATCGCCGAGCGTGAGCGAGAGCCCGACGCGGAGGCCCTGCGCTCCTGCGGCGCCCTGCAGCGCGGAGGTGAGCGATCCGTTCGCCTGCGGCCCCCACGACGCATGGTCGACGGGGTGGCGCCCGCCCATCACCTCGGCGAGCAGCGCCGTGTCGGCCACCGTGCGCCCCATCGGGCCGTCGCCCCGGTACCAGTCGGCCGAGAGCGGGGGAGCGCCCGGAATGCGGCCGTAGGGCGCCTTGTAGCCGACGGTGCCGGTGAACGCCGCCGGAATGCGGGTGCTCCCTGCGATGTCTGAGGCGGTCGCGAGCACCGCCATGCCCGCGGCGAGGGCCGCGCCGGCCCCGCCGGAGGATCCGCCCGGCGTCGCGTCGAGGTTCCACGGGTTGCGCGTCACGCCCCACATGGGGGAGTGCGTCGTCGTCGCGCACGAGAACTCGGGCGAGGTCGTGCGGCCGTGGATCACGCCGCCTGCGGCGAGGACGCGCTCGACGACGGGATGGTGCGCGGAGGCGATGTCGCCGCGGCAGGCCGCGAGCCCCTGTTCGAGCGTGAGCCCCGCGATCCCGTGCTTCTCCTTCGTCGCCACGGGGATGCCGAGGAGCGGGGGGAGCGGCGCGTCTCCCGGGCGGGCTGCCGCGTACGCGGCGTCTGCGGCCCGCGCCGCGGCCCGTGCGGAGTCGGCGAGGATCTCGGTGAAGGCGTTCACGCCGGGCCGGTCACCGTCGCCGTTCACCGCGTCGATGCGGCTGAGCACCGCTTCGAGCAGCGCCGAAGGGGTGAGGTCTCCGCTGCGGAATCGCTCACGGGCGGCGTGCGCGTCGAGGAACGCCAGCCCCTCGTCGCCGGTGGTCGTGGTGCGCTCGGCCGCGGGGGCGGTGGTCGATGCGGGTGCCGTGCTCATGGTGCCTCCTCGGTCAGGCGTTCGCGGCGAGCTCGGGCGCCGGCGCGGTCTCGGGCTGCAGGGCGCCGTGCACGAGCCGCCAGCCGACTTCGGCCAGCATCTCGACGCCCGCCACCATGTCGGCGTCGCTGGTGTACTCCCGCTCGCAGTGGCTCACGCCGTCGACCGAGGGGATGAAGAGCATCACGGTGGGCGCGATCCGGTTCATCGCGACCGAGTCGTGCCCGGCCATCGTGCGGATGCGACGGGCGCCCAGCCCGAGATGAGCCGCCGCCTCCTCTGCCAGGGCGAGTCCGGATTCGGGGTAGTGCTGGTTGTCGCGCACGTCGAAGTCGCGGGCCGTGATGGTCAGCCCGTAGGCGTCGGCGATCTCCGCGATGTCGCGGAGCAGTCGGTCGCGGGCCTCGAGTACGACGGCCGCGTCGTCGGCGCGGAGGTCGGCGACGAGGCGCACGCGGCGGGCCACCACGATGGGCGAGTTCGGTTCGAGCGTGAGCTGCCCCACCGACGACACGAGCGTCTCGGGCGGGAAGAGCTCGGTCACCTCGTGCACCCGGGTGATCACCTGTGCGGCGCCCAGCAGCGCGTCGTGCCGATCCGCCATCGCGGTCGCCCCGGTGTGCGACTGCTCTCCGAGCACCTCGATGTCGAGCTTCTGCGTGTACCAGCTGCGGTCGACGGCGCCGATCGGCAGGCCGTCGCGTTCGAGCAGGCGCCCCTGCTCGATGTGGATCTCCGCGTACGCGGCGATGGCGGGGCGCTCGTCGGCGCCGAGGTACCCGATGGCGGAGAGCGCCTCGCGCACGCTCGTGCCCTCCAGATCGCGCACGTCGAGCATCGCCGCCTCGTCCTTGATGCCGGCGAACACGGAGCTGCCCATGATCGAGGGGGCGAAACGGCCGCCCTCCTCGTTGAACCAGTTGACGACGGCGAGGTTGTACACCGGGCCGTCGGCGGGGGCATCCGCACCCGAGACGCGAGCCGCGATCCGCTCCGCCGCGTGCAGCGCCGCGATCACGCCGTAGGCGCCGTCGAAGCGGCCGCCGAGCGGCTGCGAGTCGAGGTGCGAGCCCAGCAGCACGTAGGGGGCTCCCGGCACGAGTTCGACGAGTGCGAACTGATTGCCGATGCCGTCGACGCGGGTCTCCCATCCGCGTCGGGCGGCGAACGCGGCGAACCACTCGCGCGTCTCGCGGTCGGCGGGGGTGGCGGCCTGGCGGTCGACGCCCCCGGCGGGCGTCGCGCCGATGCGGGCGACGGCGTGGAAGTCTGCGAGGAAGGCATCGGGGGTCATCGGACAACTCCTGTCAGGGGCTTCCGCTTCAGCGGATGGGTTTCGGGGATGCGGGTGAGTACGAGCACGAGGAACACGATCGCGGCCGCCGCCGCCATGTAGACGCCCGGGCTCGCACCGAACCCGGTGGACTCGACGAGCCACGTGCCGATGAACGGCGCGGTGCCGCCGAAGATGGCGTAGCCGACGTTGTAGCTGACAGCGGCGGAGGTGAACCGGGTGCGGGTCGTGAAGATCTCGACGAAGAAGGTGTAGCAGCCGCCGCCGTACACGCAGACGGCGCCGACGAACAGGAACTGGCCGAGGATCGCGAGCGGCAGCGATCCAGAGGTGACGAGCATGAACGCGGGCACGGCGAGCAGCGCGATGATGGCGGCGCCCGCGATGAGCATGGGCTTGCGCCCCACGCGGTCGCCGATCATGCCGCCGACCGGCAGCAGCAGCGCGTACAGCAGCATGGCCGCGGCATTCGCGAGGAGCGAGCTCTCGCGCGAGAGATCGCCGGCCGTCTGCACGTAGGAGACGAAGTAGCCCGACAGGAAGTAGAACCCCATGGCCGTGAGCCCCATCACCATGATGACCTGGAGCATCTTCAGCCAGTTCTCGCGGAAGGCGTCGCGGATCGGCGTCTGCCGCTCCGCCTGCTGCTGCTGCTCGGCCTGCACCTCTTTGAACGCCTCCGACTCGTCGGTGCGGGAGCGGATCCACAGCCCGAACGCGGCGAGCGGCAGGGCGAGGAGGAACGGGACGCGCCAGCCCCAGCCCTCGAATGCGTCGGCGGGCAGGCTCTGCGAGAGCGCGAGGATCAGCGCGCCGCCGATGACGGAGGGCAGGGCGGTGGCGGCGAGGGTGATGTTCAGCCAGAGCCCGCGCCGATGCTTCGGGGCGTGCTCGAACACGAATGCGGGGGCGCCGACCGATTCGCCGCCGGCCGAGAAGCCCTGCAGGAGGCGGCAGATCACCAGCAGGATGGGCGCGGCGATCCCGATCTGGGCGTACGTGGGCAGGAGCCCGATGCCGGCCGTGGCGACGCCGATCGTGAGCAGCGTGATGTACAGCACGGGGCGGCGTCCGTAGCGGTCGCCGATCGCGCCGAAGAACAGCCCGCCGAGCGGGCGGATGAAGAATGCGACGCCGAAGGCGGCGAACGTCGAGAGGAGCCCGACCGCCGGGTTGTCGCTCGGGAAGAACAGGGTGGCGAGGGTGAGCGCCGAGAGGCCGTAGAGGCTGAAGTCGTAGAACTCGATGAACTGGCCCACGCTGCCGGCGAGCAGCACCCGCAGCCGCTTCTTGTCGAGCCGCTTCCGCTCGGCGACCGGCAGCGGCCCGGTGGGGAGGTTGACGGGGTCGGTGGGCGGCTGCGCGGTGGCGGTCGGCTCCGCGGCGCGCGACGATGCGCGCTCGGGGGCCACGGGATGGGCTCGGTCGGAATTCAGCGTCATTGCGTCCTCCAGGGATGTCCCGGTCGGGTCAGGTCGATGTGCCGCAGGGCCGGTGACCGGGTTCCCCAATCCTCGAAGACGGGGAGCGCCGCGTCTAATGGGAAGGTTCGTTGCGGCCGATCGATGGAGTCGATACCCCCTCGGAGCCCTGGTAGATGTCGCGGCAGACCTCGACGAAGGCCTGCGCCTTGCGGGTGGGCGAGATGTCGCGCCGCTGCACGAGCGACACCTCGGTGGGCGGGAACTCGTCGGAGAGGCGGAGCGGCACGACCCGCTTGCCCGAGTAGGTGAGGCTCTGATCGAGCCACTGGTTCAGGATCGAGTAGCCGTGCCCGCGCGCCACGTACGAGCGCACCGTCTCGTAGCCGAGGGAGACGTGCCGGATGCGCGGCTCCAGCCCGAGCTGCCGGAAGAGTCGGAGGTAGTAGTCGCCGGTGTGGGGCAGGTTGAGCAGGATGAAGGGGTCGTCGGCGAACTCTCTGAGGCTGACGACGGATCGCCCGGCGAGCGCCTGGGCACGTGCTTCGGGCACGATGACGTGGGGCGGCACGCGGTCGATGACGGTGCGGGCGAAGCGGTGGTCGACGCCGAGGTCGTACATCAGCGCGACCTCGCAGCGTCCGTCGTGCAGCGCCTCCTGCAGGCTGCCCTGGTCGCCCTCGAAGAAGGTGAGCTGCACCTCGGGGAACGCGGCCTCGAACCGGTCGAGGATCTCGGGGGCGCGAAACGGCGCGAGCGGCGCGTAGATGCCGACGGACAGCTCGCCCGAGAGGGCTTCACTCGCCGAGCGCACCGATGACGCGAGCAGCTCCGCCTCTTCGAGCAGGGCGGGGCCGCGGGCGAGCAGCGCCCGCCCGGCCGGCGTGAGCTGGAGCCCGCGCCCCCGATCCCGGGTGAAGAGCTCGACGGCCAGTTCGCGCTCGAGCTGCGAGATGGCGCTCGAGAGCGTCGACTGCGTGACGCTCAGCTCGGCGGCCGCGGCCGTCATGTTCTCGAGGCGCGCGACCGCGCTGAAGTACGAGAGCTGCACCAGGGTGAACGCCGTTGTCATGCATCCATGATCGCAGTGCACGATTTCGGCGAGGTTGCGCGCTCGCCGTCACGCGCCCTGCGCGCGCGCTCTCACGCGCGCTGGAAGACGGCGAGCGATTCGAAGTGGTGCGTGTGCGGGAAGATGTCGAACGCGCGGAGCCCGGTGAGCTCGTACCCCGAGTCGCGCAGCGACTTCGTGTCGCGGGCGAGCGACACCGGGTCGCAGGCGACGTAGACGATGTTCATCGGCGCGAGCTCGGCGAGCTGCGCGGTGACGCCGTTGCCGGCGCCCGCCCGCGGCGGGTCGAGCACGACGGTGCCGCGGCGCAGGCGCTCCCGCACGGGCCCGGAGGCGCGCAGCAGATCCGCGAGGTGCCGGTCGACTCGCGCGGTGTGCGCGAGCGCCCCGACGATCGCGGAGAGGTTCTCGGCCGCGTCCTCCGTCGCGGCCGCCTCCGCCTCGACGGTGGCGATCTTCACGCCCGGCCCGGCTGCCTCGGCCACGGCGGCGGCGAGCAGCCCCGCCCCGCCGTAGAGGTCGAGGTTGCCGGCGACCGGGTCGAACCTGCCGTCGTCGATGAGCTCGCCGATCGCGTCGCGCACGGCCGTGAAGAGCACGGCGGGAGCGGCGCGGTGCACCTGCCAGAACCCGCCGGCGCGCACGAGGAACCCGCGATCCTCGACCCACTCGTGGATCGGATCGCTCGCGCCCGACCGCTGCTTCTCCCCGGCGAGGGTGAGCAGCATGCGCGGGTCGTCGCCCGAGGGGTCGACCAGGTCGACCGTATCGACGCCGGGCATCGCCTCGCCGAGGGGCGCGATCTGATTGATCCCCTCGGTCGCGAGCGGCAGCGACTCGACCGGGATCACGCGGCGGCTGCGGGCGGCGTAGGGCCCGACGGCGCCGGTCTCGGGATCGACGTGAAGGCGCACGCGCGTGCGGTAGCCCAGACCCGTGTCGGCGGCCGCGTCGGGGTCGGCCTCCTCGTCGTCGACGAACACGGGAGGGGGCTCGACGATCTCGGCGAGCGCAGCGGCCGCGTCCTCCGCACCCTCCGCGCTGAGCTGCACGCCGCCGAAGCGCTGCATCGCGTCGGCGAGCACCTCCGCCTTCAGCGCCCGCTGCCGCTCGAGCGAGATGTGCCCGAACTCGGCGCCCCCGGCACGGTTCTCGGGATCCCGCGTGATGGCGGCCTCGGCCCAGACGTGATCGCGGCGATCGGCGGAGGCGTCGAGCACCTCGACGGCCGTCGCCCGCGCGAACGACTTCTTCTTCGCGTCGGTGATGCGGGCCCGCACCCGCTCACCCGGAATCGCGTCCGCCACGAAGACCACACGGCCCTCGTGACGCGCGACACCGACACCGCCGTGGGCGATGCCGGTGACGACGAGGTCGACCTCGACGCCGGGTTCGAGCGGGGCTGAGCTGTGCAATGCAGTCATGCCCTCATTCTCCCACTGCGCGAGGTCGACCTCGGGACGCGGCGCCTGCGCGCCGCGGGGGTGCGTCGCGTTTACGCGGCGCGGTTGCCCTTGCGGCCCGTGATCAGGCCCCAGATCAGCAGCACGACGATCGAGCCGCCGATCGCCACCAGCCAGGTCTCGATCGAGAAGAACTGACCGAGGTCGGCGCCGAAGAGCAGGCCGCCGAGCCAGCCGCCGACGAGAGCCCCGATCACACCGAGGATGAGCGTGGCGATCCAGCCACCTCCCTGACGGCCCGGCAGGATGGCCTTCGCAATCGCTCCTGCGATCAGCCCAAGCAGCAGAAATCCGAGGAAACCCATGAGAACTCCTTCCGTTCACGGGGAGGCACGGTGCATCCCCATGAGCACAAGGTACGTCGGGACGATCGACGCGGAACAGGGGGTTGTCGCCGCCGAAGGTGCTGGTGTAGCGCGCGCACGAATATCAGCCCTCGTCGCTCCACTGACGCACGGCGCCGGCGGCGGCGCCTGGGGCTGATCGGCAGTCGATCCCTTCCTCTCCTCGGAGTGTATGCACGCGAACTGAGTGTGTACAGAGGGTGACTCGGGAATCTGCCGTGAACGCGGCGGCGACCCCGTTCGTGCCCGGGCCGTACACTGCTGAGCATGCGTCTTCACCTCGCGTCCACGTCGCCCGCCCGACTCTCCGTGCTGCGCGGAGCCGGCATCGAGCCGGTGTGCTTCGCGCCCGACGTCGACGAGGAGGCCGAGGTCGCCGCGCGCGAGGCGGAGCTCGGGCGCGCGCTGACCGCTCCGGAGCTCACGGAGTACCTCGGGCGCCTCAAGGCGGAGGACGTGGTGCGGCGGCACGGTCCCGACGGCACCGGTGAGATCGACGGGCTCGTGCTCGGCGGCGACTCCATGTTCCTGCTCGACGGCGAGATTCTGGGCAAGCCGCACCTGCCCGAGGTCGCCCTCGAGCGGTCGAAGCAGCACCGCGGCCGCACGGGCGTGCTCCACTCGGGGCACTGGCTGATCGATTGCACCGGAGGCGTCGCGCGCGGCGCGGCGGGCGCGGTGGACACGGCCGCCGTGACGCTCGCGAGCGATCTC
The DNA here is from genome assembly GCF_001477055.1 of Leucobacter chromiiresistens. Lineage (GTDB taxonomy): Bacteria > Actinomycetota > Actinomycetes > Actinomycetales > Microbacteriaceae > Leucobacter > Leucobacter chromiiresistens_A. The sequence continues at coordinate 13,098 of NZ_LDRK01000084.1, forward strand.
GCGGATGCCGAGCTCGAAGCCTACGTGGGCACAGGCGAACCGCTCGAGCTCGCGGGCGGCTTCGCGATCGACGGCCGTGCCGGCGCCTTCATCGAACGCATCGAGGGGGCGCCGAGCTGCGTGATCGGGCTCTCGCTGCCGGCCCTGCGGCGACTCGTGATCGCGCTCGGGCACCACTACCCCGATCTGTGGAGCGACTGAGCCGGGGTCAGTCGCTGCGCGCGAGCAGGGCGACGGTGAGCGCCGCGATCGTCGTGCCGGCGGCGAGGTCGACGTCGAGCAGCTCCTCGATGAGCGCGAGGCGCTGGTAGAAGACGGACCGCGAGAGCCGCGCCCGCTGCGCCGCCAGCGAGCGGTTCGCGGGGTGCTCGAGATACGCGCGCAGCACGAGCAGCAGGTCTCCGCTGTGCCCGGGCCCCGACTCGGCGTCGTGCGCGATGAGCGGGCCGAGCGCATCCGCCGCGAACTCCTGCACCTCGGGGGTCGCCGCCAGGCCGCGCACCAGATAGGCGAGCGCCTGACGCTCCGCCTGCTGCACCGTCACGCGGCCGGTCGCCGCCGTGGGGCGCAGGCGGCCGGCGGCCCGCACGCGCTCCAACGACGTGATGAGCGAGCGCACGCCGCGGCCCGGGGCGCCGAGACCGAGGTGCGCCCGCCACGCGAGCGGGGTCGTCGAGGGGATCAGCATGTCGAGCTCGCGCGCCAGGCGCACCGCGAGGGGCGGGGCGGATCCGGAATCCGCGGCGGACGCGACGCGCGGGTCGTCGGCGGGGAAGGAGAGCAGGGCGAGCAGCAGGGGGCGATCGTGATCGGCGACGCCGTCATCGGTCGGTTCGGGGGCGATGATCACGCGGCCCTCGGGTGCCACCGCCCGGCGCAGCGCCGTTTCGAGCACGGCCCGCTCGAGCGAGGTGTGCGCGCCGAAGCCGTCGGTGCCGCGCAGCGTCGCGCCGAGCAGTGTGCGCCCCTCGATCGTCAGGCCGGCGGCGGCGAGCTGCGTGGCGAGCTCGCCGTCGCTGCGGTACCGGCCGTTGAGCAGGGCGTCGAAGAGGCGTTTCGCGCTCAGCCGCAGCCACTGCTCGCCGTCGGGGTCGGCCAGCTTGCCGAGTGCGAGCGCGAAGGCTCCGAGTTCGAGCACGGTGCGCCGACCCGCCGGGTGCGGCGGCCCGGGGAGCGCGGAGAGCCGGCCCCACCGCCTCCCCTGCGCTTCGACGGCGACCGAGTCCGATCCGGGCGGCAGTGCACCGGGCTGCGGCGACGACCAGGGGGCGAGCGCCGTCTGGGGGAGGATCTCCGCGCCGGTCCAGGCGACGACCCGGCCGGCGGAGTCCTCGAGCACCACGGGGGCGTCCAGGGTCTCGGCGAGGCGCTCGACGACGTAGTCGACGGGGCTGCGGTTGAGGCCCAGCTCGGTGAGCATGGTGTGCACCTCGGCCCGCGCCGCGAGTGCTTCCGTCTGCGCCGCGAGCACGCGCTGGTGCACCCGCTGGGTGATCTGCACGAACCGCACCTCGCGATGCAGCACGATGAGCGGAATGCCGTGCCGCTCGCACGCGTCGGCGAGCTCGGCCGGAGCGGCGTCGAAGTGCGGCCCGAGCTCGAGCACGGCCGCGGCGGGGCCGGCGGCGACCACGGAACCGGCGAGGGCCGCGAGCGCGGGCGGGTCCGTCGGCCATCCGGCCCCGGTCGTGAGGATGAGCTCGCCGCCCTCGAGCAGCGGCAGGGCGCCGGCGCCCGCGACGACGTGCGCCCACCGCACCGCGCGGTCGAGCCCGGCGCGGCCGGCGACGAGCTCGGGGGTGCCCGCGCGCAGCTCGGGGAGGGCGAGGGCGTCGGCGACGGTGACGGTCGCGGTCGCGGGGCGAGCGTCGGCAGGCGTGTCGGTCATATCGAACAAAGTGTACGGGAGCGGGGTCAATCGTGGATGGAATGCGGTCGATCCGCCGACTCTCGCCTGTCACACTGGTTCGTGGCGGAATCCACGATTCCGAACAGATTGCCCGAAGAGCGGCGATCACCGACACGGACGCGCACGCGCAGGCGCGCGCACTCACGAGAAAGCAGGCGAACGCATGGCACGGATCCCCCACGTCATCGGCGGCGAGAAGGTCGACACCGCGGAGCGCACTCAGCCGGTCTACAACCCGGCGACCGGCGAGGCCCAGCACGAGCTCAGCATCGCATCGGTCGAGACCGTCGAGCAGGCCATCGCCGCCGCGCAGGAGGCGCTGCCCAAGTGGCGCCGCACGAGCCTCACGAAGCGCGCCGACGTGTTCTTCAACCTGCGTCAGCTGCTCAAGCAGCGCACGCCCGAGCTCTCCGCGATCGTCACCAGCGAGCACGGCAAGGTGCTCTCGGACGCGGCCGGCGAGATCGCGCGCGGCCTGGAGAACGTCGAGTTCGCGTCGGGCCTGCTGCACCTGCTGAAGGGCGAGCGCGACGAGCAGGTCTCGACCGGCGTCGACGTGCACTCCATCAAGCAGCCGGTGGGCGTCGTCGCGGCGATCACCCCCTTCAACTTCCCGGTCATGGTGCCGCTCTGGATGATCGCGAGCGCCATCGCGTGCGGCAACACCGTCGTGCTGAAGCCCTCCGAGCGCGACCCCTCCGCCTCGGTCTTCATCGCCGACCTCTTCCGCGAGGCCGGCCTGCCCGACGGCGTGCTCAACGTCGTGCACGGCGACAAGGTCGCCGTCGACACCCTGCTCGACAGCCCCGACGTCAAGGCCGTCTCGTTCGTCGGCTCGACCCCCATCGCCAAGTACATCTACGAGCGCGCAGCCGCCAACGGCAAGCGCGTGCAGGCGCTCGGCGGCGCGAAGAACCACATGCTCGTCATGCCCGACGCCGACATCACCGTGACCGCCGACGCCGCGATCTCCGCCGCCTACGGCTCGGCCGGCGAGCGCTGCATGGCCGTCTCGGTCGTCGTCGCAGTCGGAGACGTCGCGGATCGCCTGATCCCCGAGCTCACGAGCCGCATCGCGAACCTCAAGATCGGCGACGGCACCGATCCCGCATCCGAGATGGGCCCGCTCATCACCCGCGAGGCCAAGGAGCGCGTCGAGGGCTACGTCGCGGGCGCCGAGGCCGAGGGTGCGACCGTCGTCGTCGACGGCCGCGAGGCGCAGTTCGAGGGCGACGGCTTCTTCACCGGAGTGTCGCTGATCGACCACGTGCAGACCGACAGCAAGGTGTACCGCGAGGAGATCTTCGGGCCCGTGCTCGCCATCGTGCGCGTCGACAGCTACGAGGAGGGCCTCGAGCTCATCAACTCGCACCAGTTCGGCAACGGCACCGCGATCTTCACGCGCGACGGCGGCGCGGCCCGCCAGTTCGAGTTCGAGGTCGAGGCCGGCATGGTCGGCATCAACGTGCCGATCCCGGTGCCCGTGGGCGCCTTCTCGTTCGGCGGCTGGAAGGACTCGCTCTTTGGCGACTCCCACATCTACGGCCCCGAGTCGATCAACTTCTACACGCGCTCGAAGGTCGTCACCACCCGCTGGCCGAACCCCGATCAGTCGAAGATCGACCTCGGCTTCCCGAGCAACCACTGAGGAGCGACCGCATGAGCGACTACATCGACCTCACCGGCGCGGAGCAGAGCTTCGGCGACACCGACGCCCAGCGCGAGGTGCGCGAGAACGACCGCCAGTACGTCTTCCACTCGTGGTCGGCGCAGGGCGCGATCAATCCGCTGCCCATCGCGAAGGGCGAGGGGGTGCGGTTCTGGGATTACGACGGCACCGAGTACCTCGACTTCTCGTCGCAGCTCGTCAACCTGAACCTCGGCCACCAGCACCCGGGCCTCGTCCAGGCGATCCAGGATCAGGCGGGCCGTCTCGCGACGATCCAGCCCGCCATGGCGAACGACGTGCGCGGCGAACTCGCGAAGCGCATCGTCGAGCACTCCTTCGCGGGCGCGCGGTCGGTGTTCTTCACCAACGGCGGGGCTGACGCCAACGAGTATGCCGTGCGCATGGCACGGGTGCACACCGGCCGGCAGAAGGTGCTCGCGCGCTACCGCTCGTACCACGGCTCCACGTCGACCGCGATCACGCTGACGGGCGAACCGCGCCGCTGGGCGAACGGCACGCTCGATTCGGGAGTCGTCCACTTCCACGGACCCTACCCGTACCGTTCGGTCTTCTACTCGGAGACCCCCGAGCAGGAGACGGAGCGCGCGCTCGCGCACCTGCGTTCGACGATCGAGCTCGAGGGTCCGTCGACCATCGCGGCGATCATCCTCGAGAGCGTGACCGGCACGAACGGCATCCTGATCCCGACCCCCGGCTACCTCGCCGGCGTGCGGGCGCTCTGCGACGAGTTCGGCATCCTGCTCATCGCCGACGAGGTGATGGCCGGGTTCGGGCGCACGGGCCACTGGTTCGCCTTCCAGGCGTTCGACGTGACGCCCGACCTGGTGACCTTCGCCAAGGGGGTCAACTCGGGCTACGTGCCGCTCGGCGGCGTCGTCATCTCCGAGGCCGTGCACCAGACGTTCGACCAGAAGCCTTTCCCCGGCGGGCTCACCTACAGCGGGCACCCGCTCGGCGCCGCGGCGGGCGTCGCGACGTTCGACATCTTCGCCGAGGAGGGCATCCTCGAGCGGGTGCGCGACCTCGGCGAGCGCGTCGTCGGGCCGCGTCTGCGCGAGATCGCGGAGCGGCACCCGTCGGTCGGCGAGGTGCGCGGCACCGGGCTCTTCTGGGCGATCGAGCTCGTGAAGAACGCCGAGACGCGCGAGCCCCTCATCCCCTTCAACGCGTCGGGCGACGCCGCGGCGCCGTTCAACGCGGTCGTCGCGGCCTGCAAGCAGGCGGGCCTCTGGCCGTTCGCCGCGGGCAACCGCCTGCAGGTGGCGCCGCCGCTGATCATCTCCGAGGAGGATCTCGTGCGTGGCCTCGACATCATCGACGAGGCCCTGAACGTCGCCGACGGGTACGTCGGCGCGTAGCCCCTCCGTCAGCGCACTGCAGCAGACCCGCTCCACCATCGGTGGGGCGGGTCTTCTGCTGCGTCCCGGGCCGTGCTAGCATCCCCGTATTGCAGCGTCAGACAGTGTCTGTTCATGCAAGACGGCAAGCGATCACGAGGAAGTGCGATGACCGAAGCGACCCCCGGCCCCCGTTCGGGCGCACCGCAGCGCGGACGCGGCGCCCGCCGCGCGACGGGCACCCCCGTGCTGCAGACCGGCATCAAGATGCTCGCCGTCATCGATGCACTCGCCCGAGCCGAGCACGGGCTCTCGGTCTCCGCGCTCGCGGAGCGACTCGGCTGGGCGCGGGCGGCCGCGCACCAGTACCTGCAGACCGCCGTCGCCGCAGGCTGGGCGTTCCGAGACGAGAACGCGGTGTACCGGGTCAGCCTGCGCGTCGCCGACCTCGCCTCGCGGGTGAACCCCGCGAAGGAGCTGCGCCCGATCCTGCTCCCCGTCATGCAGGAGGCCGTGGCCGAGCTCGGCGCCCCCGTGTCGTTCGCCGTCATGGAGCAGAGCACCCCCGTGATCGTCGAGCGGGTGGAGCCCGCACGGGCGAAGTTCATCAGGCGGGGGTACGAGGCCCGGGTGTCTCCGCGATCCTCCGCATCCGGCCAGGTGCTGCTCGCCTTCTCCGATGAGGCGCACCGCGCCGCGGCCCGCGACTCCGGTGTGCTCGACGACGCCGTCTACGCGCGCATCAGGCTCCAGGGCTACGCGCTCGTCCACTCCGAGTGGCTGGGCGACCGCATCACCGCCGTGGCCGTGCCCATCGCCCACGAAGGCGCCGGCATCGGGGCACTCAGCGTCATCACGGAGCAGGGAGCCCTGCCCGACGACCGCCTCATCGACGCGATGCTCCGTGCGTCCGGACGGCTCCACGACGCCTTCGCATCGCGGCAGCCGTGATCGTACGACGCCGCTCACCGGAACCCCCGCAGCACGCCGCCCGACCGCGAACGAAGGATGAACCCGCATGACCGACACCGTCGCCAGCACCATCGTCACCCACCTCGAGAGGCGCGGCGTCGCGCGGGTCTATCACGTCCCGGGAGAGAGCTTCCTCGGGCTCCTCGACGCCCTGCACGACTCCCCGATCCGGCTGGTGACCGCCCGGCAGGAGGGCGGGGCCGGGTTCATGGCGCTCGCCGAGGCCCGGCTCACCGGCCGCGCCGGCGTCGTCGCCGTGACGCGGGGGCCCGGGGCCGCGAACGCCTCGATCGCGATCCACACGGCGTATCAGGACTGCACCCCGCTGGTGGTGTTCGTGGGGCTCATCTCGACCCACGTGCGCGATCTGGAGTCGTTCCAGGAGTTCGGTCTCGCCGCGTGGTTCGGGAGCACCGCGAAAGCGGTGTTCACGCTCGACCACCCCGAGACGGCGGCCGAGCGCGTCGCCCGGGCGTTCGAGATCGCCGAGTCGGGCAGGCCCGGCCCCGTGGTGATCGGGCTGCCGGAGGAGGTGCTCGTCGCCCCGGTGGCGCGCCCGCGCGACCTCGCGCCCGCCGAACGGCCGCCCGCGCGGTACGGCGACGATGCGCTCGCCGCAGCGGCCCGCGCGCTCGCCGCCGCCGAGCGACCCGTGTTCGTCGTCGGCGGCGACAGCTGGGACGAGGCGAGCGCCGCGCGGCTGCGCCGGATCGCCGAGCACGCCGCGATCCCGGTCGTCTCCGACTTCCGCAGCCACGATGCGTTCCCGCACAGCTCGCCCGCCTGGGTCGGCAGCCTGGGATTCGGGCGCAACGCCGGCGCGGCCGAGGCCTACGGGGAGGCCGATCTCGTCTGCTACCTCGGCACGACGCGACGAGACGTGCTCTCCGACGAGTACACCCTCGGCGGCGGCGAGGCCACGACGATCGTCGTCGGCGACGACGCCGACCTGCTCGCGCACGAGGGGCAGACCACCCTCCACTACGTCGCCCCGCCCGGGGCGTGGCTCGACGGGCTGACGGAGCTGGCCGAGGGCTCGCCCGAACGCCGCGCGCGCCTGCAGCGCGAGCGGAAGGCGTACGTCGCCTGGAGCACGCCCGCGGCGTCGCGCGTCGGCGAGGACGTGTGGCGCGGGGAGGTGTTCGGCGCGATGCAGCGGTTGCTGCCCGACGACGCCATCATCACCGCGGGAGCCGGCAGCTACGTCATCGGCGCCCTGCGCTACCTGCACCACGAACGGCCGCGCACCTTCGCGGGACCGCGCAACGGCGCGATGGGCATGGGGGTGCCCGCGGCGGTCGCCGCGTCGCTCGTGCACCCCGACCGCACCGTCGTGGCGCTCGCCGGCGACGGCTGCTTCGGGATGAACGGGCAGGAGCTCGCCACGCTGCAGGCGACCGGCGGCCGCGCCATCGTCGTCGTGATCGACAACAGCGGGTACGGCACGATCCGCTCGCATCAGGAGCGCCACTTCCCGGGCCGCCCCTCGGGCACGGTGCTCACCAATCCCGACTACGCGATGCTGGCCCGCGCGCACGGCATCCCCGGTCATCGCGTGGACGACGCCGCCGACTTCGCCCCCGTCTTCGCCCGAGCGCTCGATTCGGGATCCTCCGCGCTGATCTGGCTGCGCCTCGACCCGATCGTGCCGGGGGAGGCCGCATGAGCGAGCAGGAGAGCGCGCGCACGAGCGCGGGTGCGAGCGCGGGATCGTCGCGCGTCGACGACGTGCTCGAGCGAGCGTCGCACGCGTTCGCGATCTGGAGAGGGGCGCCGGTCGCGGCGCGCGCGGAGATGCTCGCGCGCGCAGCGGACGCCTACGAGCGGCGCGCCGACGAGATCGCGCGGCAGATGGCGCTCGACATGGGCAAGCCCGTCTCGCAGGGGCTGGCCGAGGTGCGCTCGTGCGCGGCGATCCTCGCCCACTACGCGGCCGAGGCGGATCGCATGCTGCAGCCCGAGGTCGTCTCCCGTGATGACGGGGGCCGCGCCGAGGTGCGGCTGCAGCCGACCGGCGTCGTGCTCGGCATCATGCCCTGGAACTATCCGCACTACCAGCTCGTCCGATGCATCGCGCCGAATCTGCTGCTCGGCAACGCGGTCGTGTTCAAGCACGCCGCCATCTGCGCGGGGAGCGCCGCGATCGCGGAGCGCATCTTCGCGGAGGCGGGCGCCCCCGAGGGGCTGGTGACCCACTCGGGGTTCTCGCACGACGAGGTGTTCTCGGCCATCGCGCACCCGCTCGTCACCGGGGTGTCGTTCACCGGCGGCGAGGCGGTCGGCGCCGAGATCGCCCGCGCCGCGGGGGCGTCGCTCACGAAGGTGGTGCTCGAGCTCGGGGGCAGCGACCCGTTCATCGTGTTCGACGCCGAGCGCTGCGACGAGCTCGCGCGGCTCGCGGCGGCGATGCGGCTCTCGAACGCCGGGCAGACGTGCGTGTCGCCCAAGCGCATCATCGTGCGGCGCGATCTGCTGACCGGGTTCGTGCGCACCTTCTCGGCGGAGTTCCTCTCGGTGCGCGCCGGCGATCCGCTGCTCGCCGAGACCGTGCTCGGTCCGCTGTCGAGTGCGGCGGCGGCAGACGAGTTGCGCGGGGCGGTGCGCTCGGCGCAGCAGGGGGGTGCCGAGGTGCGGGGCGATCTGTCTCGCGACGATGCGGATCCGCGTCGCTTCGCTCCCGTCATGCTGCTCGAGCCGCTGCGCGATCAGCCGGTGTGGCGCCGGGAGCTCTTCGGGCCGGTGGCGATGATCGTGGGCGCTGACTCGGTGGACGAGGCGATCGCGCTCGCCAACGATTCGCCGTACGGTCTGGGCGCCACCGCCTTCGCGGATACCGAGGCGGCGGCGCAGCGTTTCGCGACCGAGATCGATGCGGGCATGGTCGCGGTCAACCGCATCAGGGGCGGGAGCCCGGCGCTGCCGTTCGGCGGCGTGAAGCGATCGGGGTTCGGCCGGGAGCTCGGCGTGCACGGGGTGCGGGAGTTCGCGAACCAGCAACTGGTGGTGGTGGACGAGGGGCGGAGCGCGGGTCGTGCGCGAATTGCATAGCACTACGATGTAATCAGTGCTAGGATGGCTGCTATGTCCGTGCAGCGTTTCCCCGATGCTTCGGGCTCCGATGCTTCGAGCTCCGATGCACTCGCCCGCGACCTCACCCGCGTCTCGGGGCGCTTCGCCCGCATCGCAGGCCGGGTCGCCGGTCGCGGCTACTCCCTCATCGCCTGGCGCGTGCTCCTCCGGCTCGAGCAGTCGGGGCCTGCGCGCATCAGCACGCTGGCGCACGAGCAGCGCGTCGCGCAGCCCTCGATGACGGGCCTCGTGCAGCGGCTCGAGGCCGAGGGGTGGATCGCGCGCGCGCCCGATCCCGCCGACGGCCGAGCCACCCTGGTCTCCGTCACCGCCGCAGGCAGTGCGGCGCTCATCGACTACCTCGGCGTCGCCGCCGCGCGACTGCGCCCCCACCTCGAGGCGCTCTCCGACTTCGACCGCGCCACCCTCGCACGCGCCGCCGAGCTGCTGCACCAGCTCGGCGACCGCATCGACGACGCGTCGGGCGAGCACCGGGAGCTCCCCGGCGCTGCATCGCCCTAGGGCTGCAGCGCCGCAGGGCCGCAGCGCCCGCGCGGCAGCACCGGGCCGCGTCGCCGCACCCCACCGGCTCGGCGTCGCCGCACGCCCGCGGAGTGCAGCGCCCCCCGCACCACCCCACCAGAGCAGACCGCGCGCACCCGCGCGCACGACCCAGGAGCAGATCACGTCCGCAACAACTGAACCCCGACCAGACACCGGTTCCACCCCGGCCGCCACCGGCACGCCGAAGGCGTCGATCCTGCGCCAGCCGACTGCCGTGTGGGCGATCGCCTTCGCGTGCGCGGTCTCCTTCATGGGCATCGGCCTGGTCGACCCGATCCTCCCCGCGATCAGCCACGAGCTCGGCGCGAGCCCGAGCCAGACCATGCTGCTCTTCACCAGCTACCTCTTCATCACGGGCGCGGCCATGTTCTTCACGAGCTGGGTGTCGAGCCGTCTCGGCGTGAAGCGCACCCTGCTCGCGGGCCTCGTGCTCGTCGTCGCATTCGCGGCGCTCGCCGGCGCCTCGGGATCGGTCGACGCGATCATCGGGTTCCGCGCCGGGTGGGGGCTCGGCAACGCGCTCTTCATCTCGACGGCGCTCGCCGCGATCGTCGGCGCTGCATCGGGCGGATCCCGTCAGGCGATCGTGCTCTACGAGGCCGCACTCGGCGTCGGGCTCGCCGTCGGCCCGCTCGTCGGCGGTGTGCTGGGCTCGCTGTCGTGGCGCGGCCCCTTCTTCGGCACCGCGGCCCTGATGGCGGTCGCGCTCATCGCGATCCTCGTGCTGCTGCGCCAGCCGAAGCGCTCCGCGGGCGGTGCCGGCGGAGCGGCAGCCCCGGCTCCCGAGAAGATCTCGATCCTCGCCGGGTTCCGCGCACTCCGCAATCCCGCGCTCCGCTCCCTCTCGCTCGTCGCGCTCTTCTACAACTTCGGCTTCTTCGTGCTGCTCGCCTACAGCCCGTACCCGCTCGAAGCCGCTGCGCAGGCGACCGGCAGCGCATTCGGCGCCCACGAACTGGGCCTCGTCTTCTTCGGGTGGGGGCTCGCCCTCGCCATCACCTCGGTGCTGGTGGCGCCCGCACTCACCCGGCGCTTCGGGCTGCGCCCCGTGCTCTTCACGATGCTCGGCGGGCTCACCGCATGCCTCGTGCTGCTCGGCTGCCTCACCGGCTCGCTCGCCGGCCTCGTCGTGATCGTGGTCGTGAGCGGTCTGCTGCTCGGCGTCATGAACACCGCGCTCACGGAGGCGGTGATGGAGGCGACCGACCTGCCGCGCAACGTCGCCTCGTCGACCTACTCGGGCGTGCGGTTCATGGGCGGCGCGGTCGCCCCGGCCGTCGCGGGCCCCATCTCCGAGGCGCTCGGCGCGGGGGCGCCCTACTGGTTCGGCGCGGGCGCGATCGTCGTCGCCATGGCGATGCTCGGGATCGCGGGGCGCCATCTCGCGCACATCGGGCGCCCGCACGAGAGCGCCACCGAGGAGGCGCAGGACATCACGGCGGGCGACGCCTGACCGCCGGCGGTCGGGCCAGGCGGCGCCGTATCCGGCGCCCGCCGCCCGCGCCCCGGCGCTGGCCGCCCGCCGCGGCGCTCGATGCCCGTCGCCCCGGTGCCCGGCGCCCGCCGCGGTCCGCCACAATAGAACCATGGCAGACACCGCGATCCCGCTCTTCCTCGACTGCGACCCCGGCATCGACGACGCCATAGCGATCGCCTACCTGCTCTGCCAGCCCGACGTCGACATCGTCGGCATCGCGGCGAGCGGCGGCAACGTGTCGACCGAGCAGGTCGTGCGCAACACCCTCGGGTGGCTCGCACTCGCCGGGCGCCCCGACCTGCCGGTCTTCCGCGGCGCCGTGCACCCGCTCGCGCAGCCCGCCGACGAGGCGCGGGCGGAGGCGGCGGAATCGGCGAGCGAGCCCGGACACGAGCCCGGGCCCGACCCCGAGTACGCGGAGGTCACGCACGGCGACACCGGCGCGGGCTACGCGACCCTCCCCGAACCCGCGAGCTCGGTGAGCGACCTGAGCGCGGCGCAGGCCTGGGTCGAGGCGGCGCGGGCGCACCCCGGTGAGCTCATCGGCGTCATGATCGGGCCGGCCACGAACCTCGCTCTGGCTCTCGACATCGCACCCGAGCTGCCGACGCTCCTGAAGCGGCTCTTCGTGATGGGCGGGGCGTTCAACTACCGCGGCAACACCCAGCCGACCACCGAGTGGAACGTCAGCTACGATCCCGAGGCGGCGGCGCGGGTGTTCGCGGCGTTCGGCGAGGCGTACGCGGCCGGAGACGCCTCCTACCCGCCCGTCATCGGGCCGATCGAGGCGACGGAGATGGTCGAGATGACGCCCGAGCGGCTGAACCGCATCGTCGGCGCCGCCGATCCCGCGCCCGCGCCCTGGCCCGCTGTGCTGCACGAGCTCGGCGAGGCGCTGCGCTTCTACTTCGAGTTCCACGAGGCCGACGGGCACGGGTACCTCGCCCACATCCACGACCCGTACGTGACGGCGACGGCGGTCGAGTGGGCGCGGGGCGCTCGCGAGGCGGCGCCCGAACTGCGCGGCGCAGGCGGCGCGCGCGGCGCGGCCGAGGTGCAGGCGGAGTCGCGCGGATCGGCGACGGCTGGCAGACTGCCGTGGGCGGAGAGCGCGTTCGCGCCGATCGACGTCGAGCTCACGGGCACCCTCACCCGCGGCGAGACCATCGCCGACTGGCTCGGCCGGTGGAACCGTCCGGCGAATGCCGAGATCATCCGCCGGGTCGATGCGCCGCGCTTTCTCGACCATCTCACCGACACCCTGACGGAAGGACCGCAGTATGACCGCGCAAGATAGCGTCTCTGGGCAGGGGCTCGCCACCACGACGAGTCCCGGAGAAGCCCGCGCCAGCGCCCCGAAGTGGGCGTACCTCCTCACCGCCGCCGGTGCGCTCGTGATCATCGCGACGTACATCGCCGTGCTCCTCACCCAGCCGGCCACCCTCGGGCAGGATCTCGGCAACACCACCCTGTGGGTGATGGCCGGCTATCTCGCCGGTGCGGCCCTCATCGCCGCCGGCACGCTGCCGCTCATTCCGCGCAGCATCTTCGCCCTCATGCCGATCGCGATCGCCCTGAACATCACCGTCGGGCAGATCGTCGGCACACTGACTCCCATTCCGCTGTACCTCGACTCGCTCGGCTCGGTCATCATCGGCGTGCTCGCGGGCCCCGCGGCCGGTGCCCTCACCGGCATCCTCGGCAACGTCATCTGGGGCGTCACCATCAACCCCACCGTCATCGCGTTCACCGCGGGGGCCGCGTTCGTGGGCGCCGCCGCAGGGTGGGCGGCCCGGCTCGGCGCATTCCGCGCTCCGTGGTGGGCAGTGCTCGCCGGGGCCGTCGCAGGCATTCCCGGCGGCGCACTCGGGGCGCCCGTCGCCGCGTTCGTCTTCGGCGGCGGTCTCGGCGTGGGCACCGGCGGCATCGTCGCGACACTCCAGGCCGCGGGCCTCGAGATGCTGAACGCCACCACCGTGCAGAGCCTCGCATCCGATACCGCGGACAAGGCGATCATCTTCCTCCTCGCCTTCCTCGTGCTGCGCGCGCTGCCGAAGCGCATCGTGCGCCGGTACCCGCTGGCCATGCGGTCGCTCGCGCCCGCGCGCTCGCGCTCGGGGCGACCCGTCGGCGGCGCGTAGGGCGCCGCGTGCCGGTGCGTCAGCTCAGCTCGGCGGCGGGTGCGGAGCCGCGTTCAGCTCCGCGTCCGCGGCCGGCAGCTGCAGCCCTGCACCCCGCCACCGAGCTCGTGCTGCTGGTGTGCGCGCTGGTGCTGACGTACGGCATCCCCTCGCCGCTCGCCCCGGTCGCGCTGCTCGTCGTCGCGGCCGGGGCCGCAGCGCGATCCCCGCGCGTGCGCTTCGGGCGGTGGATCGCGACCCTCGCGGCGCTCGCCGTGCCCATGCTCGTCATGGTCGGCATCGTGCAGGGCCTCTTCTACCCGGGCGACGACGTCGAGGTGCTGTGGCGCTGGGGCGCGGCCGCGGTGACCGTCGAGGGGCTCGCCGTCGCCCTGCAGCTCTGGCTGCGCGTCGCGGCGATGATCGCCGTGTGCGCGCTGTTCGCGTTCGGCTCCGATTCGGCGCGCACGTTCGACGGCATGATCCGACTCCGCATGCCCCTCGGCATCGCGTACGTCTGCCCCACCGCGCTGAGCCTCATCCCGCTGCTGCGCGAGCAGGTGTCGCGGGCGCTCGCCGCGCGCGCCGCGCGGGGCTGGAACACGGCGCGTCTCGCCACGCGGGTGCGCCTCATGCCGGGCATCATCGCCGGGCTGCTGACGGCGTCGCTCGTGCAGCTCGACCAGCGGCACGACACGCTCGAGCAGCGCGGGTTCGGGCGCGCGCGGCGGCCCGCCGAGCTGCAGGATCACCCCGACGGCGCCGCGCAGCGCGCGCTCCGGTGGGCGGCGCCCCTCGCGAGCGCGCTGCTCGTCGCGTCGGCGCTCACCGGCGTGCTGCACCTGCCGACGGCCTCCGAGCTGCTGGGGGTGCTGCGTGGCTGAGGCGTACGTGCTCTCGCTCGCGGGCGCCGGCTTCGCGTTCCACGACTCCGAGGCGGCCGCACTCTCGGGAATCGATCTGCGCGTGCGCGCGGGCGAGACCGTCGCGGTGCTCGGGCCCCAGGGGTCGGGCACCTCGACGCTCTGCCGTCTCGCGGCAGGGCTGCTGGGAGAGCGGGGTGTCGGTTCGGGCGCGGTCCACGCGCCGGCGAGCGTCGCAATGCTCGGCGAGGACCCCGAGGCGCAGCTGACCGGCATGACGAGCTTCGTCGACGACGAGGTGCGGCTCCCCACCCGGCTCTCGGGCAGCACCCGCCCGGTCGACGTCGGCGCGGCGCTGCACGAGTTCGGCATGCGCCGCCTCCTCGGGCGCCGCCTCGACACGCTCTCGGGCGGCGAGCGGCAGCTCGTCGCGCTCGCCAGCCTCATGACGCTGGGGCCGGCGCTGCTGGTGCTCGACCAGCCCGGGCTTTCGCTCGATCCGGGGGCGCGCGGCCTGCTCGCGGCGGCGCTGCGGCGCTTCTGCGCGCGGGGCGGCGCGGTGCTGCTGGCCGGCCATCAGCACGACGAGCTGACGGCGGGGGCGGATCGCGTCGCGTTCCTGCACGGCGGGCGGCTCACGGCCGGCCCGCGATCCGGCGCGCTCTCCGACGCGGTGCTCGCCGAGCGCGGCGTGTGGAGCGTCGTCGGCGAGGACCCGCACCGGGCTGCTCCGGGCCCGGGGGCCTCGGGCCGTGCGGGCGACGCGCGTCTCGACGTGCGTGCGCTCACCGTGAGCCGGGGGCGGTCGACGATCTTCGCAGACTTCGACTGCCGTGCGACGCGCGGCGAGGTGGTCGCAGTGGAGGGGCCGAACGGCGCCGGCAAGTCGACGCTGCTCCGCGCGGTCGCGGGCCTGCTCGACGCGGATGCCGACGTGCGCGTCGACGGGGCGGTGCTCGTCGACGGGGAGCACCTGACCGGCATGCCGGTGCATCGGCGCGCGCACCGGGTCGCCTGGGTGGGGCAGGATCCGGGCGCCCAGCTCTCGGCGTCGACCGTGCGGGCCGAGCTCGAGCGCGCGCTGCCGCTGCCGCCGCACCGGCGCCGCGAACGCGCGGGGGTGCGGGCCGCACGCGCCGCGGAGGTGGACCGCGTCCTGGCGCAGACCGGTCTCGCCGAGCACGCGGACGAGCATCCGTACGACCTCGATCCCGCTCAGCGGAAGGATCTGGTGATCGCCTCGGCGCTGCTGCTCGGGGCGGGGGTGCTGCTGCTCGACGAGCCGACGCTGGGCCGCGACCTGGCGGGCATGCGCCGCCTGGAGCGCGTGATCGCCGAGGTCTCGGCGGCGGGCGTCGCCGTGGTGCTCTCGACGCACGACCTGCGCTGGGCCGGTTGCATCGCCCACCGCACCCTGCGCCTCGGGTGAGAGATCCGGCTTCGGTGAGACCGAATGCGGCTCGGACGCCTCACCGAAGCCGAATCTCTCACCGAAGCGGCGGGCCGTTCGAACGCGATGCGTTCGAACTCAGCGCCCGCCCGTGGCGAGCTTCATGAGGTCGCTGTCGAAGTCGATCCCGAGCTCCGTGCCGCCCGCACTGCCGTAGGAGTGCTGGTAGGCGCTCCACGATTCGCCGCGCACCGATTCGCGGAAACCGCCGTCGACGAGGGCGATCAGCTCCGTCGCGGCACGGTCGATCCGCTTGCCGAACTCGCGGCTCGTCCAGTCGTCGGGCGCGGCGAAGAGGCCGGTCGGCACCGTGATGGTGCGGAGGTACGAGAAGAGCCCGCGCAGCTGATCGTCGACCACCAGCGCGTGACGCGCGCTGCCCGCCGTGGCGCCGAGCACCACGGGCGTGCCGATGAGCAGGTCGTTGTCGAGCACCTGGAAGAAGGCGGTGAACAGGCCGCTCGCGCCCGCCTTGTAGACGGGGGTGGACGCGACGATCGCGTCGGCGTCGCGCATGATGTCGCTGGCCGCCTGCAGGGCGGGGGAGACGTGCTGGGCGACGAGCGCCGTGGTCACGTCCTCGGCGAGGGCGCGCAGGTCGACGAACTTGATCTGCAGCTCGAAGCCGCGCTGCGCGGCGAGCTTCGCGGCCGCGTCGGCGACGCGGTTCGCGAGCATGGTCGTGGTGGAGGGGTCGCTCGTTCCGGCGCTCACCACGGCGAGGGTGCGGGTCGGGGCGGCTGCGGGTTCGGTGACGGAACCGTCGAACGGGGTGGTCATGGGGTGCTCCTCGAGCGTGTGGCGGTGAGAACGGGAAGGAGGGATCAGGGCGCGCCGCCCCCGCCGGTCAGCTTGCCGGCGAGGCTGCGCAGATCCTGCATCTCCTGAGGGGTGAGTGCGGCGCCGAGCTGGCGGGCGACGCTCTTCGCGTGCGCCCGCCCCACCTGCTGCTGCAGGCTGCGGCCCGCGGGGGTGAGGCTCAGCAGCACGGCGCGGCCGTCATTCGGGTCGGCTTCGCGCGCGATGAGATCGCGGGTCGCGAGCCGATCCACCATGCGCGAGAGCGCGGGCTGGCTGAGCAGCACGCCGCTCTGCACATCGCACATGCGCATCGGGGCGTCGTGCTTGGCGAGGGTGTAGAGCACGTCGTACTCGCGCATGCTGATCTCGGACCACATGTGCTCGGCGGCGAAGGTGTGCATGAGCGCCGAGTGGGCCGACATCACCGACTCCCAGGCCTCGTTGGCGAGGCGCACATCGATACGAGCGGGCTGATCCATCTCGCGTTCTCCTTCTCATGCTCTGACGTGGGTGGGTGCGGTGGGAGTGCGGCGATGCGTGCCGCAGCTGCGGGCTCCCGGCGGCGCCGGGTGCGTGCCGCAGCCGCGGGCGCTCGGTTCAGGCGAGCCCGAAGGCCGCGCCCTGCTTCGCCGGGGAGTCCTGGTACGGCGAGCCGCCCGTTACATTGTCTCCCCGGTTGGCGTTCGGGCGGGGCTGGCGCGGCGCGGCGTCTCCGTACTTCGCGCTGACGAGGCTCGCGTGCGAGGGCGCCTCCGCGGCCCGCGGGTCGCGATCCTTCGCCATCTCGGCCCGCAGCACAGGCAGCACCTCGGAGCCGAAGAGGTCGAGCTGCTCGAGCACGGTCTTGGTGGGGAGGCCCGCGTGGTCGATGAGGAACATCTGCCGCTGGTAGTCGCCGAAGATGTCGCGGAACCCGAGCGTCTTGTCGATCACCTCCTGCGGGCTGCCGACGGTCAGCGGGGTCTGGCTCGCGAAGTCCTCGAGCCGCGGCCCGTGGCCGTAGACGGGCGCCTCGTTGAAGTAGGGGCGGAACTGCGCCACCGCGTCCTGCGAGTTCTTCGCCATGAAGGCCTGACCGCCGAGGCCGACGACGGCCTGCTGCTGCGTGCCGTGGCCGTAGTGCTCGAAGCGCTCGCGGTAGAACCGCACGAGGCGCAGGGAGTGCTCGGAGGGGGCGAAGATGTGGTTCGAGAAGAACCCGTCTCCGTAGTAGGCGGCCTGCTCGGCGATCTCGGGGGTGCGGATCGAGCCGTGCCACACGAACGGGGGCACGTCGTCGAGCGGGCGCGGCGTGCTGGTGAAGCCCTGCAGCGGGGTGCGGAAGTTGCCGTCGTAGTCGACGACGTCCTCGCGCCAGAGGCGGTGCAGCAGGTTGTAGTTGTCGAGCGCGAGGGGCAGTGCGGAGCGGATGTCCTTGCCGAACCAGGGGTAGACCGGTGCGGTGTTGCCGCGGCCCAGCATGAGGTCCATGCGGCCCTGCGCGAGGTGCTGGAGCATCGCGTACTCCTCGGCGATGCGCACCGGGTCGTTGGTGGTGATGAGCGTCGTGCTCGTCGAGAGCTTGAGCGTCTTCGTCATCGCGGCGATGTAGGCGAGGAAGGTGGTGGGGCTCGAGGAGAAGAAGGGGGCGTTGTGGTGCTCGCCGATCGCGAAGACGTCGAAGCCGACCTCCTCCGCGTGCACGGCGATCTCGGCGAGCCCGCGGATGCGCTCGGCCTCGCTCGGCGTTTCGCCGGAGACCGGGTCGCGGGTGACGTCGCTGACCGAGAAGATCCCGAATTCCATGATGTGCTCCTGTGTCTCGCGTGCGCGGAAGCGGGCTCCGCACGTGGTGTGCGCCATTTATATGCGCTTGCATACAAATCTAACACGGCGGCGCGCATTTCATTCCCGGTAATCTGAACCGCGATGCCCGCACCCCGCCGACACCCGAGAACTCCCGCCGCGTCGGGCCAGCGCGCGGTCGATCGGGCGGATGCTCGGGGGAGTGCGGGATCGCCGCGCCGCGCGCTTCGGTACGCACTCGGCGGGTTCGCGCTCGCCGCGGTGCTGGTCGCGGCCGCCGTCGCGGTGCTCCTGATGGGCGGCCCGCGTGCGGAGCATGGTGCGCCTCCCGCTGCGGAGCCCGAGGCCGCGGGGGAGCCGCTTGCGGCTGCCGACCCCGCCGATGCGCCCGCCGCGGATCCGGAGTGGCTCGCCCGCGTCGCGGCCGACACGGGCATTCCGAAGCGGGCGCTGAGCGCCTATGCGAGCGCCGCGCTGACCCTCGCGAGCGAGCAGCCGGGGTGCCGCCTCGGGTGGAACATGCTCGCCGGCATCGGCAGCGTCGAATCGGATCACGGACGCATCAACGGCTCGCGCCTGCTGCCGAGCGGGCAGACGACGCCGCGCATCATCGGCGTTCCGCTCGACGGCACTCGGTTCATCGAGACTCCCGATACCGATGGCGGCGCCATCGACGGCGACCCCGAGTGGGATCGCGCAGTCGGCCCGATGCAGTTCATTCCGCAGACCTGGGAGATGTTCGGCCGCGACGGGAACGGCGACGGCCGCGTCGAGATCGACCAGATCGATGACGCGGCGCTGTCGGCGGCGGCGCTGCTCTGCGACCCCGGGCTCGATCTCACGATCGGGGAGCACTGGATCGCGGCCCTCGACGGCTACAACCCGAGCGCCGCCTACAACAACGATGTCGCGGATGCCGCCGAGCGCTACGCGCAGTACGGGTAGCCGTCGTGGCGGGGTGATCCGCCGAGGGCGCCGCGCCTACGGCTCCTGCGCGGGGCCGCGCATGAGCGAGTCGAGATCGAGCCGGATCGGATTCGAATCGCGCCGACCGGTGTCGGGCCCGGGCGCGAACGGCGCCTCGACGCCGCTCGGCGCGGGGCGATCGAGCGGGTCGCCGCGCGGCCGATCGGCGACGATCTGCTCGAGACCGGCGAGGTACTGGTTGAGCTGCCGCATCACCTCGGCCTCGTTCGCCGCGAAATCGTCGACCACGAGATTCAGCTGCACCGCACCGTCGAGCACTTCGGCCGCGAGATCGTCGAGCAGGTCTCGAATGTAGCGGTCGAGGCTCGTGATGTGCTCCGCGGGCCCCGTGGCCCCGAGGCCGATCGCTGCGTTCCGCGCGACCGCGAACGTCGAGGAGCACGACTCGTTCAGATCGGCGATCTCGTTGAGCTCGCGCGCGAGGGTGGGCAGCGTGCGGTCGGCGATGTGGTTCAGCGAGTCCGCGTCCATGCCGATGGTGGCGGTCGGCCCGAGCGCCACATCGTCGAGGTCGTAGTTCGCGCGATTGCCCGCGCGCTGCGAATCGTCGATGTGGGCTTCGATCGTTCTGCGGATCGTCGTCTCCTCGGCCCGCACGTGCTCCGAGAGCGCGTCGAGCGCCGACCGCAGCTCGCCCAGCACCGCTGCATACGTATCCGCTCCGATTGTGACGGTTGCGGACTGGGTGCTCTGCACGGTCGCGAGACTGGTGCTCACGAAGTCGATGGCTTTGCCCACCACTCCCGGGGCGAATGCTTTGATCGCCTGAGCGGCGATACCGATGAAGCCGAACGTGTGCGTGAGCTCATCGCCCTCATCGGTCACGACCGCCCGCATGGCCGATGTCGTGAGCGTGATGACGCTGATGAGTTCGGTGCGTACGGCAGCCCACAGCTGCTGCTGCGCGAATACCGACCCGCCCCGAGTGAGCGTCAGCGCGAGGTGGCTCTCGATGACGGCCGGGATGCGGAACAGGTACGTGCTCCGGAAGTTCCTCGCGGTCGCCCCGGTGAAGTCGGCGCTGTCGGCGGCGATCGCCGACAGCGAGCTGTCGATGACCGCTCCGGCGCCCCGATGCGCTCCGGAGCCGTCGGTCCAGTGCTCGCGGATGAGGCGGGTGGTCACGTCGCGGCAGGCGGCGATCGAGCGGTCGAGGTCTTCGGGGTCGGGCAGCTCCCGCCAGGGATCGAGCAGCTCGCTGATCGTGCTTCTGACCGCTGCGAACTGCGCCGTGTAGTCGATGTTCTGCTCGGGCGCTGCCGCGAACCCCGTGTCCATCGCCGGGGTGAATGTGCCGAGGCCCCCGCCCGAGCCGGTCGACGGATCGGGGCGCTCGATGCGCTCCACGCCGTTCGCGAAGGTGAGGTGGTACTCGCCGCCGCGAACGGCGAAGCTCGTCAGTGGGTCAGCGCCTGCCAGCTCCTGCATGCGCGCGTCGATCGATGCGACGATGAGCTCGCCGATCACGTGATCGCTGATCGCCTTCGACGTCATGGGTCATCCTCTCGACCCCCCGAGCGCGCTGAGCAGTTTCGCGAGTCCGCGCCACTCGCCTGCCCAGCGTGTGGTGTGACTCATCATCAACATAGTGCATGCTCGACACGATCGCCAATCCGGGTCTCCCCAGTCCGCCGCTCAGTCCATGCCAGCCCCGCCCGGGCTCTCGCCCGGGCCGAGACGCTGGAGCGTCGCCGTCTGCCGGTGCTGCGCGAGCCTGATCACCCCGAGTCGGCGCAGTACGAGTCCGAGCAGCGCGGCGATCCCGCCTCCAGTCACCAGGACGAGGGTCGTGTGCTGATTCAGTCGAGCGTCGCTGCAGCGTTCCGCGACGCCGAGCTCTGCTTCGAATCGATCTTGGTCGGTCACTTCATCCGCCCGGTTGTCAAGATACTGATCGACTGCTGCGTATGCGGGCGCATAACTCGGCAGGCCTCCGATGAGTGTGCCGCCCTGCAACAGGCCCGCGGCCAACGGGCGGCAGCTCGTCGGTGCCCCTGCGTACGAGATGAGCGGCGGCGCGAAGTAGAGCCACCCTGCGACGATGACGAAGACGGCGGCGATCGCGATGGTCCTGCGTCGTCGCCCCCGCGCGCTGTTCATCCGCCTGCGTGCTGGGGTGGGGGTGTCTGCTCGCGTCATGCGCTGCCTGCTTCGCTCTCGGTGCTACTGGGCCCACCCCGCCCGACTGGTGACCGATAGTCTACATGAACCAGCGGCCGCCGGTGCGCGGGGGAGTCGCGGCAGACGACAGCGGGCGGTGCAGGATCCCGTGATCCCGCACCGCCCGCTCGCCGGCAGTCGGCTACTCGCCGAGCAGCGCCTGAATGCGGCGCACGCCCTCGACCAGCGCCTCGTCGCCCAGGGCGTAGCTGAAGCGCAGGTACCCGCTCGGCCCGAAGGCTTCTCCGGGAACCGCGGCGACCTCGGCCTCCGAGAGGATGAGGTCGGCGAGCTCGAGCGACGTCTGCGGGGTGACCCCGCGATACGTCTTGCCGAGCGCGGCGGTGACGTCGACGTACGCGTAGAACGCCCCCTCCGGCGTCGGGCACGTGAAGCCCGGCACTCGGTTGAGCTCGGCGACGATGAGCTTGCGGCGGCGGTCGAACGCCTGGCGCATCTCCTCGATCGGCTCCTGCGGCCCGGTGAGTGCGGCGATCGCCGCGCGCTGGGCGATGTTGTTGACGTTGGAGGTGAGGTGCGACTGCAGGTTCGACGCGCCCTTCACGATGTCGGCGGGCGCGACCATCCAGCCGAGCCGCCAGCCGGTCATGGCGTACGTCTTCGCGACGCCGTTGACGAGAATGGTGCGCTCCTGCAGCGCGGGAACGGCCTCGACGATGGAGACCGCGCGCACGCCGTCGTAGGTCAGGTTCTGGTAGATCTCGTCGGCGATGATCCAGAGACCGTGCGTCTCGGCCCACTCGCCGATGGCGCGGGTCTCCTCGGGGGAGTAGACGGCGCCGGTCGGGTTGGAGGGCGACACGAAGAGCAGCACCTTCGTGCGCTCGGTGCGCGCGGCCTCGAGCTGCTCGACGGTCACCTTGTAGTGCTGCTCGGCGCCGGCGAACACCTCGACGGGCACGCCGTCGGCGAGCTGGATCGCCTCGGGGTACGTCGTCCAGTACGGCGCGGGCAGGAGCACCTCGTCGCCCGGATCGAGCAGCACCTGGAAGGCCTGGTAGACGGCCTGCTTGCCGCCGTTGGTCACCACGACCTGCGACGGGTCGACAGCCCAGCCCGAATCGCGAGCCGTCTTGTCGGCGATCGCGCGCTTCAGCTCGGGCAGGCCGGCGGCCGCCGTGTAGCGGAAGTTCTTCGGATCGTCGAGCGCGCTGCGCGCGGCCGCGACGATGTGCTCCGGGGTCGAGAAGTCGGGCTCGCCTGCCGCGAAGCTGATGACCGGACGGCCCTCGGCCTGCAGGGCTTTCGCCTTCGCATCGACCTTGAGCGTCGCCGACTCGGCGATTGCGGAGATCTTCTTTGATAAACGGGAGATGTGGCTCACGCTCCGATCCTATCCCGGGCCGGCGAGCCGCGGCGGGCGGCTTCGCGCGGTGCGCGAGTCGCGCGCCGGGAATCGCACCCGGCCGGTGCGGCGACGCGCCCGGGCGGGCGGCGCTCGGTTCGACACGGGCGTGCGGATCACGTAGAGTGTCTCTCGGTAGTTGACTTCTGCCAGAATTTCCTATGCCTGGCGGCCACGGATCTTCCGGCCGAGAACTCCATAGGGCAGTGGCGCAATTGGTAGCGCAGCGGTCTCCAAAACCGCAGGTTGCAGGTTCGAGTCCTGTCTGCCCTGCCACACCCGTTCGGCGCGAGAGCGCCGAACGGGGGCAACGGAAAGGACATGCCAGTGAGCAGCACCGAAGTTGAGGAGAGCGGCGGCCTCGTCGAGCGCGCCAAGGCCGATCGCGCCGCGAAGCGCAACTGGTTCAGCCGCATCGTCCTCTTCATCCAGCAGGTCATCGCAGAGCTGAAGAAGGTCGTCACGCCGACCCGCAAGGAGCTCATCAACTTCACCCTCGTGGTGATCGCCTTCGTGTTGATCATGATGGCGCTGGTGTGGCTACTCGATCAGGCGTTCGGATTCGTGACGGTCTTCCTATTCGGAACGACGCTCGGCTGATCGGCCGACGAACGAACCGACCGCAGAGCAAGGAAAGCAAGTAGAGATGACGAGCGACAACAACACCCCCGAGGCAGACCTCGACGCGGCACTCGACGCACTGGTGCAGTCGACGGACCCCGATGTGGACGCCGCGGTGGAGGATGCGCTCGATATCGACAGCGCCGAGGAGGCCGAGGCGGCCGCGGCCGCGATCGTCGACGAGGAATCCGAGGAGGAGACCGGCGAGGACGGCGAAGCCGCGGTCGATCCCTACAAGGCATTCAAGAAGGACCTCCGCCGCCGGCCGGGCAAGTGGTTCGTGATCCACACCTACGCGGGGTACGAGCGCAAGGTGAAGTCGAACCTGTGGAACCGTCGCGAGACGATGGGCGCGGTCGACGACATCTTCGAGATCCAGGTCCCCATGGAAGAGGTCATGGAGGTCAAGAACGGGCAGCGCAAGATGGTGACGCGCGTGCGCATCCCCGGCTACGTGCTCGTCCGCATGCACCTCAACGAGACCACCTGGTCCGTCGTGCGCCACACCCCGGGCGTCACCGGCTTCGTCGGCAACGCCCACAACCCGGTTCCGCTGCGCATCAACGAGGCGTTCGAGATGCTGAAGAGCACCGTCGAGCTCGAGCCGGCCGCCACGGCGAAGGGCAAGGCCGCCGCCAACGCCGCCGCCCAGGGCAACGTCGAGATCGACTTCGAGGTCGGCGAGACCATCACCATCAAGTCGGGTTCGTTCGAGGGGCTTCCGGGCACGATCAGCGAGATCAACCCGGCGTCGGGCAAGCTCACGGTGCTCGTCTCGCTCTTCGAGCGCGAGACCCCGGTCGAGCTCAGTTTCGACCAGGTCACCAAGATGGTCTGAGCGCCCCGCGCGCTCCACTGCAGAAGAGCCCCGCTTCGGCGGGGCTTTTCGCATGTTCGGGGAGTACGGTGACCGCATGCATTCGGGACGGGCGGTCGCGCGAGTGAGGGCCGCAGCGGTCGGCATCGCGGCGGCGCTCGCGGTGCTCGGCGGCGCCGAGCTCGTCGCCGTGCTCGTCGCGCCCGGCTCCTCGCCCCTGTTCGGCGTCGGCGCCCTCGCGATCGACCTCGCGCCGAGCTGGGTGAAGGACGCGATGATCGCGCTCTTCGGCACCGCCGACAAGGTCGCCCTCTTCGTCATCCTCGGCGCCGTGGTGCTCGGCCTCGCCGTGCTCGCGGGCATCGCCGAGGTCGCGCGCCGGTTCGCGGGCATGGCGGTGCTCGCCGCGGTCGCGCTGGTCGCGCTGGTCGCGATCCTCACCCGCACCGAGGCCACCCCGCTCTGGGCCCTCCCGACGATCGCCGGAACCGTCGTCGGCCTCTGGGTGCTGCGGATCGGCCGTCGCCGCGTGCTGGCCTGGAGCGCCGCCGA
>NZ_LDRK01000085.1 GCF_001477055.1 Leucobacter chromiiresistens
TCGACTTATCGGGTTATTATTACTATGTGTGTTAGTGTACGTGCGCACACGAGTTCGACGCAGAGTGGATCGTCGGCAGCGTCAGATCGGTATAAGAGACAGTCCGTCGGCGAGTGAAGCCCTCGCGGGCGAGCTGGCCGGCGGCATCTACGCGCCGCTCGCGCCGTTTCGCGCCCCCGAGATCCTCGACCGGTTCGAGGCCGCGTTCCCCGAGGTGCAGCTCACCTTCTTCGAGGGCGACCAGGGCAGCCTGCAGGAGGCGCTGCACGACGGACGCTGCGAGGTCGCGCTGATGTACGACCTCGGCGTCGACCACCGCTTCGCCCGCACCGTCATCGACCGCGTGCCGCCCCACGTCATCGTGCCCGAAGCACGTGCCCAGGCGCTCGCCGGGCGATCCGTCGTCAGCCTCAGAGAGTTCGCCGACGACCCCTTCATCCTGCTCAACCTGCCCCACACCGGCGACTACTACCTCCGACTCTTCCGGCAGCTCGGGCTGGAGCCGCGCATCCGGCACGTCTCCCTCGGCTACGAGACGGTGCGCTCGTACGTGGCGCGCGGGCACGGCTACTCGATCCTGAACCAGTGGCTCGATCAGAGCCTCACCTACTCGGGCAAGCGGGTCGTGCCGCTCCGCCTCTCCGACGAGTTCCCGCCCACCGAGGTGTCGCTCGTGCAGCGGCGCGACATCTCGCCCACCCGCAAGGCGCAGGCCTTCGTCGAGGTCTGCCGCGACATCTACCAGGGCTCCGAGGGGGTATCGACTCCATCGATCGGCCGCAACGAACCTTCCCATTAGACGCGGCGCTCCCCGTCTTCGAGGATTGGGGAACCCGGTCACCGGCCCTGCGGCACATCGACCTGACCCGACCGGGACATCCCTGGAGGACGCAATGACGCTGAATTCCGACCGAGCCCATCCCGTGGCCCCCGAGCGCGC
>NZ_LDRK01000086.1 GCF_001477055.1 Leucobacter chromiiresistens
CGCGCTCCCCCTGCTGCGCGCCGCCGCCGCGACCGTCGTCTTCATCGGCTCGGGCGCCGGCACGCGGCCCGTCGCGGGGAGCGCCGTCTACACCGCGACCAAGCACGCACTGCGCGGCCTCGCCGACGTGCTGCGCATCGACGAGGAGCCGCACCGCGTGCGGGTCGTCACCATCGCGCCCGGCCAGACCGACACCGACATGCTGCGGGCGGGCATTCCGGCGGACCGGTACACGCCAGAGCGCTACATCCGCCCGCAGTCGGTCGCCGGCACGGTGCGCTTCGTCGTCGACGCGCCCGCCGACGTGCAGCTCACCGACATCGCCGTGCGGCCGCGCCAGGAGATCGCGCGGCTGTGAGCGAGCGCACCGAGCACCTCGTGGTCGGCGGCGGAGCGATGGGCCTCGCCGCGGCCTGGCAGCTCGCCGCGCGCGGCGCGAGCGTGCGCCTGCTCGAGCGCTTCGAGGCGCACCACACCCGGGGCGCCTCGCACGGGTCGACGCGCAACCTCAACAACGCCTACGCCGAGCCCGAGTACCTCGACCTCTTCGGCGAGGCGGTGACGCTGTGGCGCGCGCTCGAGGCCGAGTCCCGCACCGAACTGCTCGGCCTGCACGGACTCGTGACGCACGGAGACGCCGACGTCGTAGCGGCGGCGCACGACGCGCTCGCCGCTCGAGGCGCCGCCGTGACCCTGCTCGGCGCCGATGAGGCGGCCGCCCGGTGGGCGGGCATGCGGTTCGCGGGCGACGTGCTGTTCAGTGCGGAAGCCGGCATCGTGCACGCCGCGCGGGCGCTCGCAGCGCTGGAGGCCGCGGCGATCCGCCGCGGTGCGATCGTGGAGCGCTGCGAGCGGGTGCTGCGCATCGAGCCGCAGGCGGACGGCTCGGGCGTGCGGGTGACGGCGCGGGGCGCCGACGGCTCCGAGCGCGCGCTCGACGCCGACCACGTCATCGTCACCGCGGGCGCCTGGACGGAGTCGCTGCTGGGCGACCTGATCGACCTGCCGCCGCTCGTGGTCACCGAGGAGCACCCCGCCCACTTCGCGCCGCGATCCGCGTCGCTCGCGTGGCCCTCGTTCAACCACATGCTGCCGCCCGAGCTCGAGGCCGAATACGGCGCCCCCGTGTACGGCATGCCGAGCCCCGGCGAAGGGGTGAAGGTCGGCTTCCACCGGGTCGGCGACGTGGTCGACCCCGACGAGCGCACCTACCGCGCGAGCGACGCACAGCGCGAACGGCTGCGCCGCTACGTCGCGGAGTGGTTCCCGGGGCTCGACGGCGACGCGCCGGCGGAGATCAGCTGCACCTACACCTCGACCGATTCGGGTCGGTTCGTGCTCGACACGGTCGGGCCGATCACCGTCGGCGCGGGGTTCTCGGGCCACGGGTTCAAGTTCACGCCCGCGATCGGCCGCGTGCTGGCCGACGCCGCGCAGGGGCGTGCGACGCCGCCGGAGTGCTTCCGGCTGCGCGCGCACGCCCGCTGAGGCACGGCGGAGGGCGCTCGGCCGCTCATGCCGCCGGGGCCGCCGAGGCCGCCGGGGCCGCTCAGGCCGCGGCGGTCTCGCGCTCGGCCGGGAGCGCGCGGCGGCCCGCACGCCTCCGCACGAGCAGCAGGTACACCGCCGCCGTCACGGCGAACCCGACGAGCCACGCGATGTCGATGCCCTGGAGCGGCGCCGCGAGCGGGCCGGTGAACAGGGGCGTGATCATGAAGGGCACCTGCGAGAGCAGCCCGATCCCGTAGCTCGCGAGCCCGACGGCGTTCCACTTGCCGTACCGCCCGCCGGTCGGGTCGAAGAGATCCGCCACCGCGTAGTGGCCCTTCTGCACGATGAAGTAGTCGGCGAGGTTGATCGCCGACCACGGGATCAGCACGTACAGCAGCAGGGTGAGGAAGCTCTCGAACATCGTCATGAAGTCGCCCTGGCCGAGGATCGCGATCAGTGTGGCGAGCACGCCGCACGCGATCGTCGTCCACACCCGGGTGGCCGAGGTGATGACGGTCGTGAAGTTCGACTGCATCACGGTCAGCGCGTTCATCACGGCCGAGTACAGCTCGACGCCGTTGATGAGCGCGGAGCTCACCGCGAAGACGATGAGCACGATCATGCCGACCGGGCCGAGGAAGTCGCCGAGCGCCGCGAGCGGGTTCTCCGGGTTCGCGGCGCCGAGCAGCACGCCCAGCGTCATCACGAAGACGGAGCTCACCACGAGCCCCAGGTACGTGCTCCAGAACGCCGTCTTCGGGCCGGTGGTCTTCGGCAGGTACCGCGAGTAGTCGGAGACGTACGGCGCGTAGGCCAGCTGCCAGACGATCCCGATGGCGAGCATCGCGAAGAACCCCTCGAAGGTGAACACCGCCTCCGCGCGCTGCGAGGTGACCTCGGGCTTCGTCCAGAACAGGATCATCGACACCGTCACCGCGATGGCGATGACGATCGACAGCCACACCATCGTCTTGCGCAGCAGGTCGTAGCCGAAGACGCAGAGCACGATGCCGATGGCCGCGAACGCGAGGATCGCGACGGTGCCGTCGAACTCGGGGAAGACGGCGGCGAGCGCGTCCTTCGCCACGATCAGGATGCTCGCGAAGAAGCCCATGAACATCACGAATGCGATCAGCGCGAAGAGGCTCGCCCCGAGGTAGCCGAACTGGGCGCGCGCCTGCAGCATCTGCGGAATGCCGAGGTGCGGCCCCTGCGACGCGTGCAGCGCCGACCCGAACGCTCCGATCACGTTGCCCGCGAGGATCGCGACGATGCTCCAGCCGATCGGCAGGCCGTACGCGCCGCTCGCGACCGCGCCCGTGACGACGGTGAGGGGCATCATGTTGAGGCCGACCCAGATGGCGAACAGCGACCAGTTGGTGCCGGTTCGCTCGTTCTCGGGGATCGGCATGATGTGCTGCTGTTCGAAGCGCACGAACGTCTGGGTGACGACGGGGGGTTCCTGCGACATGGTTCTCTCTCCTTCGAGTGCTCATCGCGTGCGCATGCTTCCGGGCAGCGCGGGATCGCCCCGCGCGATGCGTGCGAGGCGAGGCGGGCGGCTCGCCCCGTGCGTCCTCGGTGACGCACGCGGGAGCCGCCCGAAGCGGCGGCGGGGCTTACAGCCCCGCGCGATCCGAGGCCAGGGCGAACGCCCGGTCGAGCAGCGATGCGAGCTCGTCGATGTCGTCGCGCGTCATCACAAGCGGCGGCGACACCTGCACGAGCGGGTTGCCCTCCGCGTCGATGGCGACGCGGCACAGCAGGCCGACCTCGGCGAGCGCCGGGCTCAGGTGCCCGTTCACGAAGTCCCCGGCAGAGAGCCCCTCCGCGTCCCACCGCTTCGCGGCGTGGTCGGTGACGAGCTCGAAGCTGCGGTGGAACCCGTCGCCGCGCAGGTCGCCGACGATCCCGGCGTGCTTCGCCGCGACTTCGCCGAGCTTCTCCCCGAGGAAGGGGCTGAGGGCGGCGACGTTCTCCACCACGCCCTCGCGCTCCATGATCTCGAGGTTCTTCAGCGCTGCGGCGCACGCGACCGGGTGGCCGCCGTAGGTGAGGGCGTGGTTGAACATGCCGACGGGCCCGTCGAGCACGGTCTCGATGATCCGGTCGCTCGCGATCACGCCGCCGAGCGGCATGTAGGCCGAGGCGATGCCCTTGGCGAACGTGATCATGTCGGGCTGGAAGCCGTAGTGGGCGGAGCCGAACCACGATCCGAGACGACCGTACCCCGTGATCACCTCGTCGGCGATGAGCAGGATGCCGTGGGTGTCGCAGAGGCGGCGCACCCCAGCGAAGTACTCGGGCGTCGGCGGGGTGAGGCTGCCGCCGGCGTTCTGCAGCGGCTCCATAATGATGGCGGCGATCGTGTCGGGGCCCTCCTGCACGATCAGGGATTCGAGCTCGGCGAGCAGGAACGCGGTGGTCTGCTCCGCCGTCTCGCCTGCGGGCCGGCGGTAGCGCTTCGTGTTGTGCGTGTGGCGCACGCCGTTCATGAGCGGCTCGAACATCTTGCGCACGTCGGTCATGCCGTTGAGCGACATCGCCCCGAAGCTCGTGCCGTGGTAGGCGACGCGTCGAGCGATGAACTTGTAGCGGGCGTGGTCGCCGCGGGTGATGTGGTACTGGCGGGCGAGCTTGATCGCGGCCTCGTTCGACTCGCCGCCGCCCGATGCGAAGAACACCCGGTTCAGGTCTCCGGGCGCGAGCTCGGCGATCTTCTGGGCGAGCAGGGCGGCCGGCGGGTGGGTGACGCTCCAGGTGGTCTGGTACGGCAGCGCCGCGAGCTGCTCGCGCACCGCGTCGCCGACCTCGGCGCCGTGGGTGTAGCCGAGCTGCACGCAGAAGAGGCCGGCGAGCCCGTCGAAGAAGCGCCGTCCGCTCTCGTCGAAGACGGAGCAGTGCTCGCCGCGCACGAAGACCGGCAGATCGTCGTCGCGGTACTTGGCTGCGGGGGTGAAGTTCATCACGAGGTGCCGCTTCGCGATCTCGGCGATGCCGCCCGGCACCTCGTTCTCGGGTGCGCGCTCGGCGATGGTCTCGGGCTGCAGCGTCATGTGCTCTGGTCCTTTCAGTCGGCGGTGACTGGGCGGTGAGGGGGAAAGCCGGGTCTGAGCCCAGTGTCCCAGCGCCCGATCGATCGGTAAAATAGTCTTTCGCGGTGATCTCGATCACGTGGAGCGATGGAGATGCGGGGCGGTGATCGCCGTCGGGGTCACCCCCACTGCAGCCACGTCGTCTTGTAATCCGTGTAGTTCTCGAGGGCGTGCACCGACAGGTCCCGCCCGAACCCCGACTGCTTGAAGCCGCCGAACGGCGTGGTGAACCCGAGCGCGTCCACGGTATTCACCGACACGGTGCCCGCCACGAGCCGCTGCGAGACGCGGTGCGCCCGCGAGAGGCTGCCCGTCCACAGCGACGCGGCGAGGCCGTACGGCGTCTCATTCGCGCGCGCGACCGCCTCCTCCTCCGTGTCGAACGGGGTCACGACGGCCACGGGGCCGAAGATCTCGCGGGTGTGCAGTTCGTGATCGGCCGGCACACCCGTCACGATGGTCGGCTCGATGAAGGCGCGGGAGCCGTTGATCTCCGGTCGGGCGCCGCCCGCGGCGATCCTGCCGTCGCGCCGCGCCCGCTCGATCGTCGCCCACACCTCGTCGGCGTGCCGCTCGGAGACGAGCGCTCCGATGCCCGACGCGGGGTCGAGGGGGTCGCCCGGCGCGTAGGCCCGCGCCGCCTCCGCATAGAGCGCGAGGAACTCGTCGTACACCTCGCGCTCGACGAAGATGCGCGAGTTCGCCGAGCACACCTCGCCCTGGTTGTAGAAGCTGCCGAAGGCCGCCTTCTCGGCGGCGGCCCGCAGGTCGTCGCAGTCGGCGAAGATCAGGTTCGCGCTCTTGCCGCCCGCTTCGAGGGCGAGCCGCTTCAGGTTCGACTGCCCGGCGTACTGCTGCAGCTGCTTCGCGACCTCGGTCGATCCGGTGAAGGCGAGCATGTCGACGTCGTCGTGGAGGGCCAGCGCGCGGCCCACGGTGGATCCCCGCCCCGTCACCACGTTCAGCACGCCCGCGGGGATTCCCGCTTCGATCGCGAGCTCGGCGAGCAGCAGCGCGGAGTGCGACGCCTCCACCGGCGGCTTGACGACCACCGAGTTGCCGGCGGCGAGCGCGGGGGCGAGCTTCCAGGTCGCGATCTCGAGCGGGTAGTTCCACGCCACGATCACCGCGACGACGCCGAGCGCCTCGCGCGTGACCAGAGCCGTCGATCCCGGCGGCGTCATCGGGATCAGATCCTCCTGCTTCTCGACGGCCTCGCCGTAGAAGCGGTAGAGCGCCGCCGAGCCGGGGGCGTCGATCGCCGCGGCTTCGCGCACCGGCTTGCCCATGTCGAGCGAGTCGTACAGCGCGAACTCGTCGGCCCGCGCCTCGATCAGCCGCGCGAGTTCGAGGAGGCGCTCGCGCCGATGGCCGGCGCCCGCGCGCGACCACGCGCCGGATGCGTAGGCGCGCCGGGCCGATGCGACCGCCGTGTCGACGTCCGCCTCCGTGCAGGCGTGGATCTGCGACAGCACGGCTCCCGTCGCCGGGTTGGTCTTCGCGATGGTCTGCCCCGAGCTCCCGTCGACCCGGGCGCCGTCGATCACCGGCCGGCCGTCGAAGGGGAGCGCGGCCGCTGCGGCCCGCCATTCTGCGTGCGTGCGAGTCATGATCGGTCTCCTTCGGCGAGCGTGCTGGGGGTCGTGGCGGCCGGGGTGCCCGGCGCGGTGCGGAGGTCGGGGATCGTGACGGTCGCGGTCTCCAGATCCTGCGCCTTGAGCAGCGAGATGCCGCGGGTCTCGGGCAGGCTGAGCACGGTCGCCACGCCGACGAGACCGACGCCGACCAGGAAGTATCCGGGAACGAGCTGGTCGCCGGTCGCGTCGATGAGCCAGGTCAGCAGGTACGGCGCGGTGCCCGCGAACAGCGCGGCGGTGAGGGCGTAGGCGATCGAGAGGCCGGTCTGCCGAGTGCGGGTCGGGAAGAGCTCGACGACGGTGACGGCGTGCGTGCCGAGCACGATGGCGAGGATCAGGGCGAGGCCGAGCGTGGATGCGAAGGTCGCCCACGGCGCGGGATCGTTCATCAGCATGAAGAGCGGCACGGAGAGCACGGTGAGTGCGATGGCCGCCGTGAGCAGCACCGGCTTGCGCCCGACGCGATCCGAGAGGATGCCCGCGAGGGGCACGATGATGAGCCCGAGCGCGGAGGCGAGCGTCGAGAGGAGCGCGGCGCTGCCCGCGTCGATGCCGACGGTGACCTCCTGGTAGGTGAGCAGGTAGACGAGCACGACGTAGAACGTCACGTTCATGAAGATCTCCATGCCGCAGGTCTGGATGAACTCCTTGAGGTTGCGCCGGAAGACCTCGGTGACCGGCGCGTGCGAGACGGTCTCGAGCTCCTGCAGCTGCTGGAACTCGGGGGTGTCCTCGATCTTGCGGCGGATGTAGAGGCCGATGAAGCCGAGCGGCACCGTGATGAGGAACGGGATGCGCCACGCCCAGTCGGCGATCTGCTGCGGGTCGAAGGCGAGGTTGAGCAGGAAGACGACGAACGAGGCGAGCAGGAACCCGAGGAGGCTCCCGAACTCGAGCCAGCTGACGCCGAAGCCGCGGCGCTTCGCGGGCGAGAACTCGCCGAGGAAGGCGGCGGCGCTGCCGAACTCGCCGCCCGCCGCGAGGCCCTGCACGATGCGCGTGATGATGAGCAGGATCGGAGCAGCGATGCCGATGACGGAGTAGCCGGGCAGGATGCCGAGCACGAGCGTCGACAGCGCCATCGCGAGGATCACGATGGAGAGCGTCTGCTTGCGCCCGAGCCGGTCGCCGAGACGCCCGAAGATGATCGCGCCGATCGGCCGCACGAGGAAGGAGACGGCGAAGACGGCGAAGGCCGCGAGCAGGCCCGCGGTCGCACTCTCCTCGGGGAAGAACACGGAGGCGATGGTGCCGGCGAGGTACGCGTAGACGGCCCAGTCGAACCAGTGCACCAGCACGCCGATGGCGCCGGCGGCGACGCTCTTGCGCAGGCTCTTGCGGTCGACGAGTTCGCTGAGTTCTCGGATGGGTTCGGAGGTCGACATTGACGATTCCTTTGCTGCTGGGAGGAGTGATGGGTCGCGCGGGCCTCGGGGATCGCGCGCGTGCGCGCGGCGCTCCGCGGACGCGCGCCGGGGCGCGAACCGGGGGACGGGTCGGCGGCGGGGGCGGCTATCCGGATCCGCCGCGCGCTCGGGCCACGTCGAGGGCGGTCCAGGCGAGGGCGGTGGCGCCGTCGCGCAGCGCTCGCTCGGCTTCGGGGCCGACGCAGGCCTCCGCGAAGGCGGGCTGGTGATTCGACGCAGTGCCGCCGACGCCGATGTAGGGGTGGATCGCGTCGACGACCGCTGAGACGTTGCCCATGTCGGTCGAGGCGCGGTTCATGGTCGCCGCCTCGGGCGGCACGTCGAAGTCTCGTCCGAGCGCGATCGCGTTGCGCCGGTACGCCTCGAGCGCGGCAGCGTCGGTGCGCATCTCGGCGTAGCGTTCGCTCTCGGGGGTGATGGTGAGGGTCGTGCCCGTGGCGAGCGCGCCCGCCTCGAAGCAGCGCCGCACGCGCGCTTCGAGTGCGAGCAGCTGCTCCGTGGTCTCCGCCCGCACGTACCACCGCCCCTCGGTGCGCTCGGGGATCGCGTTGGGCGCCTCTCCGCCGCGCGTCTGCACGCCGTGCACGCGCACTCCGGCGGGCAGCTGCTGCCGCAGCAGCGCGATGGCGGTCTGGGCGATGACGAACGCGTCGTTCGCGTTCACCCCGCGCTCGGGGTAGGCGGCGGCATGGGCTGCGACGCCGTCGTACTGCACGTGCCAGTGCGCCACGGCGAAGGGGCGGGCTTCGGCCACATCGACGGGGGCGGGG
>NZ_LDRK01000087.1 GCF_001477055.1 Leucobacter chromiiresistens
GCCCCGACGAGCAGCCCCACAAGTCCGAGCAGCGCTCCGAGCGCCGCGGTCGCGCGCACGCGCCGCGCCACCGGCCTGCGCAGTTTCGCCGAACGCTCGACCGCCGCCTGCTTGCGCTGCATCTGTCGAGCGCGAATCTCCGCACGCACCTGTTCTGCCTCCGCTTCTGCGAGCGCGGCTCGACGCTCCGCGTCCTGACGCTTCTGCGCGCTCCGCAGCAGCCGCTCATGCGCGAGCGCCTCGCGAGCCGTCGCCTCGAGACGCACCTCCTGCGGCACCTCCGTGGTCTCGGCCAGGAGACGCAGCGTGCGCTGCAGCCGGAGCGCGTTCTTCTCG
The DNA here is from genome assembly GCF_001477055.1 of Leucobacter chromiiresistens. Lineage (GTDB taxonomy): Bacteria > Actinomycetota > Actinomycetes > Actinomycetales > Microbacteriaceae > Leucobacter > Leucobacter chromiiresistens_A. The sequence goes on from NZ_LDRK01000087.1 coordinate 337, forward strand.
GCGGCGCGGAACTCGCGGCGCCTCGCCCAGTTGGGCACGAGCACGGCGCCCCACAGCAGCGCGGCGATCACGAAGATCACGCCTCCGCCCAGTACGCCGCCAGTCATGGGGATCACTGTACGGCGTGCGCGAGGAGCGCCGACTCCGGCGCGCCGCGATCCCGATCAAATGAGCTCCCGGCCGATCGGGGTCGGCAGCGGCGGGCGCGCGAGCACGCCGTCGGGGGCGACGGGATCAGCGCTGCGCCAGCCGCGCCACGTACCCCGACGGGGTCTCTCCGCGCAGCGCGACGAAGACCTCGTGATCGCGCCAGGCGCCGTCGATGTGGATGTAGTCGGTGCGCGATCCCTCATGCCGCAGCCCGAGCTTCGCCACGACGCGGAGCGAGGCGTCGTTCTCGGGCCTGATGCACACCTCGACGCGGTGCAGGCCGAGCGCCCCGAAGAGGTGGTCGATGACGAGTGCCGCGGCGGTGGTGGTGACGCCACGGCCCGCGACGTGCTCGGAGACCCAGTAGCCGATCTGCGACGACTGCAGGGCGCCGCCGCTGATCTCGGAGACGCTGAGCTGGCCGACCACGGCCCCGTCGTAGAGCACGACGAAGGGCATACCGCTCCCGGCGCGCAGCTGCTTGCGCAGGGTGCGCACCATCGGCCGCATCGACACCGAACCGGGCACCACGCTGCGGCCCGAGGGGTGCGTCGCCTCCCAGCGCTGCAGCCACGAGCGGTTCTCGGTCAGCAGCGCGCGCAGCGGCTCGGCGTCCGACCACCGGATGATCCGCACGGCCACCCGACCGGCCGAGAGCGTTCCCGGGTCGTCGATCTCGCGGCCGAGCGGCACCGGTTTCAGCCCTCGGAGCGCTGCTCGCGGAGGCGATCCGCGAAGTCGACGATCCAGTCGGAGATCTCCTCGCCCAGCTCGTCGTGGTCGACGCCGAGCAGCACGTTCGCCTTGATCCAGTCGGCGCGGTCGCCCGTGTCGTAGCGCCGCCCGCGGAAGACGACGCCGTAGACCGGGCCCTCGCCCTTGCCCTCGGCCAGGTGGTTGAGGCCGTCGGTGAGCTGGATCTCCCCGCCGCGCCCGGGCGGAAGTTCGTCGATCACGTCGAAGATCTCGGGCCGCAGCACGTAGCGGCCGATGATGGCGAGGTTCGAGGGCGCCTCCTCGGCCGACGGCTTCTCGACGAGGCCGGTGATGCGCACGACGTCGGGGTCGTCGGTCTCCTCGACCGATGCGCAGCCGTACAGGTGCACCGATTCGCGGGGCACCTCCATGAGCGCGATGACGGTGGCGCCGCGCGCGTCGTGCTCGGCGATCATGCGGTCGAGCAGCGGGTCGCGGGGATCGATGAGGTCGTCGCCGAGCAGCACCGCGAACGACTCGTCGCCGACGTGGCAGCGGGCCCGGCCGACCGCGTGCCCGAGCCCGAGCGGCTGGCCCTGGCGCAGGAAGTGGACCTCGGCGACCTCGCTCGACTCGCGCACCTTGTCGAGCTTGCCCTCGTCGCCCTTGCGCTCGAGCGAGTACTCGAGCTCGGGAACGCTGTCGAAGTGGTTGAGCAGATTGTCCTTGTTGCGGCCCGTGATGATCAGCACATCGCCGAGCCCGGCCGACGCGGCCTCCTCGACCACGTACTGGATCGCGGGCTTGTCGACGATGGGGAGCATCTCCTTGGGCATCGCCTTCGTGGCCGGGAGGAAGCGGGTGCCGAGCCCCGCGGCCGGCACAACGGCCTTCGTCACCGAACGGCTCTGGGTCGCGTGCTTCTCAGTCATAACGTCAGCCTATCCTTTGCGCCTGAGGCAGCAAAGTCATGCGGATGGGCTCGCGTCGCACCTATGCTGGGTGCTATGGCTCGGGACGCCCGCTCGGAGAAGATCGCGGTGCGATCGGCGGTGCGGGCCCGCCGACTGGGCCGGTCGGCGGCGGAGCGCGCGCGGCGCGGCGCGGGGCTCGCGGAGCAGCTCATCGGCCTCGTCTCGGCGCACGGCGCGCGATCCGTGACGGCCTACGCACCCCTCACCGGCGAACCCGACGTGAACGGCTTTCTGCGCTGGGCGCACGAGACGGGGGTGCGCGTGCTACTGCCCGTCTCGCTGCCCGGGCACCGCATCGCGTGGGCGGTCGACACGGGTGCGCACGTCGAGGGCCTGCACGGGATCCCGGAGCCGGGCGGACCCCGGCTGGAGACCGGGGCCGCGGCCGAGGTCGACCTGCTCATCGTGCCGGCGTGCGCGGTCGATGCGTCGGGCACCCGGCTCGGCTGGGGACTCGGCTACTACGACCGGATGCTCGGATCGCTCGACCGGAGGCCGCCGGTCTACGCCGTGGTCGATGATGAGGACGTGTACGCCTCGTTGCCCCGCGACGCCCACGACGTTCCGGTGACGGGCGCCGTCACCGCCTCGCGCGTGCTCCGCTTCGCTCCCGACGGCGAGCGGTAGCCCGGGCGCCCGCGCCGCTGCTCGACCCGACCGGGTATCATGGGTGCTTGTGCCTACGTACGCTTACCGCTGCTCCGACTGCGGCCACGCCTTCGACATCTACCAGGCGTTCTCCGACGCATCGCTGACCGAGTGCCCCGAGTGCGGCGGCACCCTGCGCAAGGTCTTCGGCTCGCTGGGGGTCACCTTCAACGGGTCGGGCTTCTACCGCACCGACTCGCGGTTGTCGGGCGGAGCGGGATCCGGATCGGCATCGCAGTCGGGATCCGGATCGACGGGAACGGGCTCCTCCGGCTCCAGCTCCGGCTCCTCGAGCTCCGGGTCGAGCTCGTCATCGGGATCGTCTGCGAGCTGACTGGCCTTCCCCGCAGCGCCTACGCCCAGTGCGGGGGCCGATCCCGCTTCAGCGCCTCGTCGTGCGCGGAAGCGGTTCCGAGCGCGGGGGCCTGCCCGCCCCATCCCTCCGGCCGATCCTCGGCGGCGCGCCCGGTCAGCGGATGCACCGAGGGGTGCTCGTCGACTCCGGGAGCTGCGGGCCGGGTCGCGCGCCGGGGCCGGCGACGGCGCGGCTGATCCTCCTCGTGAGCGCTCATCCGCGGCCCGGTGCGGCCGCGCCCTCCCCCGCGTCGTACCCGACGATGCGGGCGATGCGGAGCGCCACCTCGTCCGGATCGGCGAAGAGGTCGAAGCTCTGCACCCGGTGGTAGTGCCAGCCCAGACGGCGCAGCACGGCCGGCCGCAGCCGCAGCGTGTCGCGCAGGCTGTCGCCGCGGTACTCGCCGGAGGCCCCGAGATCGAGATCGATCGCGATCGCACGATCGTCGAGCGACGCAGCCAGCGGAATCGCGCCGCGGTAGTCCATCGCGACCGTGAGGCCGAGCGCTTCGAGCCGGTCCGCGAGCTCCCCGAGCATCGGATCGCGCTCCGCCGGCAGCGACGGCGTCGTGGGTTCCGGATGCTCGAACGCCAGCAGCTCGGCGAGCTCGACGACGCCGTGCTTGATGCGCGCACGGTCGAGATCCTCCGGTTTGAAGCAGCTGACGATCGTCATCGCCCGGCGCGCGCGCGTCATGGCGACGGCGAGGAGGCGCTCTCCGCCCGGCCGGCCGAGGCCGCCGAAGTTCGAGAGCACGCGACCGTGCGGGGTGCGGCCGAACCCGATCGAGAAGATCACGCGGTCGCGGCTCTGCGCGGTCGCCTGCTCGAGCGTGAGCACCGCGAACGGCTCAGCCCGCTCACCCAGCAGGAAGTCGCGGTACTGCGGGAACTTGGAGAACGCCTGCAGCACCGCCTGGTACACGCGCACGGCGTGGCGCTCGCTCGCCGTGATCACCATGAGCGATTCGCTCGACCGGTCGCTCGCGTGCTGCAGCACGAGCTGCACGACGCGCTCCACCTCGGCGTCGGTGCTCTCCACCGCACCGGTCTGCTGGTCGGGCAGCCCCTGCCCGCCGCGCACGAACTCGTACGTCAGGCTCGAGTGCTGCAGGAAGCTGCCGGCCCACGGCAGCGACTGGATCGCCCCGCCGTAGAAGCGGGTGTTCACGAGATTGGTCAGGTCCTCGCCGCCCGCCCGGTAGCTGCGCGTCAGCGTCAACGTGGGCAGCACGCCCCCGAGCTGCGCGAACGCGGAGCTGCGGTGCAGCGCGTCGGCGTCGACCGTCTCGCGATCCTCGTCGGATGCGCCCACGGCGATGTCGAAGTGCGACGGCGTCTGCGTCATGGTGTCGCCGAACGCGACGACCTGCTCGGCACGGCGGATCGCGCCGAGGTTCTCGGCGAGGGTCGTCGCCCCCGCGTCGACCACGAGTACGGCGTCGAAGCGCATCGTGTCGGGCAGCATCGCAACCTCGTAGGGCGACATCGCCCACACCGGCGCCAGCACCCCGAGCAGGTTCGGCGCGCGCTGCGCGAGCGACTGCGGCGACACGTACCCGCTGCGCAGCGCCTCGCGCATGGCGAGCGCCTCCTGCTTGTAGTCGAGCACCGCGATGCGCCACGCGTCGGAGAGCGACGCCGCCAGCAGCGCGCCGTTGGCGCCCGCGTGCGCATCGTCGACGAGCCGGAAGTCGGCCTCCAGCCGTTCGATCACGCTCGTGTTCGCGCTCAGCAGCGCCTCGTTGCTCTGCAGCATGCGCTCGAGCACCGACTGCCACCAGGCGAGCTCCAGCTCGTCGGCGACGTCCTCGGCCGGCACGTGGCGCGCCGAGAGGTCGTCGAGCAGGGGCTCGAGGTGCGCCGAGCGCATGCGCTCGACGATCGCCGTGCGCTCCTGGATGTTCTGCAGCACCTCCGACTCGCGGGCGAGATCGGAGATGCGGCTGGCGAGACGCGACAGGGTCTGCGTCTTCAGCCGATCCGCGTCCGATGTCGTGCCGAGCACCCGGTCGAGCGCATCGAGATCCTGATACGCCGACTGGAAGGCGACCACCACGTCGGAGATGCCGAGCGGCACCTCGGGGCGCGCGCCGACGACGGTGGTGTACCGCTGCCAGAGCACGCGCTGCTGCTGAATCTGCACCAGACGGGAGTACATGTCCGAGATGTGGACGCCGGGGCGCACGTATTCGCGGGCGAGCTTGCGCAGCCGGCGCTTGTTGGCGGCCGACATCTCGTCGTCGCCCCGGGGAGCGTGCGCGGCGATGACCTCGGTGAGCGAGCGGTCGTACACTTCGGGCGTGAAACGGTCGAGCGTCTCGCGGATGCCCATGAGCAGGCGCAGGTACACCCCGAGCTCGGCGATGGTCTCGTAGGGGCGCATCGAGGTCTGGCCCACGAGCTCGTTCGACATCGAGATCAGGCGCGGCAGCTGCGACTCGGCGAGATCGACGGCGGTGCCGTACGCGGAGCGCGCCTCCTCCGTCGTCGCGAAGCTGACGCCGTACCACGGCGAATCCTCGGGCCCGTACTGGAACTGACCGAGACGGGCGACCTCGGTCAGCGCCTCGGCGACCGACGTGCGGTCGAGCGTGAGCTGCCCGAGGGCCTGGTCATCGAGCCGCACCGTGGTGCTCGGCGGGCGCTCCTCGAGCGAGAGCGCGGTGAGCTTGCGCAGCGCGTCGAGCGGCGAGACGCCGAATCGCTCATCGGGGGCCGAGAGCGCCGCCTGATAGTCGAGCAGCACGCCGCGCAAGCGCACGAGCGCCTCGTCGACGTCGCGCAGCTGCTCCGTGCGGGCGTTCTCGTTGCGGCTGATCGACTCGACCAGGTTTCGGCGCAGGCGACGGGGGCTCACCGCCATGCCCGCGAGACCCGCGCGCGTCAACCGGTGCGCGATGCCGTCGAGCGTGGCGCGGCGCGGCGAGACCACGAGTACGCGCTTGCCGGCGCGCACGAGGTTGCCGATCGCGTTGACGACGGTCTGCGTGCCGCCCGTGCCGGGCAGCGTGTGCACGACCAGCGAGTGGCCGGCGTCGATCTGCGCGAGCACGTCGTCCTGCTCGGCGTCCGCGTCGTAGAGCGTCCGATCCGTGTCGGGCGAGCGCTCGTCGGGCGGGGTGGCCGTGACCGGACGGTACGCCGCCGCGAGCTGCCGCTTCGCCGGCTCGTTGCCGCAGACGGCCGCGAGCACGGGAGAGGTGAGCTCCTTCGCATCGGCCACCATCGACTGCGCCACGTTGTGGAACGACGAGACCACGAGGCGGGGCTGCACGACGAACCCGGGGACGCCCGCGGCCATCTGCCGCAGACGGTCGATCACGGGTTGCGGCTTGAACACGCCCTCCGACTGCGACAGCTCGATGAGCGTTCGCGCGTCGACGCTGATGCCGAACTGCTCGCGCATCGCACGGATGAGCTCGGAGTTGACGACCGGGAACTGCTTGAGCTTGAGCTCGAAGTCGCGGCCGTAGCGGCGGATGGCGAGGGGGCGCAGCAGCACGGGAGCGCAGAACTCCTCGCCCTCGTACTCCCACTTGGCAATGCCGACGCCCAGGTTGACGGTCTCGAGCCCGCGCACGGTGCGCATTTCGATGGCCTTGTCGGTGACTCGGCCCGCCGCCGCTCGCGCGTGGCGCAGAGCGAGATCGTCGCGGATGAGCGCCGAGAGGAGGATCTTGTTGCCGGTGATGAACTGCGGCAGCCCGCCCGGGTGAGTCGTGGAGAGCTCGATGCGATTCGCCGGGCGGTCGTCGAAGTGCAGCAGCGGGTTGCGCCCGCCGATGCTCGCGAGTTCGCGCCGCCAATCGGCGTGCTCGTCGGCGTAGGCGTCGACCAGAGACACGGGCCCGCTCAAATCGGCTGCCAGATCGGGTTCATCGCGGGGCGCCTGCGCGGGCGCCTTGGCGAGCGCCCCCTCGTTCTGCGGCTGCTGAGCGGCCGCCCGGGTATCCGCGCCCGCTTCCGCTCCCACGCCGTTCGCGCGCGTGGAAGACGACTCGGCGCTCTCCGCGCCGCGGCCCTTTTCGGGTCGCCGTAACCGATCTACACTCCACACACCGCCACCCTACGCAGAACTCCCGGGAATCAGCGCTGATTTCCCGGAGTTTCGCGGCGCGTCGCCCCGCTCAGTCGCGCGAGGCGCCCGTGACCACGGGGTCGGCCACCTGCACCTCGCCGCCCCGGAGCTTCGCGAGCCCTCGCATGAGGTGGTAGACGACGACGGCTGCAATCGTGCCGAGCGCGATGCCGTTGAAGAGCACCGACCCGATCTGCAGCGTGAAGTCGGCGATGCCGACGATGAGCGGCACGGCCGCCGAGAACTGGTTGATCGGCTTCGAGAAGTCGACGCCGTTGTCGATCCAGATCTTGACGCCGATCAGCCCGATGAGACCGTACAGGGCGACCGTCACCCCGGCGAGCACGCCGGAGGGCACCGAGAAGATCAGCTCGCCGACCTTCGGCGAGAAGCTGAGCAGCACGGCGAAGAGGCCGGCCACCCAGTAGGCGGCGGTCGAGTAGACGCGCGTGGCGGCCATCACGCCGATGTTCTCGCCGTAGGTGGTCGTGCCCGATCCGCCCCCGAAGCCCGCGAGCATGGTCGAGACGCCGTCGGCGAGGAGCGCGCGGCCCGTGAGCGGATCGAGATCCCGCCGCACCATGAGGCCGACGCTCTTCACGTGGCCGACGTTCTCGGCGATCAGCACGAGCACGACGGGGAGGAAGGCGGGGAGCAGACCCCACAGCGTCGGGTCGGCGAACGGATTGCCGACGGCGTGGAAGGCGGGCAGACCCAGCCAGGGCGCGTCGCCGACCTTCGAGAGGTCGACCTCGCCCATGAGCGCGGCCGAGACGTAGCCGACCGCCATGCCGAGCACGATCGAGAGCCGCCCGAGCAGTCCGCGGAAGAGCACGGTGATGAGCAGCACCGCGGTGATCGTGATGAGCGCGACCCACCCCGAGAGCTCCGTCGCGTTCCAGTTGTTCTTCACAGCTGGCGCGAGGTTGAAGCCGATGAGGGCGACGATCGCGCCCATGACCACCGGGGGCATGAGCGCGTTGATCCACCCCGATCCGAAGCGGTGCACGATGAGGCCGACGATGGCCATGAGCACGCCGATCGCGAGGATGCCGAACGATGCGCGGCCGAGGTCGGGGTTCTCGGGATCGCCTCCCGCGGTCGCCGCGAGGATGGGGGCGATGAAGGCGAAGGAGGACCCGAGATAACTGGGCAGCCGGTTGCCGGTGATCAGCAGGAAGAGCAGTGTGCCGAGCCCCGAGAAGAACAGCGTCGCGGTCGGGCTGAAGCCGGTGAGCAGCGGAACGAGGAAGGTGGCGCCGAACATGGCCACGACGTGCTGGGCGCCGAAGCCGACGGTGCGCAGCCAGCTCAGCCGCTCCTCGGGCAGCACGATCGCCTCCGGCGCGACGCGCGTTCCGTCGCCGTGCTGCTTCCAGGTCAGTGCCATCGGTGCTCCTCGGGGGTTCCGGATCGCGACGTGCCGCGCAGCCACCCCTTCGAGCGCACAGCCAAGCTCATATCTTAGTGCTCGGCGGGCGCCCGGTCGCCACGGCCGCGGCGACCGGATCCGCCGCCCTCGAGCGCGACGGCCGCGCCGACCGGATCAGTCGCCCGGCGAACTCCGGGTCAGTCGCCCTCGGCCTCTGCGACGTAGACCTTGCGGATGTGATCGTCCACCGTCCACCGCGTGCGGGTGCCCGCGACCAGCCGCATGACGTCGCCGGCGGCGACCTCCACGACGCGGCCAGCCGCATCGGGTTCGCCCGGCACGTCGAGCAGCTCGATCGAGGCGGAGCCGCTGAGCACGATGAAGAGCTCGTCGACCTCGGTGTCGGTGACGGTGCCGCTGCGCAGCTCCCAGATGCCGAGCTCGGCTCCGCCGATGCCCCCGAGATCCGCGATCCCCTGCACCGGGTTCCCGGAGACGGTGTCGGCGGGATCGACCGCTTCGAGCTCGACGTCGGTCCCGGTGCCGCTCACGGCGAGGTTGCGCCCCTCGGGCAGCAGGCCGCTCACGAGTCGAACCCGAAGCCGACGGCGTCCATGGTCTTGAGGAACAGGTTGCGCTTGCCCCCGTTGTGGTCGGCGCGGTCGAACGACCAGCGGAAGAGATTGACCCCGATCGAGGCGGCGGGCTCGGGCGGGAAGGGCAGCGGCATCTGCCGCACCATCTCGAGCTCGGTGCGCTCCGTCGCACGGCCCTCGAACCGGTCGACCATCACGTCGGCGGCGAAGTGCGTGGCGCCCACGCCGAGACCGGTGAACCCTGAGACGTACTGCACACGGCCGCCGTGCGCCTGCCCGAAGAACGCGCAGAAGCGAGTGCTCGAGTCGATGGCGCCCGCCCAGCGGTGCGAGAACTTGACGCCCGCGAGCTGCGGGAAGGTCGTGAAGAAGTGGCTCGCCAGCTTGCGGTGGCTCTCCATCCGGTCCTCGTACTCGCGCTTGATGCGGCCGCCCGCGTGGTAGACCGCGTCGTAGCCTCCCCAGAGGATGCGGTTGTCCTTCGTGAGCCGCGAGTAGTGGAACTGGTTCGCGAGGTCCGAGAGGCCCTCGCGGCCCTCCCAGCCGATCGACGCCAGCTGCTCGTCGGTGAGGGGCTCCGTCATCAGCACGTAGTCGTACACCGGGATGGTGTGGAAGCGGTAGCGCTTCAGGAGCGAGGGGAACACGTTGGTGCAGAGCGCCACGCGCTCCGCGATGAGCGTGCTGCCGTTCGCGATGGTGAGGCGGATCGGCTCCTCCGCCGAGCCGTCCAGCTTCTGCACGGGCGAGCCCTCGTAGATCTCGACGCCGATCTCGGCGGCGTGGCGCGCCAGCTCGAGCGCCAGCTTGGCCGGGTGGATGTTCGCGTTCTCCCGCGGCGAGAACTCGCCGCCGAGGAACGTGGGCGAGGCGATGCGCCGCTGCAGGGCGTCGCGGTCGAGCGTGACCACGTGCTCGTCCTCGCTCTCCCCGAGCCAGTCGACCTGGTAGGGCTCGTTCGCGACCGACAGTGCGCCGTTGCGCTCGAAGTCGACGTCGAGGCCGTGCTCGGTGATGAAGCGCTCGATCGCGTCGAGGTTCTCGTAGCCGATGCGGCGCAGCGTGCCGGTCTCGTCGGGCCACCGCGATTCCGCGTTCGGCTCGCCGTGCGTGATGCTCGCCTCGCAGAACCCGCCGTTGCGGCCCGACGCCGCCCAGCCGATGCGCACGGCTTCGACGAGCACGACGCGGCGGTCGGGGTGCTCCGTCTTCAGCTTGATCGCCGTCCAGAGCCCCGAGAAGCCGCCGCCGACGACGGCGTCGTCGACTTGCTGGTCCCCGCTGAGCTCGGGGTGGTGGGGCGCCTGCGCCGCGACGTCGTCGGTCCAGAAGCAGGAGAGCTTCGTGCCGGCGAGCGACGCGTCGATCACGTCGTCTGCGGGAGCCTGGGTTTCGAAAATGGTGGGGTGCATGGGTTCCTCGTCCTCGATGTCCGTCACGATCCTCGCACATTCGTGCTGCCGTGTACACCATCAGAATCGCCGATAATCCACGCGATCGAACACTGCATCGCGAATCGGCCGCCGAATCCGCAAATCTTCAGGCGGAATCTCTGCGGAATCAGCAGACCTCCCGACGCGCATCGCTCGACGCGAGAGCGACGGCGGGACCACTCAGCGCTGGTCGCTCGGCGGCTTCATGATGGCGCCGGTGGCGAGCCCCATCGCGAGACCCGCGGGGAGCCAGAGCCAGAACTGGGTGAGCGCCCCGAGCACCACGCCCATGATCGCCCCCATGACGAGACCGACGATGATCTGCTTCCGCCGAGCCTGCGGCGACGGCGGCTCCGACGGAGGCGTACTCCGATCTCGGGGGGTCGATCTCCGGCTCACTGCGCATCTCCTTCCGTGCGCCGCTCCGCGGCGGCGCTCCCAGCGGGGCTCTCGGCGGCGGCGCCCTCGGCGGACGCCGCATCCGCGGCAGCCCGATCCGAGGCGTCGAGCGCCTCGAGCGCCGCGATCCGCTCCGGTTCGGCGCCCGAGCGTCTCGCCGCGTCGACGAGCCGTCCCGTTGCTCGCGCGATCTTCGCCACGCTCAGCGACGGTTCGGCGCCCGCGGCCCGCAGCACCGGCTCCACCAGGTCGAGCGCCGCGCGCGGTGCGCCGGGCAGCAGCTCGGCCTCCCACTCGCGCCAGGCGCGAGCCACGCCGGTGACGCGATCGAACGCCTCGACCCGATCGTCCGCCAATTCGACGAGCTCCGCCCCCGCGGCATCCGCGAGCACGACGACGGTGCGCTCCGTGCTGAGCTCGGCGATCGGCGCGACCGCGTCGGCGGCTCCGCCGATCCGGGCCCGCAGCTCGGCCCGCACCCCGTCGGGCATCGCGTCGTCCAGCGGCCAGAAGAGCTCCTGCACCTCCGACGCGCCGCGCTCCTTCAGATGCCACCCCGCATCTGACCCGCCGTGCCGCACCCGCAGCGCGAGGCCGCGACGCGCGAGATCCGCGTCGCTCGTGTCGAAGTAGACGGCCGAGAGCTCGTACGTGATCGGCGAAGCGGCGGTGAGTCCCGTCTCGGCGAAGGCGGAGTCGGGCGGCAGCGGCAGATCCGCCGCGACCTCGTACTTGCGCTCGATCTCGAGCGACTGCCGGCCCGCGTTCTCACTCATCCGACCAGTGTACGCCGATCGTGGTCTGCGGCTCAGGGAGCGGGTCGGGGCGGCCCGGGCGGCCCGGGCGTCCCGGTGGCGGCACCGCCGTCCGCCCCGTCACCGCTCCCGCCTCCGCCCGCTCCCGAGCCCGCGTCCGCTCCCGCGGACCAGACGATGCCCGCACCGGCGAGCACCACGAGCATCACGCCGACGAGCGCCGCCGGAGTGAGCACCTGGCTCAGCAAGAGGGCTCCGACGATCGTTCCGACGACGGGGTCGAACGCGAAGAAGACGCCGAGCACGCGCGCCGAGGTGAGTCGCCCCGCGAGCGTGTCGACCGTGAACGCCAGGGCGGTGCCGAGCAGCGCCGACGCGATCAGCGGGAGCAGGTGCGGCGGGGCGATGAGCGGCACGGCGGGCACCGAGAACGGCAGGGTGAGGATCGCGGCGACGACCACCGACAGTGCGACGCCCTGCAGGCCGCCGCTGGCGTGGCCCACCCGGGCGGCGAGCAGGGTGTACAGCCCGAACGAGGCACCCGCGAGCAGCCCGAAGACGATGCCGAGGGGGTCGAGCGGCCCGCCGAACCCCGCGATGAGCGCTACCCCCAGCAGCGCCACGACCGCGAGCAGCCCCTCCCGCGCTCGGCGCGACGCGAACAGCGCCACCGCGCACGGCCCGAGGAAGTCGAGCGTGGTGGCGATCCCGAGCGGCAGCCGATCGACGGCGAGATAGAGCATCGCGTTCATCGTGGCCATGGCGACCCCGTAGAGCACGATGCCGAGCCACTCGGCCCGCGACCGACCGCGCAGCTTCGGCCGGAAGAGCGCGACCAGGATGAGCGCGGCGATGGCGAGGCGCAGCGAACTCGTGCCGAGCACGCCGAGCGGCTCGAAGAGGCCGACCGCGAAGACTGCCGACAGCTGCACCCCGGTCGCGCCGACGAGCACCAGCAGCATCGCGCGCACGATCGCTCCGCGGCTGAATCGGTGGGCGACGTGCACGGAGCTCATCAGACCGAGCTTAGTGCGTGCGCGGGGCCGGCGTTACACTGTGCGGGTGCCCGAGACGCCCGAAGACTTCGCAGCGGCAGTGAGCCGCGCTCGCGACGCGTGCCGGGAGACCGCCGCGCGCCTCGACGCCGCCGGGGTGGCGCGCGAGTTCCTGGCCGAGTACGTCGCGCCCCGGCGCCGCTTCCTGGTGATGCGACCGGCCGTCATGCGGCCCGTCGGCGAGGTGTGGCGCGTCGGATCGCTGCTGCTCACCGCATCCGGCGAGTTGTCCGAACTGGGGCACGCGACGCGCGCCGCCGAGCGGGGGCGCCCCGGCTACCAGTCGGCTTCGCGCGAAGAGCGACGGGAGATCGCAGCCGCGGCCCTGCGCGGCGGGTACGCGATCGGCGACGCGGTGAACTACGACGCTCGCCCCATTCCGCTCGACGGAGCTTCGGCCGCGACGCGGGCCGCGCTCGCCGGCGCCGGACCGGTCGGGTTCGACGCCGGCGAGGTGCGGGTGCGCTGGAGGGACGGCGCACCCCTCACGGGCGCGCCGACCCTCGCGTCGTTCCTCGCGGAGCGGGCGGAACTGCTGATCTCCCCGCCGTTCAGCGGGGAGTGATCCGCTAGCGCTCCGGCTCTGCGCGCGCCACCGCTCCGGTTCTGCGCGCGCCACCGCTCCGGCTCCGCGGGGTCGCCGGCACCTACTTCGCGAGGAAGGCGGCGAGCGCCTCGTTGACCTCATCGGCGTGAGTCCACAGCAGGCCGTGCGGCGCGCCCTCGACCTCGACGTACTCGGCATTCGGCACGAGCTTCGAGAAGCGACGCGCGGTCGCGTCGATGGGGAGGATGTTGTCTGCGGTGCCGTGCAGGATGAGAGTCGGCTTGCCGCTCTCGCGCACCGCGTCGACGTCTCCGCGGAAGTCCTCGATCCAGGTGGGCACGACGGCGTACGCGGCGACCGGGGCGCTCGAGGTGGCCACGTTCCAGCTCGCGGTCACGGCCTCCTGGCTGATGCGGGAGCCGAGCGTGTCGTCGAGGTTGTAGAAGTCGGAGAAGAACTGCGTGTACCAGGCGTAGCGATCCGCCCGCGCCGACTCGGCGATCCCGTCGAAGACGCTCTGCGGCACGCCCTCCGCGTTGTCGTCGGTCTGCACGAGAAACGGCTCGAGCGAGGCGAGGAACGCGAGCTTCGCGACGCGCTCGTGGCCGTACGTTCCGACGTAGCGCGCGAGTTCGCCGGTCCCCATCGAGAAGCCGACGAGCACGACGTCGCGCAGGTCGAGGGTCTCGAGCACGGTGTTGAGGTCGGCCGCGAAGGTGTCGTAGTCGTAGCCCGCATGCACCTTCGACGAGTTGCCGAATCCGCGGCGGTCGTAGGTGATGACGCGGTAGCCGGAGGCGAGGAGCTCGCGGGTCTGGCGCTCCCAGCTGTGGCCGTTCAAGGGATAGCCGTGGATGAGGACGACGGGCTGCCCGCTGCCCTGATCCTCGTAGTACAGCTCAATGGGTGCGCTGTTCTCGGTGCCGACGGTGATGTAGCCCATGATGTGCTCCTCTCCTGGCGAGAACGATCGTTCTCACTCGTGGTTCACTGTACGAGAACGCGCGTTCTCTGTCAAGTAGACTGTGCGCATGGACGACGACGAGGCACGGGAGCGCATCGCGAGCGCAGCGGAAGATCTCTACTACCGCAAGGGCTTCTCCGCTGTGGGCATGGACGAGGTGCGCTCGAGCGCCGGCGTCTCCCTCCGCCGTCTCTACGCACTCTTCCCCTCCAAAGACGCCGTGATCACGGAGGTGCTCGCACGCCGGCACCGGGAATGGGAGCAGGGCCTCTCGCAGCGGGTCGACGCAGCCGGGCCGAGCACCCGCGACCGGCTGCTCGCCGTGTTCGACTACCTCGATGGCTGGTTCCGCGATCCCGCGTTCCGCGGCTGCGCCTTCATCAACGCATTCGGAGAGCTCGGCGGAACGCACGCCCATGTGGCCGAGATCGTGCAGGATCACAAGGCGTCGTTCCAGCGCTGCATGTCGCAGCTGGTGCGCGCAGCCGGCGGCACCGAGTCGCTCGCCGCGCAGCTTGCGATCCTCGCCGAGGGCGCGCAGAGCACCGCCGCCATCGGCGACGACCCCGCGGCCGCGCGTCACGCGCGCGACGCTGCCGAAGTACTCATCGCCCATACGGCGGCGAAGTCGGGCAGCGCCTGACAATTCTGCACTCCTACGGACGCTGTCGTCACCGACCGATACACTTGTCGGGCGGCTGCGGCGCTTCGGGCGCCGTGCGCGGCCTCAGCTTGGAGCCGATGAACACGTCGCAGGAAGGCTCAGACATGAGCACGATCAGTCCCCCGAACACCGACGTCGTCTGGGCGGAGGTAGAACACGGCTTCTACGTCGGCAGCCGAGGCGGCGAGTTCCTCGGATACATCGATGTCGAACACGATACGAGAAACGTCGTCTGCGACATGTACTCGCGACCGGTCGGCGAGTTCGCCTCGCTCGCCGAGGCGATGCACGCACTCGAAACCCTGCAGCCATCAGAGGAAGGGGCAGCCAGCATTGCCTGAGTCACATCCCGCCACGGGAAGCATTTCCCTCCCCGAAGGCGCACTGCGCTCCCTCGTCTATTCGAGCGAGGCGGTCACCCGCTTCTACCAGGACGACCTCGATCAGCTCCTGGTGCAGGCGCGACAGCACAACCAGTCGGTCGACATCACCGGCATCCTGCTGTACAAGAACGACCAGTTCATCCAGTTCCTCGAGGGCCCGCCGGAGGCGGTCGACGCCCTCATGGAGACCATCCGCCGCGACGTCCGCCACACCAACGTGCGCATCCTCATCGACGAGTTGACGCTCGAGCGGCAGTTCGACGAGTGGACCATGGGCTACCATCCGATGAAGAACCAGACGTCAGCGGCGCTCCCCGGCTTCCGCGACTCGTTCGCCGACATCGCGGAGTCCCCCGACGCCCTCACGACCGGCCGCGCTGCGAAAGAGCTCGCGCTGTGGTTCCGAGTGCGCGCCGCGAAGCGGAACGAGGTCGCTGCCTGACCTGTACGCATCCGCACGCAGCCCCTTCGCGCCTCGGCACGGAGGGGCTGCGTCATTCTCGCGCCTGCCCCGGGGCGGTGCGCGGCGGCTGCGCGCGGGGGCTTCGCGCTGAGGCTTCGCGCGGCGGCTGTGCGCTGGGGCTTCCCGCGGGGCTTCGCGGTGGGCTTCGCGTGCGGCTTCGCGGTGGGCTTCGCGCGAGAAGGAGGGGTTCGCGTGAGAGTGAGGATTTCTGACGCTCCGATTCCCTCGCGATCAATGCAGACCCTCGGTTTCGCGCGGGTGGTGCGGGCGCGGGCGGCGCGGGTGGCGCGGGCGGCGCGGGCGGCGGAACCGCGCTCAGCGACAGGGGCGCGAGCTCGCACTCTCGGACCGCGAGCCCGCAGAGCCGCTCCGAGTGCCCACGGGAACCTCGCAGTGGAAACGGCGCGCCCCGCGGGATACGCTCGATGCATGGCGGAGCACGAGGACCACGACGGCGCATCGTCGCAGAGCGACGAGAAGCTCGCCAACTTCATCGCGTACGGCGTCCCGTTCGGGCTGATCGCCGGCGTGATCATCGGCACGCTGACGGGGAATATCGGCTTGTGGATCTCCCTCGGCCTCACGTTCGGGATACTGGGCGGCGTGATCGCTCACTCTGCGCGTCGCCGCACCGGCGCGGCCGACCCGGACGCCGAGGAGTAGGCGCGAGTTCGCGCAACCCGCCGGCTTCTGCGTGCCGCGTCGTGCGCGCCGCACGACGCGGGCTGTGCGCTGTGCGCTGTGCGCCGTAAAAGGGTGCCCCGGAGAGGAATCGAACCTCCGACACCTTCTTTAGGAGAGAAGTGCTCTATCCACTGAGCTACCGGGGCGCGGGGCCGGTCGACCGGCCCATGCGAGTCTAGCGCACCACCCCTACCCTCCTCGCCCGCACCCGGCCCGAGCCGGGTCGCTTTCCGTGCGTGTCGACAGTGCGACACCCACGAGAAGTGACCCCGCTCGCACAATTTAGGGTCGGCGGGGCGGGAACGCGAAAGCGGGCGGGGTCGAAACCCCGCCCGCTTGAGCGCGTGCACCCGTGAGGGTTAGAAGCGGACCACCGTCAGGCCGGTCTCGCCGCCGGGAGCGATCGGGCCGATGCGGGTCGTGCCGCCCCAGCCGCCGTGCACGGCCTGGCCGTTGCCGATGTAGACGCCGACGTGCTGGCCCGGGAAGACGAGGATGTCGCCGGGAGCGTAGTTGCCGCTCGTGACGACCGTTCCGCCGAGTGCGGTGTACTCGTGCACCTGCGTGCCGAGGTCGCCCGCGGGGATGCCCACGGCGCGCAGCGACTTCTCGACGAGCGCGGTGCAGTCCTGGTTGACGCCGAGCTGCGCGAGCGCCGCGTCGACGATGCCCTGTGCGCCGCTTCCGGGAGGAACGTCGCCCTCCTGCGGAGCCTCGGGCGCCTCGCCCGCCGCGGCGGGTGCGCCGCCCTCGGCAGGAGCTGCGGCGTTTGCAGCCTGCTGCTCGGCGAGCTGCTCGGCCTTCGCCTCGTCAGCGGCTGCCTTCTTCTCGGCGGCGACCGCAGTGGCTTCGCTGCCCTCGGCGTCGACGACGACGTTCGCCACCGGCGCGGCAGTGCTCGTCTGAAGCGACTGCGCGGCCAGGAACCCGTCGGGAACCTCGTTGACACCGGCGGGCGTCTCGTTCGTCGCGTACGCCGGGATGGAGAACGTGCCGACCATGCCCAGGCTCAGTGCAGCTGCGCCGGCCATCTGTACGATCCGCTTCGCTCGCGACGGAGTGCGTCCGACGAGCTCGCTCGGAAGCACGATGTCCGTGCTGGAGTGCTGAGTCACGTGTATATCTGCCTTACTGTTGCCAACTGGTGTCTGCGTCAGGTGCAGCCCCTGCGGGCCGCGACCGTTAAAGCGTAACCGAACATCACGAATATGTCACGCTCGGGTCACGAAACCTTCAAGTACCGCTGAAACATGCGCCCGGACTCGCCTGCAGCCGCCGCGAAATATCTCGATGCCGAGCGATCACGCCTCAGATCACTCCCTGCGCGAGCATCGCGTGCGCGACCGTCTCGAACGCCGCGGAGTTCGCTCCGAGCACGTAGTCCCCGGGCCGCCCGTACCGCTCCGAGGCGGCGTAGGTCGAGGCGTGCACGTCGCGCATGATGTCTCGGAGCCGCGACTCGCTCTTGTCCCGATCCCACCGAGAACGGGCCGCGTTCTGGCTCATCTCGAGTGCAGAGGTCGCCACCCCGCCGGCGTTCGCCGCCTTACCCGGGGCGAAGAGCACGCCGGCCTCGCGGAAACGGGCGACCGCTTCCGGGGTTGCGGGCATGTTCGCACCTTCGGCGACCGCGCGCAGGCCGCCGGCGATGAGTGTGCGCGCATGGTCGCCGTCGAGTTCGTTCTGGGTGGCGCACGGGAATGCGATCTCCCCCGGCACGTCCCACACCGAGCCCGATGCGACGAAGTGCGCGCCCGGGCGGCGCTCGGCGTACGCGGAGATGCGGGCGCGCTCCACCTCTTTGACCTGCTTGAGCAGTTCGACGTCGATGCCCCGCTCGTCGACGATGTACCCGCTCGAGTCGGATGCCGTCACGGCCGTGCCGCCGAGCTGCTGGATCTTCTCGATGGCGTAGGTCGCGACGTTGCCCGAGCCCGAGACGATGGCGCGGCGCCCGTCGATCCCCTGCCCGGCGCGCAGCAGCATCTCCTCGGCGAAGAACACCGCCCCGTAGCCGGTGGCCTCGGTGCGCACCTCCGCCCCGCCCCAGCCGATGCCCTTGCCGGTCAGCACGCCCGCCTCGTAGCGCTGCGTGATGCGCCGGTACTGCCCGAAGAGGTAGCCGATCTCGCGACCGCCGACGCCGATGTCTCCGGCGGGGATGTCGGTGTGCTCGCCGATGTGGTGCACGAGCTCCGTCATGAAGCTCTGGCAGAACCGCATCACCTCGGCATCGCTCTTGTCGCTCGGGTCGAAGTCCGATCCGCCCTTGCCGCCGCCGATGCGCTGCGACGTGAGCGCGTTCTTGAAGATCTGCTCGAACCCCAGGAACTTCACGACCGACAGGTTCACGCTCGGGTGGAAGCGGAGCCCCCCTTTATAGGGGCCGAGCGCCGAGTTGAACTGGACGCGGTAGCCGCGGTTCACCCGCACGCGCCCGGTGTCGTCGGTCCAGGGCACCCGGAAGATCAGCTGCCGCTCGGGCTCGACGAGGCGCTCCAGAATGCCGGCCTCGATGTATTCCGGGTGCTCGGCGAGCACGGGCTCCAGAGTCTCGAGCACCTCGCGCACGGCCTGCTGGAACTCGGGCTCGGCCGCGCTGCGACGCGCTACGGTGTCGGCGATGTCTCGCAGGTGGGCGTCGGGTGTCAGCAACGGCAATGTCGGCTCCTCGGGTACTGCGTTGTTCGCTACTGCGAGACGAAGATGTGGGCGGCGACCTCGCTCGGCAGATCGATCGCTTCGCTCGATCCCTCGACCTCGACGTGCACGATGTGCCCGCTGCGGCTGAACGACGCCCGCTTGCCCGGGAGCACCCCGGCCGCGGCGAGCTGCTCGAGCAGTTCGGGATCGACCTGCAGCGGCTCGGCGAGCCGCTTGATGCGTGCGACGACCACGGCGTCGGGATCGATGAGCAGCTCGGTGAGCCCCGTCACCCCGGTCTGGAACGAGCCGGCGCGCACGGCGCCGAGCTCGTCGAGACCCGGAATGGGGTTGCCGTAGGGCGATTCGGTGGGATTGCCGAGGATGCCGAGGAGCTTGCGCTCGACCTGCTCGCTCATCACGTGCTCCCAGCGGCACGCCTCCTCGTGCACGTAGGCCCACTCGAGGCCGATCACGTCGGCGAGCAGACGCTCCGCGAGGCGGTGCTTGCGCATCACGTGGATCGCCTTGCTGCGGCCGTCGACGGTGAGTGCGAGGCGGCGATCATCGGTGACCACGACGAGGCCGTCGCGCTCCATGCGTCCGACGGTCTGCGATACGGTGGGCCCCGAGTGACCGAGGCGCTCGGAGATCCGAGCGCGCAGGGGGACGATCCCCTCCTCCTCGAGCTCCAGAATCGTGCGGAGATACATCTCGGTCGTGTCGATCAGATCCGTCATCGCCGTCCTTTCGGGTCCGTCGTCCAGCTTAGGCCATCGCGACCCCGCGACGCGGTCCGGCTGTCTGCGCTCGATACAATTGCGCTCATGGCTGATATCACGATCCCCACTGAGCTTCTGCCCGCCGACGGCCGCTTCGGCTGCGGCCCGTCGAAGGTGCGAGACGAGCAGCTCGCCTTCCTCGGCTCGCTGCAGCCGCGCGTTCTGGGCACGTCGCACCGTCAGGCGCCGGTGAAGGACCTGGTGGGGAGCGTGCGCTCCGGCCTCGCCGAGCTGTTCCGGGCGCCCGAGGGCTACGAGATCCTGCTCGCGAACGGCGGTGCCACGACGTTCTGGGATTCGGCTGTGCACTCGCTCATCGAGCACCGCAGTCAGCACCTCACGTTCGGCGAGTTCGGCGCGAAGTTCGCGAAGGCGGCGGGCGCGGCTCCCTTCCTCGAGGAGCCCGATGTGCGAGCGGCCGATGCCGGTTCGCGCTCGACGGCGGAGCCGGTCGCGGGCGTCGATGTGTACGCCTACCCGCACAACGAGACCTCGACGGGCGTGATGGCTCCCGTCCGTCGCGTGGCGGGAGATGCGGGTGCGCTCACTGTGGTCGATGCGACGAGCGGCGCCGGCGGCATCGACTTCGACGCCGACCAGGTGGACGTCTACTACTTCTCCCCGCAGAAGAACTTCGCCTCGGATGGCGGCATCTGGTTCGCGCTGGTCTCGCCTGCCGCGATCGAGCGCATCGAGCGGGTCGCCGCCTCGGGCCGCTACATTCCGGAGACCCTGAACCTCGCGGGGGCGGTGGAGAACTCTCGGAAGAACCAGACGCTCAACACCCCGGCGCTCGCGACGCTCGGCATGATGGACGAGCAGGTGCGCTGGATCAACGCCAACGGCGGGCTGTCGTGGGCCGCCGCCCGCACGGCCGAGTCGTCGGGTGTGCTGTACGAATGGGCCGAGCGCACGGCGGTCGCCACGCCCTTCGTCTCGGACCCGGATCATCGCTCGCAGGTCGTCGTCACGATCGACTTCGACGACTCCGTCGATGCTGCAGCCATCTCGAGCGCGCTGCGCGCCAACGGCGTCGTCGATACGGAGCCGTACCGCAAGCTCGGCCGCAACCAGTTGCGGATCGCGACCTTCACCGCGATCGAGCCCGACGACGTGCGCGCTCTCGTGGCCTCCATCGACTACGTGCTCGAGCGCCTCGGCTGAGCGCGAGCGGCGCCGGGACGGCCCGCCCGTGCGGGGCGGGCCGTCGGGCCCGGGCGCCTAGGGGGTAAGCTCCGGGCCCGACGGGAAGCGGGGGTCGCGAGCGCCCGGGCATCGCCGCAGCGATCGCGACGCGCATCCGCTTCTGTTCCGGGGCGCCCGTCGGGAGGAAGGCCCCGGACGCCCCGGCCCTGCACCCACGATATGCAGCGGCGCGCGGAACCGGATCCGGGAGATCTACGTATTCCGCGCGCGGCGGGGGCGGCTACTCCTCGGAGTCGTCGTCTTCGGAGTCGTCGTCTTCGGAGTCGTCGTCCGACTCGTCGTCGACGTCATCGGTGTCCTCGTCGAAGAGCTCGGCGTCGTCGGAGTCGTCGTCGATGTCCTCGTCCTCGGAGTCGTCCTCGTCATCGGAATCGTCGTCGTCCGAATCATCGCCGTCCGAGTCGTCGTCATCGGAGTCGCCATCCGAATCGTCGTCGTCCGAATCGCCGTCGAACGCGTCGCCGTCCTCGTCGAGGTCGACGCCGTCGAGGTCGTCCTCGAAATCGTTCTCGAGCTCGTCGTCCTCGGCGTCCGCCGCCTCGTCGTCCGCCTCCCCCGACGAATCCGCCTGCTTGGCGTGCCCCTCGCGGTACTGCGCGAGACGCTCGGACCAGGGCACCCAGTCGGGGGCGATCACCGAGTCGGGCCCGGGGAGCAGCTCCACCTCGAGCACCGTCACCGGGGCGTCGTCGCTCGTGCGGGCGAGGGTCGCCGCCCACCGCCATCCGGGGTAGCCCGCCAGACGGCACTCGAAGAGCAGCGTGAGCACGCGGGGCTCTTCGACCTCGTATCCCGCGTCGGCGCCGATCATCGCGGGGTCGGTGATCTCCGCCAGGGCGGCGCGCGCCTGGTCGCGCGCGGCGAGCAGGACGGCGTCGGGCGAGAGCTCGGTCTCAGACATCGAAATCATCCGCCACCCGCCGCAGCATCGTCGCGACCTTGCGCGACTGCGAGCGCTCGGGGTACTGCCCGTGCTTCAAACGCTCGCCGAGCCCGTCGAGCAGCTTGACCAGATCCTCGATGATCACCGCCATCTCGTCGGCCGACTTGCGGCTGCGCTTCGCGAGGCGCGGGGTGTCGAGCACCTGCACGGAGAGCGCCTGCGGGCCGCGCCGCCCTTCGGCGACGCTGTACTCCAGACGCGTTCCGGCCTGGATGTCGGCGTCCTCCGGCACGACCGACGCGTGCAGGTACACCTGCGCGCCGTCATCCCCCTGGATGAACCCGAAGCCCTTCGCCTCGTCATAGAACCTGACCTTGCCGTTCGGCATGCCTCGTTCCCCTCCGTCTCCTCGTGATGCGCCGCGGAGCCCGCGCGCTCGTTCGCGAGCGCGCTCCCCGAGCATTCAGCCAATTCTAGCGGGGGAACTTGCTCTCGCGCGGAGCCGGGATGCCGATAAAATGGAGCGGATGTCCCCTGAACCCAGCACCCCGTCGATCCTCGAGCGGATCCTCGCCTACGCGTCGCTCTCCATCATCGCGCTGGCGCTCCTCTCCTTCTTCGCGACCCTCATCGTGGGGATGAACGATCGCTTCGCCCTCGCCGAGGGTCTCTGGCCCCTCGTGTACGGCATCTCGATGATCGGTCTGCCGATCGGCTTCGTGCTGCTGATCGCACTGCTGATCCTGACCCAGCGCCGCCGCCGCACGGAAACCCGGAAGCTCTCCGGCCGCTAGGTCGGACGCGCTGATGAGCGGCACACTCGCGCTCGCCTCCGCCATCGCGGAGATGGATCGCGACACCCTCGCGGCTCTGGTCCGCGCCCGGCGGCCGCATGCGCACGCGAGCATCACCGATCCGATCGGGCTCGCGTCGGAGCTCCTGAAGCCCGACTCGATCACCCGCGCGCTCGCGCCGCTCGATCGCGCGCAGCTGGCCGCGGTGCGCGATCCGCGCTCCGCCGACGCGGCCCGCATCGAGCAGCTCCGGGGACTCGGACTGCTCGGCCGGGACGGGGATGCGGCCATCGCGCTGCCCGAGGTCGAAGCCGTGCTCGACGAGGCGCTGGCCTCGGCCGGATCGGATGACGCGCGGCGCGCGGCCGACCTGTTGCCGTCCGGCCCCGTGGCCGATGATGACGAGGACGTCGATACGAGCGTCTGGTTCACCTCGGCCCTCACCGCGGTGGGGCAGGCGGCCGAGTGCCTGCGCATGCTGCGCGACCGCCCCGGCAAGCTCAACCGGTCGGGCAGCATCGCCGTCGCCACCGTGAAGCACTTGGCGGAGGCCACGGCGATCGAGCCCGACGAGGTGGCGCTCGCGCTCGCCGCGCTGCTGCGCGCGGACCTCATCACCGCGCTCGTCGACGACCAGCTCCTCATCGCCGCATCCGGCTCCGGTGCCTGGCTCGGCCGCGGCCACGTCGAGCGCTGGATCGCGCTCGCCCGGGCCGCGCTGCGGGAGATGCCGGCCCCGCTGCGCGCCGAGTGGTCGGCTGCGGCTCGACCTCGATGCGATGTGCGGGCGCTCGCCGCATCGGTGCCCGAGGAGTATCCCCTGCTCCCCGCTGCCGACCTCGCAGCAGTCGCCGATTTCGCGCGGCTCGCCGAGTATCTCGGTCTCACCGTCGCGGGCCGCTGCACCGACGTCGCCGACGCGCTGCTCGCCGGGGGCGACGCCGCCGGCACCGACGACGCCGCCGACATCTCCGCCGATGTGGCCGCCGCCATGCCCGCGACGGCTGCGGGCGTCTACGTGCAGCCCGACCTCAGCGTCGTCGTCCCCGGACCGCTGCCGCCCCGCGACGAGGAGGTGCTAGTGGCGCTCGCCCGGCCCGAGCACATCGGGGTCGCCTCGACCCGCCGCATCAGCGAGGCCTCCATCGCCGGCGCGTACGAGCGGGGCCTCACCCCCGCCACGGCGCGCGACGCGTTCGCGCG
>NZ_LDRK01000088.1 GCF_001477055.1 Leucobacter chromiiresistens
CGCGCGATCGCGCTGTACGCGCAGCAGGCGGGCGCGCCGCTGCCGCTCTGACCCCCCGCTCCCCCGCTCCTCCGCTCCTCCGCTCGAACGGCACGCTCGAACGGCGCGCCCGAACGGCGCGCCCGGCGCCGAAGCCCTGCCGAGCCGCCGAGACCCTCGGCCGCGCGCGTCGGATTGGCAGGCGCTCGGCGAGCGAGCAGGTGCTCGGCGAGCGAGCAGGCGCTCGGCGAGCGAGCAGGGGCTCGGCGAGCGAGCAGGCGCTCGGCGCCGCGCGACGCGCGTCGCCTCAGAGACCGAAGCCCGCTCAGTAGCGCTCGCCCACGCGCACGATGTAGCCGGCGTCGCGCAGCGCCTGCGCCACGATCTCGCCGTGATCGTGGCCGCGCGTCTCGATGTGCAGCTCGAGCTCCACCTCGCTGATCGGCAGCTCGGTGGCGTGGCGCGTGTGGATCACCTCGACGACGTTCGCGTTGTGCTCCGCCACGATCGACGCCGTGCGCACCAGCTGGCCGGGCACGTCGGGGAGCAGGATGCGGAGCTTCATGTAGCGCGCCGATGCGGCGAGCCCGTGCCCGATGACGCGCTGCAGCAGCAGCGGATCGATATTGCCGCCCGAGAGGATCACGGCGGTGGGTCCGCTCACCCGCGCCTTGCCGGCGAGCATCGCCGCGACGCCGGCGGCGCCCGCGGGTTCCACGACCATCTTGGCGCGCTCGAGCAGCACGACGATGGCGCGCGCGATGTCGTCGTCGCTCACGGTGACGACCTCGTCGACGTAGTCGCGCACGTACTCGAAGGTGCGGTCCCCGGGGCGGGCCACGGCGATGCCGTCGGCGATGGTGGGCTTCGTCGGGATGGTGACGGGTTCGCCCGCGTCGAGCGAGGCGACGAACGGCGACGCGTTCTCCGACTGCACGCCGATGATGCGCATGGGGGTGCCGTCGCGCTCGGCGCGCAGCTTCGCCGCAGCGGCGACGCCCGAGACGAGCCCGCCACCGCCGATGGGCACGACGATCGTCTCGACCTCGGGTGCGGAGTCGAGGATCTCGAGGGCGACGGTGCCCTGCCCGTGAATCACGGCCTCGTGGTCGAACGGCGGGATGAACACGGCGCCGGTCTCGGCGACGAAGCGCTGCGCGGCCGCGTTCGTCTCGTGGAAGGTGGCGCCCTCGAGCACCACTTCGGCGCCGTACCCGCGCGTCGCCTGCAGCTTCGGCAGTGCAACCCCGAGGGGGGTGAAGATGGTGGCCTTGATGCCCAGCTCGCGCGCCGCGAACGCGACGCCCTGGGCGTGGTTGCCGGCAGACGCCGCGACGACGCCGCGGGCCCGCTCCTCGGGGGTGAGCTGCGTGAGCCGGTAGTAGGCGCCGCGCAGCTTGTACGCTCCCGTGCGCTGCAGGTTCTCGCACTTCATGTAGACGGTCTGCACGTGCAGGATCTCGGCGAGGTAGCGTGAGGTCTCGAGCGGGGTGCGCTGCGTCACCCGGTGCACGACGTCGAGCGCCCGCTCGAAGTCCTCGAGCACCGGTGCGGTGGTCTGCTCGGTCATGAACGTCCTTCCTTGCGCCGCATCCGGGCGACGGCTCGCGCCCGGTGCTTGGCACGGTGGTGCATCTGATATCTGCGGTGGTACTCCGCCACGGGGTCGACGCCGGTCTCCCACTGCCGTTTGACGAGCACGTTGACGATCGAGTTGGCGGCCGCGGCGAGGGGAACGGCGAACAGGGCTCCCGGGATGCCGGCGAGCAGCGCACCCGTCGAGACGGCGAGTACGACGCCGAGCGGGTGCACGCGCACCGCGCTGCCCATGACGAGCGGCTGCAGCACGTGGCCCTCGATCTGGTTGACGAGGATCACGACGCCGAGCATGAGGAGCGCCGTGACGGGCCCGTTGTACACGAGGGCGACGAAGGCGGCGAGCAGACCGGTGCTGATGGCGCCGAGGAACGGGATGAAGGAGCCGAGGAAGACGAGGATCGCGATCGGGATCGCGAGGGGCACGCCGAGCACGGCCGCTCCGACGCCGATGCCGACCGCGTCGACGAAGGCGACGAAGATCTGCACGCGCACGTACTGGCCGACCGACACCCACCCGGCCCGGCCGGCGGCGTCGACCGGTGCGTGCGCGCGTGCGGGGAGGAATCCGAGCACCCAGTTCCAGATGCGTTGGCCGTCGATCAGCATGAAGATGAGCGAGAAGATGGTGAGCAGCAGGCCGGCGACGAACTGGCCGGCGGAGGTGGCGACGCCGAGCGCCCCGTTCCAGAGCTCCGACTGGTGCTCGTCGACGGTCTTCCACAGCTGGTCGGTGAACGCGCCGATCTCGTTGGCGGAGATGCCGAAGGTGGCCTCCGCCCACCGGAGCATCTCCCACCACACCTCCTCCGAACGGCTCGCGACGTCGCCGAGGCCGTCGCGCAGCTGCGTGATGATGAGGGTGAGCAGCACCCAGACGAGGGCGACGAAGAGGGCCAGCGCGAAGACGACGCCGAGCCACCGCGGCAGTTTCTGGCGCTCGAACCAGTGCACGACGGGGGCGAGCAGCGCGGTGAGCAGGATGGCGACGAGCACCGGGATCACGATGATGCGCACCTGCACGACGAGCCACAGGAACCCGGCGAGGGCGATCCCGATGAGCACGAGGCGCCACGACCAGGCCGCCGCGACCCGCACGCCGAGGGGCAGCTCCTGGGCTGCGTCGCCGGCGCCCGCGGCGTCTCGGCTGTTCTGGGGGTCTTCCACAGGGCAATCCTAGCGACGGGCCGATCCGAAGCCGGTCATACGCTGCGCTCGCGCAGCTTGCCGAGCCACCGGCGCACGATCGCGTCTTTGCGGGGTGTGAAGGGCGGCATGATGGTGCCGGCGAGCGTGTCGGGGGTCAGCGGCTTCGCGAGCACCGCCTTCTCGTGGCTGAACGTGCGGAACGATCGCTCGCCGTGATAGGCGCCGATGCCGCTCTCCCCCACTCCGCCGAAGGGCAGGTCGGGTACGACGAGGTGGAGCGCGGGCGCGTCGAAACCGAGCCCTCCCGAGCTCGTCTCGCGCTCCCAGCGGCGCCGGGTCTCCCCGTCGGCGCTGAACACGTACGCGGCGAGGGGCTTCTCGCGGCCGTTCACGAGGGAGAGCGCGTCGTCGAGCCCCGCGACGTCGACGAGGGGCAGGATCGGGCCGAAGATCTCGTCGCGCATCACCGGGGCGGCGCGGTCGACGCCGGCCAGCGCGGTGGGCGCCAGGAAGCGGTCGGCCGCGTCGTGCTCGCCGCCGAACACGACGTCGCCGTCTGCGAGGTAGCCCACGAGCCGGTCGAAGTGCTCATCGTTCACGATGCGGCCGTAGTCGGGGTTCTGCTGCGGGGCGCTGCCGTAGAGCGCGTGCACGGCCTCGGCGAGCAGCGGGGCCAGCTCGCGGAGCACCTCGGGCCGTCCGAGCACGTAGTCGGGTGCGACGCAGGTCTGGCCGGCGTTCATGTACTTCGCCCAGGCGATGCGCTGCGCGGCGAGGTGGAGGGGCACCGTGTCGTCGACGTAGACGGGCGACTTGCCGCCGAGCTCGAGGGTGACCGGGGTGAGGTGCTCGGCGGCCGCGCGCGCCACGACGCGGCCGACACGGGCGCTGCCGGTGTAGAAGATGTGGTCGAAGCGCTCGGCGAGGAGCGCCGTGGTCTCGGGTGCGCCGCCCTCGACGACGGCGACCGCGCGGCGGTCGAGCACGTCGGGCACGAGCCGGGCGATCAGTCGGGATGTCGCGGGCGCGAGCTCGCTCGGCTTGATCACGACGGAGTCGCCCGCCGCCAGCGCGCCGATGACCGGTGAGAGCGCGAGCATGAGGGGGTAGTTCCAGGGGGCGATCACGAGCACGACGCCGAGCGGCTCGGGCACGATCCTCGCCGTGGCCGGCTGCACGGCGAGCGGCACCCGCACTCGCCGCGGCCGCATCCAGCGTGCGAGGTGCGCGAGGGCGTGGTCGATCTCGGAGACGAGGAAGCCGATCTCGGTGAGCACCGCCTCGGTTCCCGACTTGCGGAGATCGGAGCGCAGCGCGGCCTCGAAATCGGCGCCCCGATCCTGCAGCAGCGCCCGCAGGCGGGTGAGCTGCTCCCGGCGCCACTCCTCGGGCCGGGTGATGCCGCGCGCGTGGCTGTGCCGGAGGCCGGCGACGAGTGTCGGAATGCGGTGCAGTGCGGTCGCAGTCATGCGGTCACACTACTCCGGGCGCCTCACCAGAAGTGCAACGCGGGAACGATGAGGAAGATGCCGACGAGCACGACCAGCACGGAGAGCCCGAAGCAGATGTTCGCGAGCACCGTCGCCCACCGCGGGCGGCCGATCGCGTCGACGTCGTCGTCCTCGTCGTCGCGGGAGGGCCCGTTGGGCGCGACGGATCCGTCCGCGAGCCGCGCCGGCGGCGCGGGGGTCGCGAGGAAGCGGAGGCCCAGCGAGTAGAGGGATACGACGAACAGCGCCGAGACCAGCGCGGAGCCGAAGACGATGAGGAATGCCGCCCAGTCGATCATCGGTCGCCCTCCTGCTGCTGCGTGCCGCGCGCGCTGCGCGTCGGGATGGGCCCGTACCCGCCGGGAAGCGCATCGCCGGCGCGCTCGGCCGCGAGCGCCGCCTCCCGAGCGGCCTCGCGGGCCGCCTCCCGCGCGGCCTCGTCATCGCGCATCGCGGTCTGCGCGACCGAGTTGAGGGGCGCCGGGGCGCCGGCCTTCGACTTGGGCACCTTCACCTTGGCCTTGCGGATGCGCACCGCGTAGCCCGACTCGGCGACGTCGGGCGCGGGGATCGCGTTGGAGTGGTCGACCTTGTTGCGGCGCGAGCGCCAGAAGATGAAGATGATGAAGGCGAAGCCGAGCACCGCGTCGATGATCACGCCGACCATGCCGGTGTGCGCGATGGCTGCGGCGATCGCGCCGACCGCGCCGGAGGCGGGCAGGGTGAAGAGCCACCCCGAGGCGATGCGGCCGACGGTGCGCCAGCGCACGCTCGATCCACGGCGGCCGAGGCCGGAGCCGATGACCGAGCCGGAGGCGACCTGCGTGGTCGACAGGGCGAACCCGAGGTGGCTCGACGCCAAGATGGTGGCCGCGCTGCTCGTCTCGGCCGCGAAGCCCTGGGCGGGCTTCACCTGCGTCAGCCCGGCGCCGAGCGTGCGGATGATGCGCCACCCGCCCGAGTAGGTGCCGATCGCGATCGCGAGCGCGCAGGCCACGACGACCCAGAGGTGCGGCCCGGTGCCCGGCTCCTGGAGGTTCGCGGCGACGAGCGTCAGGGTGATGACGCCCATGGTCTTCTGCGCATCGTTCGTGCCGTGCGCGAGGGCGATGAGCGACGAGGAGGCGATCTGCGCGTAGCGGAACCGGCCTCGCCCGTCCTTCTTGCCGTCGTGGCGGCGGGTGATCGCGTACGCGGCCTTCGTGGCGGTGAAGGCGACGATGCCCGCGGTGAGGGGTGCGGCGACCATGGGGATGAGAATCTTCGAGAGGAAGACGCCCCCGTTGATCGCCGCGACGCCGGCCCCCACGATCGCGGCGCCGATGAGTCCGCCGAACAGGGCGTGCGACGAGCTCGAGGGGAGCCCGTAGAGCCAGGTCACCAGGTTCCAGACGATGGCGCCGATGAGCCCGGCGAAGATCAGCTCGGGCGTGATGAGCACCCCGTCGCCGCCCTCGTTGATGAGGCCGCCCGAGATGGTCTTCGCGACCTCGGTCGAGAGGAACGCCCCGACGAGATTGAGGATCGCGGCGAGCATCACGGCGGTCTTCGGCTTCAGCGCACCCGTCGCGATGGGCGTCGCCATCGCGTTCGCAGTGTCGTGGAAACCGTTCGTGAAGTCGAAGAAGAGGGCCAGTACGATGACCAGCAGCACGATGATGGTGAGTTCCACCGGCGTCTTTCGGTTCGGGGTCGGGGGGTCCTGTCGAACACCGGCGAAGTCATCTCTCGTTCACGTTCCCGTGAACCCGGAGGGTGCCCCCGCAAGCGCCGTAATCATGGTTCCACCTCGCCTCCGGCAGGTCAAGCTGGGGGGGTCGCCGTTCACGCCCCGTTCACCTGGGCGCGAGATCGGGGGCGTCGCCGGGGGACGCGCACAGTCGCACCGGGGCTTCGGAGAGTACGCTGTGCGCATGAGTACTGCAACGCTGAGCGAGTTCACGCCCGAATCCGGCACGGTCACCATGTTCTCGACGACCTGGTGCGGGTACTGCAAGCGGCTGAAGCTGATGCTCGACAAGACCGGCATCGGCTACACCGTCGTCGACATCGAGGAGACGCCCGGCACGGAGGAGCTCGTGAAGTCGGTGAACGGCGGCAACGCGGTCGTGCCGACGCTCGTCTTCCCCGACGGGTCGACGGCGACGAACCCGTCGCTCAAGGACGTGCAGGAGCGCCTCGCCGTCTGACGCGGCCCCGTTCAGCCGAAGTTGAGCCGGGCCTCTTCGTAGCGCGCCTCCGGCACCGTCTTCAGGTGGCCGACGGCTTCCGCGAGCGGCACCATCGCGATGCGGTCGCCCCGAAGACCCGCCATGGTGCCCCACTGCCCGGCGTGCGCGGCATCCGCGGCGGCGATGCCCGTGCGGGTGGCGAGCACCCGGTCGAAGGCGGTGGGCGATCCGCCGCGCTGCACGTGCCCGAGCACGGTCGCGCGGGTCTCGATGCCCGTGTGCTGCTCGATGAGCGGCGCGAGCACCTCGGCGACCCCGCCGAGCCGCTTGCGCCCGAACCCGTCGAGCCCGTCGCGCGTGGTCTGCGCGGCACCGCCCGCCAGCCGGAAGCCCTCGGCGACGACCACGAGCGATGACCGGCCGCGGTCGCGCACGCTCAGCACCCACTCGCTGATCTGCTCGATGGACTCGGGGAACTCGGGCACGAGGGTGACCTGCGCGCCGCCGGCCATGCCGGCGTGCAGCGCGATCCACCCGGCGTCCCGCCCCATGACCTCGAGCACCATGCAGCGCCGGTGCGAGTCGCCGGTGGTGCGGAGGCGGTCGATCGCCTCGGAGGCGATGGAGACCGCGGTATCGAAGCCGAACGTGTAGTCGGTTCCGCTGAGATCGTTGTCGATGGTCTTCGGAAGCCCGATGGCGGGAATGCCGTGATCGGTGAGCATCTGCGCGACGGTCTGCGTTCCGTTGCCGCCGATGAGCAGGAAGGCGTCGAGGCCGTAGGCGTCGACGCGGTCGCGGATCACCCGGATGTCGGCCTCGTCGCCGCGGCCCGAGACGAACGGCTGCACCCGGCTCGTGCCGAGGATCACGCCGCCGAGCGGTGAGATGCCGCGCACGGCGGCGCGGTCGAGGGGGATCCGGTCGTCCTCGTGGAAGCCGCGCCAGCCGTCCATGAAGCCGACCATCTCGAAGCCGTGCACCTCGACGCCGCGGAGCACCGCTCCGCGGATCGCGGCGTTCATTCCGGGGCTGTCGCCCCCCGAGCACAGGACACCAATGCGCATGCGACTCCTCATTCTTCGGCGCGCGAGCAACTGGGCGGAACCGCCCCGTACCACCCTAGCTTTGGCAGAATCGACGCGGATACGATCATTCTCGCCAAAATCCGGCATCGAACCTGCCACGGCGAGTCTGCGCCGACGCCGCGCGGCCCGGGCGCGGGCGTGTTCCGGGCGACCAGCACCCGAACACGCCTACGCGCCCTCGCGCTCCACCGCCTGCGCGAGCACGCTGACGAGCGCGAGCAGCTGCACCGAATCCGCGTCCTCCGCCGGGGCGGCCGCCCCGTCGAGCGCGCGAGCGGCGAGACCGGCCTTGCTGTCGATGAGCTCCGCGATCTTCGCGTCGATCGTCTGCGCAGCCACGATGCGCCACGCGGTGACGGGCTCCTCCTGACCGATGCGGTGCACGCGGTCGATGGCCTGCGTCTGCTCGGCGTCCGTCCAGCTGAGCTCGGCGAGCACCACGTTCGACGACGCCTGCAGGTTCACGCCGACGCCCGCGGCGGTCAGCGAGCAGACCGCGACCGAGACTTCCGGGTCCTGGTTGAAGGCGTCGATCTGCTCCTGGCGGAACGCCGCGGTCTGGTCGCCGCGGATGGACACCGTCTTGAGCCCGGCCTCGGCGAGCTGGCGCTCGACCCGATCCATCACGTCGATGTGCTTCGCGAAGAACACGACCTTGCCGACCGAGCGGGCGAGCTGCACCGCGTAGTCGGCCGCGAGCTGCGCCTTCGCCTGACCGATCTGACGCACCATCGTGAACACGTTGAGCCCGTCGGCGGAGGCGTGCGACTCCTCCAGCTCCTGCGACGCGACCATGCGGATGATCGCGGCGTCGTCGAGCTTCTCGCCGAGCGTGCCGCGCTTCACCGCGCGGAACCGGTCGAGCAGCTTCTTCGCGAGCTGCGCCTCGGCGTCGCGGATGCCGCGCCCCATCTCGTCGTCGAGTTCGACCGGCAGGTCGACGACGCGCTTCGCCGGCAGGTCGGCGGCGACATCGATCTTGCGGCGCCGCACGATGCCCATGTCGATGACGCTCTGGCGCGCCTCCGGGTAGAACGCCGCATCGGCGGGCGTCCACCCGTTGTTCTCGAGCTGCGCCATGAGCTCGGGGCCGGGCCTGTCGCTCTCGGTCCAGCCGAGGAAGCGCCAGATCGCCCGGAAGTCGTCGATGTCGTTGATGAGCGGCGTGCCGGTCAGCGCGATGAGCAGCGGCGACACCCCCGGGGTGCGCTCGCGGATGCGCTCCGAGATCGCGAGCACGTTGCGGGATCGCTGCGACTGCACGTTCTTGATCATGTGCGCCTCATCGACGACCATGCCCGCGAAGCCGAAGTCGGAGATCCAGCTCAGGTGACGATCGAGGATGTCGTAGTTCACGATGAACACGTCGGCGAACGCGTCGACGTCGTTCCCGTCGCCGTGGATCACGGTGACGCGCCGCTGCGGCGTCCACCGCTCGACCTCGCGCGCCCAGTTCATCTTCACCACGTTGGGCACGACCACGAGGAGCGGGTAGGCGTCGGCGACGGAAGCGGCGAGCACCGACTGCGCCGTCTTGCCGAGGCCCGGCTCGTCGGCGAGCAGGAAGCTGCGGTGGCCGTCGCGCACGCTCGCGAGGAAGCGCGCCTGGTGCGGCATGAGCTCGCGCCCGGCGGGGGCGAGGCGATCCGGCACCGGGGGCTCCGGGAGCTCCATGCAGGCCGAACCGCCGCCGCCCTGCTCGAACGATTTGAGCAGCGGCCCGAGCAGCTCCCAGTTCGCGAGGCGCACGACCGGGGTGGGCTGCTTCGGCGGGGCGAGATCGGGCTTGAGGAACGGGTTCGCGCGCATGCGCGATTCGATGCCCGCTGGCTCCACCTGCCGCTCGGCCAGCTCGGGGGGCACGATCGCGCGGGCGGGCTCGGGCGCCGCCTTCTCCTCCTCGGGCAGCTCGATGCCGGCCTGCGTCAGCATCTTGCGCTTCAGCAGTCGCGTCGCGTCGGTGATCGGCGCGGTCGGCTCGAGCAGCGTGATGAGGCTCGTGTCGCGGGCCGCGGTCTTCGCGAGGATCGACGCGACGCCGTCGAGGCGCTTCAGCGTTTCGGCCCGCTCCGCGTCGCTCACCTGCTCGTCGGTCTTGACGCGGGCGCGCTCCTCGCGCATCAGCAGCGCGATCACGTGGAACTTGGTGCGGTTCGCGGGCGTCGCCTTGCCGCGCTGCGCAGACGCCTCGACCTCGCGGACGGCGCGGGCGAGCAGCGGGATGATGCCCTCGTTGTGCGTGTGCTTGCGGCGACCGTTCGAGCGCGACTGACCGCGCTGCGCGCCGCTCTTCGTCTGGGGCTGACGCGTGGCAGTGGTGGATGCCAATGGATCTCCTGATCGGCGAGTTGCAGTCTCGGAACGCGTACCGAGTCGCGGGTCGCTCGCGGGTTCGGAGCCTGACCTCATGCGCGGCATGGGACTCGCGAACCGTCGAAAGCGCGACCGTGCCACCGATTCTAGCATCCGGTGCCGGGAGGATCGCGAGAGCGCGCTCGCGGCGGGCGCACTCAGGCCCCGAGCAGCTCCCGTGCCCGCGCCACGTCGGCGTGCATCTGCACGACGAGCGCCTCGAGCCCGTCGAACCGCTCCGTGCCGCGCAGGCGGTGCGCGAAGCGGATCTCGAGCGTGCGACCGTAGATGTCGTCCGAAAAGTCGAGGAGGTACGCCTCGACGCGCGAGACCTCGTCGGGCGTGAACGTCGGGTTGTTGCCGACCGAGATCGCGGCGGCGTGCGAGACGCCGTCGAGCACCGCCCAGCCCGCGTACACCCCGTCGGCGGGCACCAGCCCCTCGACGACGCCGCCGAGATTCGCGGTGGGGAATCCGAGCTCCCGCCCGCGCGCGTCGCCGTGCACCACCTCGCCGCGCACTGCGACGGGGCGGCCCGTCATGCGCCCCGCCCCCTCCACGTCGCCCGCGAGCAGCGCCTCGCGGATGCGGGACGACGACACCTGGCCCGCCTCGTCGTCCTCGACCCAGTCGAGCACCTCGGCGGTGAAGCCGTACTGCTCGCCCAGCGCGCGCAGCAGCGCCCCGTCGCCGGAGCCGCGATGCCCGAAGCGGAAGTCGGCGCCCATGAGCACGTGCTTCGCGTTGAGCCTGTTCACGAGCACGTCGACGACGAACTCCTCGGCGGGGATCGACGCGAACGCCTCGTCGAACTCGACCATCACGCACGCGTCGAGACCGAGACCCGCGATCGCCTCCAGCCGCTGCGCGCGGCTCATGAGCGGACGGGGGCAGGCCTCGGGTCGCAGGTAGCTGAGCGGGTGGTTCGCGAAGGTGAAGGCGACGCTGCGCGCGCCCGAGGAGCGGGCGGCGGTGCGCATGCGCTCGAGGATCGCCTGGTGCCCGAGATGGAGGCCGTCGAACTTGCCGATGGCGACGCAGGTGCCGGACGCGAAATCGGCGGGGCGGATCGCGTCGAGCGATTCGATGATCTGCATCAGGCGGATCCTGCACGAGCCGTGCTGCGGAGCCAGATCAGCCCGAGCACCGGCAGCACGAGCGGGATGAAGAGGTAGCCGCTCCCGAAGAACGACCAGACCGACGGATGGCCGAAGAGCTGGGGCTCCAGAATGCTCAGGAGGCCGACCACGAGCACGCCGCAGAGCTCGAAGATGAGCGCCCCCCAGGCGATGCCGCGCCACACACCGCGGCGCTTGATGAGCGCGATGGTCGCCACGATGTAGACCGCGCCCGACAGCGCCGACAGGGAGTACGCGAGCGGCGCCTCGTCGAACTTCGCGATGATCTGGTAGACGGAGCGGAAGGTCGCGGCCAGCGCGAGCACGATGTACACGGCGATGAGCACGCGGCCGAGACCGCCGAGGCGGTCCGAGGCGGCCGCCGATCCCGGCAGGGCCGATGCGACTCCGCCCGCTCCCCGCTCCGGAGCGCGCGCAGCGGACCGCGCGGCGGCGGGGGCTGCGGAGGTGCGCGAGGCGGGGGCTTCGGATTCGGCGTTCGACACGCGGATCAGTGTACTCGCCTTCGCAGGCCGATCAGCGCTCGCCGACCCCCACGGTCGCGAGGAAGACCTCCCCGTGCCCGGTGATGCAGATCGGCTCGCCGGCCGACACGTACAGCGACTGGCCCCGGCGCGCGCTCACCACCTCGGCGGGCTGCGCATCGGAGCGCTCGATGCGCACCTTGCCGGCGGTCACGACGAGCACGACGGGGGCGTGCGCCGGAAGATCGACGCGGGTGGCGGCCTCCGACGCCGCGTAGCCGCTGCCCGCCTCCGCCTCGGCCTCGCGCACGCGAGCGCGCACGAGCTGGAACTCGGGCACCGCGGGGCGCCACGCGAGCACCCCGTGACCGAGCCGCTCGGCGGTGAAGCGGGGATCGGCGAGCTCTCCCGTATCGACGATGCGGCACAGCTCGCCGATGTCGACGTGCTTCTGCGTGAGGCCCGCCCGCAGGACGTTGTCGGAGGACGCCATCACCTCGACGGCGACGCCCGAGAGGTACGCGTGGATCTGCCCCGCGCCCAGGTAGATCGCCTCGCCCGGGGCGAGCCGCACGAGATGGAGCAGCAGCGAGACGAGCACCCCCGGGTCGCCCGGATGCGCGGCGGCGAGGGCGCGGAGCGCGGCGAGGCGATCCGGATCGACCGCGCCCTCCTCGAGGGCGCGCTCCCAGAACCCGAGCACACCGGACTCCGCGGCCGCGAGCACCTCCGACAGGCAGGCCAGGGCGTCGGAGATCGCCGCCTCGCGGCTGAACACCCAGGTCAGGAAGTCGCGCCGCAGCTCCCCCGCGTCGCGCCCGACCAGGCGGCAGGCGGCGCGCTCGAACCCCGCCGCCCCCGCGGCGCGGCCGAGTTCGCGGGCGGCGGCGGCGAGCAGCAGCAGATCCTCACGAGCGTGCGCCAGATCGCGGAACCCGCTCAACGCGGTCACCTCGGTCAGCGCGACCAGCAGCTCCGGCTTGTGCGTCGGATCGCAGTAGTTGCGCTCGCGGGCATCGCGGGGCACGCCCGCCCGCTCCTCCGCGGCGAACCCCGCCGCCGCCTGCTCGCGATTCGGATGCACCTGCAGCGACAGCGGGGCGCCGATCGCGAGCACCTTCAGCAGGAACGGGAGCGGGCCGCCATCGACGCCGTAGCGCTCGGGATCGCTCTCGACGAGGTCGATGAGCGTGTGCTGCACCGGGGTCGCCTTCGCCACGTGGGCCGGGCTGCCGGGGTGGGTGCCGAGCCACAGCTCGGCCTGCGGCTCGCCCGTCGGGGCCGTGCCGAGCATGTCGGGGAGCGCCTCGGTCGACCCCCACGCGTACGCGCGCGGGGTGTTCTCGATGAAGATCAGCACGTCACTCCTCCGCCACCGTCTCTCGGCCGTCGCACATCGACCGAGTCGGGGCCGCCTGCGCGCACCGACCATCGCGGGGCATGAACTACCATACCGACTATGTCGGAGAGCAAGACCAGACTCGGTGTGAGCGCGTTCGCGATCTGCGTCTTCATCCTGGCGCTGGGCAGCAACGGAGTGCGCAACCTCGTCGGATGGGCCGGTTTCCTGGGCCTCGCCGCAGCGCTCGTCGTGTGGGGAGTCGTCATCTTCGTGCGCGAGCGACCGGAGCGGTTCCGCTGGTATCGCCTGCCCGCGCCGCTCTACTGGTTCCTCGGCCTCGCGATCCTGTCGATCCTCTGGTCGCAGTACCGCTTCGAGAGCGTGCTCGGCGTGCTCGGGCAGCTCGCCACCACGCTGCTCGCCGTCGTCATCGCCTTCGTGCTGTCGTGGCACGAGGTGCTGCGCACGCTCGGCACCGCGCTGCGGTACCTCATCGGGCTCTCGCTCGTCTTCGAGCTGATCGTCGCGGTCTTCGTGCAGCGCCCCGTCTTCCAGAACTTCATCGACGGCTTCGTCGACGTGCCCGAAACGGGCAAGGTGCCGAAGCTCCTCTACTGGAGCCGCGACCTGCTGTTCGCCGGCGGCCCCATCCAGGGCCTCGTCGCGAGCTCGGTGCTGCTCGGGTTCATCGCCCTGCTCGGGCTCATCATCTTCGGCATCCAGCTGCGCGCCGGCCTCGTGCGCCCCGTGCGGGGATGGTTCTGGGTGGTCGTCTCCTTCGGCACGATCCTCCTCACCCGCGGAGCCACCGTCTGGGTCGCGCTCGCCGCGGTGGTGGTCGGCCTGATCCTCGCCCTCTGGGCCCGCAGGCTCGGGCCCGAGCGCCGCGTGCCGCTCTACGCCACCGGCGGAGCCGTCCTGGTGACGGCCATCGGGCTCGTGCTGTTCGCGCGCGACTTCGTCTTCGGGCTGCTCGGCAAGAGCGGAGACCTCACCGGCCGGGTCGAGACCTGGCAGAAAGTCATCGACCTGGCGGAGCAGCGCCCCTGGTTCGGCTGGGGCTGGGTGAGCTACTGGGCGCCGTGGGCCGAGCCCTTCGCCTCGCTCGACGAGAAGGCCGGCATCCAGGTGATGAGCGCCCACAACGCGTGGCTCGACGTCTGGTTCCAGCTCGGAATCGTGGGGCTGCTCGCGTTCGCCCCGCTCATCGTCCTCACGACGTGGCGCGTCTGGTTCCGCGCCGTCGACCCGCCGCGGCGCGGCTACGGGCCGCCGCTGACGTACGCGACCAGCGCACTCTGGCCGTTCCTCGTGATGATCGCCCTGCTCGTGCAGTCGCTCACGGAGAGCCGCCTCATCATCGAGGGGAACTGGCTGCTCCTCGTGCTGCTGGCCGTGAAATCGCGCTTCGACTTCCAGCTGCCCTCACTCGAGGCCGAACCCACGAAACTGCCCTGGCGGCGCGTGCCCATCACGTCGGAGACGGGCGCCGTGCGGGTGCAGCGATGACCGCGCTGCACCTCACCACCGAGCGGCTCGTGCAGCTGCGCTCCGATGCCCGCCTCGAACGCGAGACCATTCTGGAGCACCTCGTGCGCGACGGCGAGGACCCCGCCACCGCATACGCCGAGACGCCCGAGGTCGACGACTTCGTGGTGCGCGCCCTCCGCGACGAGATGCTCGAAGACCGCGGGCTGCTCGCCGAATTCGGGCTCGCGCGCCTCGCCGCCCGGGCGGGCGGCACCGACGCCGCGGTGCACCGGCGCAACGCGGATCGCGTGGAGTTCGAACTGCTGCGCGAGATCGCGGCGAGCGCGCCCCCACTCACCGTCGCCGTGTGGCGGGCCGGCCAGGAGCTGCAGGTCCACGACGACTGAGGCGCGCCGGCATTCGGGCCGCGGTGTTCGGGCCGCGGTGTTCGGTCCGCGCTCATGCAGCCGCGCTCACGACACCGTGCTCACGAGACCGCGCTCACGACACCGTGCTCACGACACCGTGCTCACGAGGCCATGCTCACGCCGCAGCGCTCTGCTCGTGTTGCGGGACCTCCGTGCCGCCACCGACGTCTGCGATGGGGCCGAACATCACCCGAGATGGCGGCCGTTCCCGTTTTCGGCGGCCCAGCGGCGTCGTCCAGTCGACCGCGCCATCGGGATGCTGCGTCATCTCGATGCCGGCGTGATGCTTCATCGTGTGGTGTCTTCGACACAGCACCGCCAGGTTGACGACGGACGTCGCGCCTCCCCGGGCTGCGTCGTGCGTGTGATCGACGTCCGCGCGGAACGGCACGATCTGGCAGCCGGGGAACCGGCAGTGCTGATCCCGCGCACGGAGGTATCGGAGAAGCTCCTCGGAGGGTCGGTACCGATCCACGGCGAGCACCTCGCCCGTCGCGTGGTCGACGGCGACTCGGTCCCAGCCCCGGGAGAGACCCGCGAGCAGCCGCGCGCGGTCCGCGCTGATCGCACCGTACCCGCTGAGCATCGCCGGCGCCGGGAGGCCGGTATGCGTGGCGGGGGCGCCCACCGCGGGGGCATCCCCGGTCAGAACGCTCACCGGCACGATCACCTGCACCCGCGCGTCGATCCGCTCGCCGCTCACCC
Organism: Leucobacter chromiiresistens; assembly: GCF_001477055.1. Taxonomy (GTDB): domain Bacteria; phylum Actinomycetota; class Actinomycetes; order Actinomycetales; family Microbacteriaceae; genus Leucobacter; species Leucobacter chromiiresistens_A. The sequence continues at coordinate 15,374 of NZ_LDRK01000088.1, forward strand.
CTCCGTGCGCGCGCCACACCTGCGACGGGTCGCCGTTGAGCAGCAGCTCCGTGCAGAGGTCGGCCCGCGCCTGATCGAGCGTACGCGGCACGACCCCGCCGATGTCCCGCTCACCGCTCTCGCCCGCAGCAGCCGCCGCCGCATCGGCGTCCACCTGCTCCCGCGCGATCCGAGTCAGACGGTCGTGCAGGGCCGCGGCGAGCGCCGCATCGACGACCGCGTGCAGCTCCGCCATCCCGTCGTCGAGCGGCGTCACCCACACCCGTCGCGCTTCGGCGGCACGCGCGCATCGTTCGTCGAGCGTTCGCTCGGCGAACCGCTCCGCGAGCACCTTCGCGGCCCGACGCGCCCGGTTCGGCGTTTCGGCCTCCGCGACCTCCACGGCTGCCCGCGTAAACGCCTCACGAGCGACCGGATCTGCGATGATCAGCCCGGCGTCGGCGATGGCGGAGGCGTGCGCGACCGAGATGCGCCCCGACGAGAGCGCGTCGTGGACCTCTGAGAATCGCGTGCACAGATCGTGCGATCGCTCGATCAGGGCCTCCGCGCTGCGATCGGCGATGCCGAGCGCGAACCCGACCTCCGCCGACGCCGCACGATGCACCAGTTCGGCGGCTCGCCCGGTGCGGCCTTCAGCTGCGCACACCGCCTCGGAGACCTGCCGCACCTGCGCGAGCAGCGCCCGCTTGCGCCCCTCGAGACCGCGGATCTCCCGCTCGACCGCGGCGATCGCCGTCACGACCGCATCGAGCTCGGCGCCCTGCGGGTCGGGAAAGAACGGTGCGGCCTCCATGGGACAAGCCTGGTCGGCACCACCGACACTCACGAGGTCGAGACCACGGGTTCGATTCCAAGGTTTCGGGGCATCCGTTGTTGAGCACCCGACAACGCTCAAGCGGGCAGGCCCCCGACCGACAACGCTCAAGCGGGCAGCCCCCCGACCGACGATGCTCAAGCGAGCAGGCGCCCCCCTCCGCACGCCGGGCGGCAACACTCCCCGCTCAGTACCCGGCCGAACCCGCTCCGCCCGCGAGCACGGCCCGGCTCGACGAGAGGCCGAGCCGGCTCGCGCCGGCGCGCAGCATCGCCTCGGCGTCCTCTCGGCTGCGGATGCCGCCCGACGCCTTGATGGCGAGGCGATCCCCCACGGCCCGCCGCATCACCTCCACAGCGTGCACGGTCGCCCCGCCCGCGGGATGGAAGCCCGTCGACGTCTTCACGAAGTCGGCTCCGGCGGCCTCCGCGGCACCGCACACCGCGACGATCGTCTCGTCGTCGAGCGCGGCCGATTCGATGATCACCTTGAGCACGGTGGGCGCGGGCACCGCGGCGCGCACTGCCCGGATGTCGGCCTCGACCGCATCGATCCGCCCGTCGAGCGCGGCCCCGACGTCGATCACCATGTCGATCTCGTCGGCGCCCTGCGCCACGGCGAACTCCGCCTCCGCGGCTTTGACGGCGGAGCGGTGCTTGCCGCTCGGAAAGCCGCAGACCGCCGTGACCTGGAGCACGCTCCCGGCGGGCAGCGCGAGCGGCAGCTCGCTGGGCGACACGCAGACGCTGTAGACGCCGAGCTCCTCGGCCTCGGCCACTGCGCGCTCCACGTCTTCCCGCCGCCCCTCGGGCTTCAAGAAGGTGTGGTCGATGGCGCGGGCCAGATCAGCGCGGGCCAGATCGGCGCGGGCGAGATCAGCGCGGGCCAGATCGGCGCCGCGCTCGGCATCGGCGCCGCGCTCGGCATCGG
>NZ_LDRK01000089.1 GCF_001477055.1 Leucobacter chromiiresistens
CTTCGGGCTCGGCGTCGACCCAGTCGCCGAGCCCGAAGAGGTAGCTCGGGCCCCCGGCCTTCGTGCCCGCGCCGATGGCCGACTTCTTCCAGCCGCCGAACGGCTGCCGCCGCACGATGGCCCCCGTGATGCCCCGGTTGACGTACAGATTGCCGGCCTCGACCCGGTCGAGCCAGCGCGCGAGCTCGGCGCGATCGAGCGAGTGCAGGCCGCTCGTGAGACCGTACTCGATGTCGTTGACGATGTCGATGGCCTCGTCGAGCGTCTCCGCCGTCATGACGCCCAGGATCGGGCCGAAGTACTCGGTCAGGTGGTACTCGCTGCCCCGCTGCACGCCCGCGCGCACACCGGGGGTCCAGAGCTTCGCGTCGCCGTTCCGGTCCACGGCCAGCGGGTGCCCGGTCTCGACCGCCGCCGGCTCGACCTCCCAGTGCTGGCCGGGTTCGAGCTCGGTGAGGCCGCGCAGCAGCTTGCCCGAGGGGGCGGCGATCAGCGGACCCATCTGGCTCGTCAGGTCGTCGGGGGTGCCGACGCGCAGCGAGCGCACCGCGTCGAGCAGCTGCCCCCGGAATCGCCGGGAGCGGGCGACGGAGCCCACGAGCACGACGAGCGACGCCGCCGAGCACTTCTGCCCGGCGTGCCCGAACGCGGACTGCGCCACGTCGCGCGCGGCGAGATCGAGGTCGGCGTTCGGCGTCACGATGATCGCGTTCTTGCCGCTCGTCTCCGCCAGAATCGGCAGGTCTTCGCGCAGGCCGCGGAACGTCTCGGCGGTCTCGTAGGCGCCGGTGAGGATCAGGCGATCGATGCGCGGGTCGGCGACGAGCCTCGATGCGAGTGCGCGATCCTCGAACTGCACGAGCTGCAGCACATCGGTCGGCACGCCGGCCTCCCACAGCGCCTCCACCATCACCGCTCCCGACCGCGCGGACTGCGCGGCGGGCTTGATGACGACGCTCGATCCGGCCGCGAGCGCGGCGAGGGTGCCGCCCGCCGGGATGGCGACCGGGAAGTTCCACGGCGGGATCACGGCGGTGAGCCGCTGCGGCACGAATCGGGCGCCGTCTACCTGCTCGAGCTCCTGGCCGAGCGCCGCGTAGTAGTGGGCGAAGTCGATCGCCTCCGACACCTCGGGGTCGCCCTGGTCGAGCGTCTTGCCGCACTCGGAGCCCATGACCTCGAGCAGGTCGGCGCGGCGAGCCTCGAGCGCCTCGCCGGCCCGGTGCAGGATGCGGGCGCGCTCGTCGGCGCCGAGCGCCTGCCAGCCCTCGGCAGCGGCCCGCCCGCGCTCGATCGCGCGGTCGAGCGCCTCGGCGTCCGCGATTCGCGCCTCGGCGATGGCCGCGGCTCCCAGCTCCGAGTGCACCATGCGCTCGGCGATCGCGCGGCCCCAGACCCGGTTGCCGGGCAGATCGGGGTCCGTGTCGGGGGTATTGCGGAAGCCCGAGGCTCCGCCCTGCACCCGCTCCTCCACTCGCGAGGCGACCTCGGGGCGGGCGAGATGCGCCGCGACCGAGTCGCTCGCTGCGGCCCGGCGATCCTGGTCGCGATTCGGCCGGGGCACCCGGTAGTGCTCGGGGTCGCCGTCGGCGGTGATCGACTCGAGGTCGGCGAGGGAGGCGAGGAAGCGCTCGCGCTCGCGCTCGAACAGCTCGGCGTGATCGTGCAGCTCGAACACGGCCGACATGAAGTTCTCCGTGCTCGCCCCCTCTTCGAGGCGGCGGATGAGGTACGCGATGGCCACGTCGAACTCCTCCGGGTGCACGACCGGCACGTAGAGCAGCAGGTGCCCCACCTCCCGACGCACGGCCTCGGCCTGACCCGCCGCCATGCCGAGCAGCATCTCGAACTCGATGCCCTCCTCCGCTCCGCGCCGCTGCGCGAGCAGCCACGCGAGGGCGACGTCGAAGAGGTTGTGGCCGGCGACGCCGATCCGCACGTTCCGCACCCGCTCGGGATGCAGCGCATAGTCGAGCACGGCCTTGTAGCCGGTGTCCGAGGCCTGCTTGGTGGGCCACGTCGCCGACGGCCAGCCGTGCACAGCCGCGTCGACGAGCTCCATCGGCAGGTTCGCGCCCTTGACGACGCGCACCTTGATGGGGGCGCCGCCGCGGGCGACCCGCTGCGCCGCCCACTCCTGGAGCCGGATCATGGCTCCCAGCGCGTCGGGGAGATACGCCTGCAGCACGATCCCTGCCTCCAGCCCCGTGAACTCCGGGCGATCGAGGAGCCGCATGAAGACCGCCAGGGTGAGGTCGAGATCCTTGTACTCCTCCATGTCGAGGTTGATGAACTTCTGCGGCGATGCGTCGGCGGCGCGCGCGAAGAGGGGGAGGAGCTGCTGCTCGATGTGCGCGACCGCCTCGTCGAACGCCCAGTGGTTGTGCGGGGCGACGGTCGCGGAGACCTTGATGGAGACGTAGTCGATGTCGTCGCGGGCGAGGAGGCGGTGGGTGCCCTCCAGGCGCCGCTCGGCCTCGGCCTGGCCGAGGATGGCCTCGCCCAGCAGATTCATGTTGAGCCGCACGCCGTCGCGGGCGATCTTCGCGATCGCAGGTCCCAGTTTGGCGTCGCTGGCGTCGATGATGAGGTGGCTCACGAGCTGCCGCAGTACGCGCCGCGCGATCGGCACGACCACCCCCGGAAGCGGCCGCGCCAGCGCCCCGCCGAGGCCGATCGCCCCGCGCATCGGCGCGGGGAGGAACGACGGCGTCTTCGGCACGAGCTCGTGCAGACGCTCCGCGGCCACGGCGAGATCCTCGGGGCGCACGACGCCGTCCACGAACCCCACGGTGAAGTCGAGCCCGTTCGGGTCGCTGAGCACCCCGGCGAGGCGCGCCGCCGAGGCGTCGGCCGGCAGGGAGGCTGCTTCGGCGAGCCAGCGGCGCACGAGCGCGACGGCGTCGTCTGCGAGGTCTTGCGGGCGGATGTCGTGGGCGGTGCTCATGCGGGCCTTTCGGAACGGCGGTGCGGGGCGCATCGGTGCGGGCTCCCGTGCGTTCAGTCTGACCCGGGGGAAGCATGAAGTACAGCGACGGTTTCTGTGGAATAGTGTGAAGCGCAACTGATGAATCGAGGGTTCGCATGCTGGAGATGAAACGCCTGCGCCTGCTGTGGGAGCTCGACAGCCGCGGCACCGTCGCCGCCGTCGCCGACGCGTTGAACTACAGCCCGTCGGCGATCTCGCAGCAGCTGGCGCTGCTCGAACGCGAGGCCGGAGTGCCGCTGCTGCGGCGGTCGGGCCGCACGCTCGAGCTCACCCCCGCCGCACAGGTGCTCGTCGCCGAGACGCACGACCTGCTGGCCGGGCTCGAGCGCGCGGAGGCGGCGCTGCACCGTGCGCATGCCGAGGTCGGGGGCACCGTGCGCATCGCCGTGTTCCAGACGGCGCTGCTCGCCCTCATGCCGCAAGTGCTCGGGCGGCTGCGCGACACGCACCCGCGTCTGCGCGTCGAGATGGTGCAGCACGAACCCGAGGCCGGGCTCGAGGAGACCTGGACGCGGCGCTTCGACCTCGTGATCGCCGAGCAGTACCCGGGGCACGCGGCGCCCCGCTTCTCCGGCCTCGACCGGCAGCCCCTGATCACCGACCGCATCCGCCTGGGCCTTCCGGCGCCGGGCGTCGGCTCCGGTGCCGTCGACGCGGTGCGCCGGCTCGCGGACGCCGCGGAGCTCCCCTGGGTGCTCGAGCCGGAGGGCGCGGCGTCGCGGCACTGGGCGCTGCAGGCCTGCCGCAGCGCCGGGTTCGAGCCCGACGTGCGCTACGAGACGGCCGACCTGCAGGCGCAGGTGCGACTCATCGAAACGGGCAACGCCGTGGCGCTCCTGCCCGACCTGCTCCACGCCGGCACGACGCGCGCGCTGCGCCTCATCGACCTCGCCGGCGATCCCGAGCGCGCGGTATTCACCGCGGCCCGGGCATCCGCCGAGGGGCACCCCGGGCTCGCCGCGGTGCGAGCGGCCCTGCGCGAGGAGGCCGCGCTGCTCGCCTCGGGGGAGGCGGGGGCGCGGGCCGGGCGAGGCGCCGGCGCGCCTCGCTGAGACGCGCCGGCGCGCGCGGCTGGGACGCGTCGTGCGGGCCCCGCGGCGATCGCGCGACCCGCACCTCGCGGCCTAGCGGGTCTTCGGCTGCTGCTGCGTGATGCAGTGGATCCCGCCGCCGCGGGCGAAGAGCGGCCGGGCGTCGAGCCCGATCACCTCGCGCCCGGGGTAGACCTCGCGCAGGATCGCGAGGGCGCGATCATCGGCGGGGTCGTCGAACGCGCACGCGAGCACCGCGCCGTTGATGACGACGTGATTGATGTAGCTGTAGTCGACGAAGCCCTCGTCGTCGCGGAGCGTTTCGGGAGCCGGCAGGTCGATGATCTCGAAGTTCGCCGAGGTGTCGTCGCGGTACCGGTCGGCGACGTCGCGGTTGGTGCGCGCGATCACGTGGTCGGGGTGCGATTCCGCATCCTGCCGGTGCATGAGCAGCAGATCGGGGCTCGTGAAGGCGGCGAGGATGTCGGAATGCCCGCGCGTGCCGAACGTGTCGTGATCGCGGGTGAGCCCGCGCGGCAGCCACAGCGCGCTCGTCGCGCCGATGGTGCGTGCGAGCTCGGCCTCGACCTGCTCCTGCGTCCAGCCCGGATTGCGGCCCGGATCGAGCTGCACCGTCTTCGTGATCACGACGCGGCCCGTGCCGTCCACCTGGATGCCGCCGCCCTCGTTCGTCATCTCGGAGTCGATCAGCTCGGCGCCGGCCGCCTCGGCCACGATGCGGCCGATGTGCTGATCGTGGTTCCACTGCGCCCACTCCTGGCCGCCCCAGCCGTTGAAGACGAAGTTCGCAGCGCCGAGTCGGCCGTCATCGCCGACGACGAAGCTGGGCCCGATGTCGCGCATCCACGCATCGTTGAGCGGCGCGGTGATGCGCTCGATCTGGGCGGAGAGGTAGCGCGCGGCGATGGGCTCATCGCCCGGGTTGACGACCACGGTCACGGGCTCGTGCTCGCTCGCGGCGTTCGCCACGGCCGCCCACGTGGTGCGCGCCTCCTCGGCCTCGGCTTCGGTGTCTCCGAGGGTGTACCCGCTGGTCGGCCAGGCCAGCCACAGCCGCTCCTGCTCGTGTCCCTCGATCGGCATGCGCCAGGTGGTCATCGATACTCCCTCGTGTGCGAAAACTAACGTCGCCCCAGTCTAATGGGCGCGTGACCAATAGCGGATCCCGGAGCTACGATTCCTCCCGCGCCGTCGCCCACAGCGCCCGCGCGTGAGAGATGTGCCGGTGCAGCACCCGCTCGGCACCCCCGCCGTCGCCCGCGGCGAGCAGGTCGAGGAGCTCGAGATGCTCGCGGGCGGAGCCGTGGAGCCGGCCCTCGCGCGAGACGGTGGCGATCCCGTACAGGCGGGTGCGCCGGCGCAGCGACGTCGCGAGCTCGACGAGCTGGGCGTTGCCGGTGTGCTGAAGCACCCGCGCGTGGAACTCGCGATCGAACCGCAGATACTCCTCGAGGTGGTCGTTCTCGGCCGCCGCGAGGCAGACGTGCGCGAGATCGAGGAGATCGGGAAGATCCTCCTCCGGGATGCGCCCCGCCACGATGCGCATCGCCGGCGGCTCGAGCATGAGGCGGATCTGCGCGAGGTCGTCGAGATCGGTCTCGCTCATCGACGTGACGCGGAAGCCCTTGTTCTTCACGCTCTCGACCAGGCCCTCCCGCACGAGATCCATCATCGCCTCGCGCACCGGGGTGGCCGACACCCCGAGTCGAGCGCCGAGCGCGGGGGTGGAGAGCACGTCGCCCTCGCCGAGGCGCCCGGTGATGATCGCGGTGCGCAGACGCTCGAGCACCGTTTCGCGCAGGCTCAGCGAGCGCTGCACGAGCGGTTCGCGGGGCGCGGCATCGCCGTCGGAGAAGGGCATCGGGCTCCTCGGAGTGCTGAACGCGGTGCGTTCGCGTATGGTGCTCACATCCTCCCACGCCGCGCCTGAACCCCTGCTCGGCAGGGCTCCGGCGCCGGTTTCGGCGAGAACCGCACCGGCTTCCGTGAGAGACTCGGCTTCGGTGAGGCCCGCTCCATCGGAACGCTTTCACCGAAGCCGAATCTCTTACCGTGCCGACGCCGAGCGGCGCCGACGCCGAGCGGCGCCGACCGCAGCGAGTGCGCTCCCGCGCCTACTCCTCGAACCGCAGCGCCCGCGCGATGAGCTCCTCCTGCTCGACCGCGTGCACCTTCGCCGAACCCGTGGAGGGCGCCGCCGACGCCGCACGCGACACCACGCGGATGCGATCGTTCGCCAGCTTCTTCGACAGCTCGAGCGAGATGAACGGCCACGCGCCCTGATTCTCGGGCTCGTCCTGCACCCACACGATCTCGGCGCCCTGGTACTGCGCCAGCACGCGCCCGAGCTGGGTCGCGGGGATCGGGTAGAACTGCTCGACCCGCACCACGGCGACGCGCGGATCGGGGTGCTTCTCGAGCGCGGTGCGCAGGTCGTAGTAGACCTTGCCCGACACGAGCAGCACGCGCTCGACGCGCGACGGCTCGGTCGTCGTGGGATCATCGATCACCGGCTGGAACCCGCCCTCGGTGAAGTCCTCCACCTTCGACGTCGCACCGCGCAGGCGCAGCATCGACTTCGGGGTGAACACGATGAGCGGCTTCCGGGGGCGCGCGTACGCCTGACGCCGCAGCAGGTGGAAGTAGTTCGCGGGGGTCGAAGGGCGCGCGACGATCATGTTGTCTTCGGCGCACAGCTGCAGGTAGCGCTCGATGCGGGCCGACGAGTGGTCGGGGCCCTGGCCCTCGTAGCCGTGGGGGAGCAGCATGACCACGGAGGACTGCTGACCCCACTTCTGCTCGGCCGCCGCGATGTACTCGTCGATCACGGCCTGGGCCGTGTTCGCGAAGTCGCCGAACTGCGCCTCCCACAGCACCAGGGCGTCCTCGCGCTGCAGCGAGTAGCCGTACTCGTAGGCGAGCGCCGCGTACTCCGAGAGCAGCGAGTCGTAGATCCAGAACCGCGCCTGCTCCTCGGAGAGGTTGAGCAGCGGAATCCACTCCTGCCCGTTCGCCCGGTCGTGGAACACGGCGTGCCGCTGCGCGAACGTGCCGCGACGAGCGTCCTGGCCAGCCATGCGCACGGGCGTGCCCTCCATGAGCAGCGATCCGAGTGCGAGCAGCTCGCCGAAGCCCCAGTCGATGCCGCCCTCGCGGCTCATGTCGACGCGCTTGTTGAGCAGCTGCTGCAGCTTCTGGTGCACGGTGAAGCCCTCGGGCTTGTTCGCGTGCGCGTCGCCGATGCGCTCGATGACGGTGCGATCCACCGCGGTCTCGAGCTGATGGTCGGATCGGCCGCCCGACTCGGCGACCTCGGAGATGCCGCTGGTGTCGATGACGGGGATCGAGCCGGTCTGCGCGGCATGGGTCTCCTGGAAGGCGCGCTCGAGGCGATCCTGGAAGTCCTGCTTCGCCCGCTCGTACTCCTCCTCCGTGATGTCGCCGCGCCCGACGAGCGCGCTCGTGTAGAGGCGGCGCGTGGAGCGCTTCGCCTCGATCAGGTCGGTCATGAGCGGCTGGGTCATCGAGGGGTCGTCGCCCTCGTTGTGCCCGCGCCGGCGGTAGCACACCAGGTCGATGATGACGTCGATGTGGAAGCGCTGACGGAACTCGTAGGCGAGCTTCGCGACGCGCACGACCGACTCGGGATCGTCGCCGTTCACGTGGAAGATGGGCGCCTGCACGGCCTTGCCGATGTCGGAGGAGTACGGCGTCGACCGCGAATCGAGCGGCAGCGTCGTGAAGCCGACCTGGTTGTTGATGATGATGTGGATCGTGCCGCCCGTGCGGTAGCCGCGCAGCTGCGACATCTGCATGGTCTCGTACACGACGCCCTGCCCGGCCATCGCGGCGTCGCCGTGGATGAGGATCGGCAGCGTGGTGAAGGAGCCGATCGGCTTCAGATCCTGCTTCGCGCGCACGATGCCCTCGAGCACGCCGTCCACGGTCTCCAGGTGCGAGGGATTCGCGGCGAGGTGGATCGGCACCTGCGTGCCGTTCGGGGCGGTGAAGACGCCCGAGGTGCCGAGGTGGTACTTGACGTCGCCCGATCCGGCCTTCTGGGCCTGCGCCCCCTCGAACTCGCGGAAGATCTGCCCGTACGTCTTGCCCGCGATGTTCGAGAGCACGTTCAGGCGGCCGCGGTGCGCCATGCCGACGTCGACGCTGTCGACGCCGTCCTCCGCCGCGTCGATCAGCATGGCGTCGAGCAGCGGGATGACGGTCTCGCCGCCCTCGAGGCTGAAGCGCTTCTGGCCGACGTACTTGGTCTGGAGGAACGTCTCGAACGCCTCCGCCTCGTTGAGCTTCTCGAGGATGCGCATCTGCTCGTCGTGGCTCGGCTTGGCGTAGGGCACCTCGAGCTGCTCGCGCAGCCACAGGCGCTGGGCCGGATCCTGGATGTGCATGTACTCGATGCCGATCTTGCGGCAGTAGGAGTCGCGCAGCACGCCGAGGATGTCGCGGAGCGGCATGGTGCGCTTCCCGCCGATGCCCCCGGTCGCGAACTCTCGGTCGAGATCCCAGAAGGTGAGCCCGTGCGATTCGATCTCGAGGTCGGGGTGGGTGCGCTGCACGTACTCGAGCGGGTCCACGTCGGCCATGAGGTGCCCGCGCACGCGGAACGAGTTGATGAGCTCCTGCACGCGCGCCGACTTGTCGACGGCGCCGAACTCGTCGACGTGGATGTCGGAGGCCCACTGCACCGGCTTGTAGGGGATCCGCAGCGCGGCGAAGATCTCCTCGTAGAAGTCGTGCTTGCCGATGAGGCGCTCGTGCACCAGCTTGAGGAACTCGCCGGAGCCGGCGCCCTGGATCACGCGGTGGTCGTACGTGCTCGTGAGGGTGATGGTCTTCGAGATGCCGAGGCGGTTCAGCGTCTCCTGCGACGCGCCCTGGAACTCGGCGGGGTACTCGAGCGCGCCGGCGCCGATGATGCTGCCCTGGCCCTGCATGAGGCGGGGCACGGAGTGGACGGTGCCGATGCCGCCGGGGTTCGTGAGCGAGATGGTGGTGCCCTGGAAGTCGCCCGCGGCGAGCTTGTTGTCGCGGGCGCGCTTCACCAGATCCTCGTAGGCGGCGAGGAACTCGTTGAAGTTGAGCGACTCGGCGCGCTTCACCGAGGGGACGAGCAGCGAGCGGGTGCCGTCGGGCTTCGGCACGTCGATCGCGATGCCGAGGCCGATGTGCGCCGGCGACACGATGGAGGGCTTGCCGTCGACCTCCGCGTAGCTGACGTTCTGGCTCGGGAAGTCCTTCAGGGTTTGAATCAGGGCCCAGCCGATGAGGTGCGTGAACGACACCTTGCCGCCGCGGCTGCGGCGCAGGTGGTTGTTGATCACGATGCGGTTGTCGATGAGGAGCTTGGCCGGGATGGTCCGCACGCTCGTCGCGGTCGGCACCGCGAGGCTCTGGTCCATGTTCTTCGAGAGCGTGCGCGCCATGCCCTTCAGGGGGGTCACCCGGTCGTCCTCGGGGGCGTCCTGCTCGGCGTTCGCGCTGCGCGCCGTGCTGGGGGCGTCGGCCGGGATGGGGGCGACGCGTGGGGCCGCCTTCGTGGTGCGGGCCGGCTGCGTCGGCGTGGTGATGGGGCTCGTCGCGGGAGCCGCTCCTCCGCTCGGCGCGGCGGGCGCGGGTGCCGCGGCGCCGGACTGCGCGGCTCCGTACTTCTCGAGCACCGGCCACCACGACCGATCCACCGAGTTCTTGTCGACTTGGAACTGCTTCCAGAGTTCGTCGACCAGCCACGCATTCGCGCCGAAATCTCCTGCGGGACCAGCTTGATTGGTGGTCTCCGTGCGCTCCGCCAAAGCGACTTCCTCTCGTTCGTGCAGGTTCTGCAAGATTGATGTAGTCGGAGGTATGGGCTCCTGAGCCGTACCGGCACCAAGCCTACGCCCATCTGCGCGCGGAGGGGCGAATACTCCCAGTGCGGATTCCGGGTTGTGGTGGTAGCCTCGGAGGGCTATGGACGCTGATTCTCGAAGACCCTCCGACCCTCCGAGTACCGGCCGCGCTGAGGCGCGGCCCACCGTCTTCTCCCGGAGCCGTCGGTGAACGACTGGCTCCTCCTGCTCATCGGCGTCGTGCTGACGCTCGGCACCGGCATCTTCGTCGCCTCCGAATTCTCGCTGGTCGCGCTCGACCGCCAGGATCTGGAGCGCCGACGCGGGGCGGGCGAGCGCGGGCTCGACCGCGTGATCCGCGGCCTCTCGCGCACGTCCACCCACCTGTCGAGCGCCCAGCTCGGCATCACGCTCACGACGCTGCTCGCCGGCTACACGCTCGAGCCCGCGCTGAGCAGCTTCCTCGACGCGCCGCTCGGCGCCCTCGGGGTGCCCGAGGAGCTGCGCCGCGCGATCAGCGCGCCGATCGCCGTGGCCGTGGCGACCGTGTTCTCCATGATCGTCGGGGAGCTCGTGCCGAAGAACTTCGCGATCTCCAAGCCGCTCGCCACCGCCCGGCTCGTGATGCCCGCGCAGGCGGCCTTCACGACGACGCTGAAACCGGCCGTCATGGTGCTGAACGGCAGCGCGAACGGCGTGCTGCGCACCCTCGGCATCGAACCCCAGGAGGAGCTCTCGGGCGCCCGCTCGGCGCAGGAGCTCTCGTCGCTGGTGCGCCACTCGGCGAGCGCCGGGCTGCTGGAGGCCGATACGGCGACGCTGCTCGACCGCACGCTGCGCTTCTCCGAGCTCTCCGCCGGCGACGTGATGACGCCGCGCCTCAAGGTGGAGAGCCTGCAGCGGCTCGAACCCGCGAAGGCGGTGCTCGAGCTGTCGGGCCGCACCGGCTTCTCCCGCTTCCCGGTGATCGACGAGGATCGCGACGACATCGTCGGGGTGGTGCACGTGAAGCAGGCGGTCGCCGTGCCGCGCGCGAAGCGCGACGAGGTGCCCGTCGCGGCGCTCATGGAGGAGGCGGTGCGCGTGCCCGAGACGATGCACCTCGATCAGCTCCTCGAGGAGCTGCGCGGCAGCGGCTTCCAGCTCGCGATCGTCGCCGACGAGTACGGCGGCACCGCCGGCATCGTGACGCTCGAGGACCTGGTGGAGGAGATCGTGGGGGAGGTCGCCGACGAGCACGACCGCGCCGCTGCGGGTGTGGTCGGCACCGCCGAGCAGATGAGCTTCCCCGCCGACCTGCGCCCCGACGAGGTGCGCGAGCAGACGGGCGTCGAGATTCCCGAGGACGATGCGTACGACACGGCTGCCGGCTTCGTGCTGCACGAGCTCGGCCGCATCCCCGAGGCCGGCGACCAGGTCGAGCTGCCCGACGGCGGCACGCTCCGCGTCGTCCGCATGGACGGGCGGCGCATCGCCCGCCTGCAGTACACGAGCGCCCCGACCGCGCTCCCGGACGACGAGGGGGAGCGCGCATGAGCGACTGGGCCGGAATCGCGTGGCTGATCGTGCTGCTCGCCGCGAACGCCTTCTTCGTGGGCGCCGAGTTCGCGGTCATCTCGGCGCGGCGATCCCAGATCGAGCCGAAGGCCGAGGCGGGCTCGAAGCGCGCGCAGACCGCGCTGTACGCGATGGAGCACGCGACGCTGATGCTCGCGACGAGCCAGCTGGGCATCACGGTGTGCTCCCTGCTGATCCTGAACGTCTCGGAGCCCGCGATCCATCACCTGCTCGAGGGACCCCTCCACTGGACGGGTATTCCCGAGCAGGCGGTGACGATCTCGGCCTTCGTGCTGACCCTCGTCGGCGTCTCCTACCTGCACGTCGTCTTCGGCGAGATGGTGCCGAAGAACGCGGCGTTCTCGATGCCCGATCGCGCCGTGCTGCTGCTCGCTCCGCCGCTCGTCGCCATCTCGCGCCTGCTGCGGCACATCATCGCGGCGCTCAACGCCGTCGCCAACGGCGTGCTGCGGCTGTTCGGCGTGGAGCCGAAGTCGGAGACGAACAGCACCTTCACGCTGGAGGAGGTCGCGAGCATCGTCAGCCACTCGACGCGCGAGGGCGTGCTCGAGGATCGGAGCGGGGCGCTGACGGCCGCCTTCGAGTTCACGACGAAGCGGGCGCGCGATCTGCTCGTGCCGTCGGATCGCCTGGTGGTGCTGCCCGCGGGTGCGACGCCCGGAGACGTGGAGGCGGCGGTGGCGCGCCACGGGTTCTCGCGGTATCCGATCGCCGATGCGGCGGGGGAGCTCGTCGGGTACGTGCACATCAAGGACCTGGTGCGCCTCGGGGAGGATCGGGTCGCCGAGCCGATTCCCGGCAAGCGCATCCGCGAGATGGAGTCGGTGCACGCGGAGACGGAGCTGGAGGACGTGCTGGCCCGACTGCAGGGCCGCGGCATCCATCTGGCGCGCATCCACGACGACGCGGGCTCGGTGCTCGGAGTGATCTTCCTCGAAGACGTCATCGAGGAGCTCGTGGGCGAGATCCACGATGCGACGCGGCGGCAGCGCTTCGCCTGAGCGGGCCGGTTGCGCGCGCGGACCGAGTCGCGCGGGGACGGGTCCGGTCCACCAGGTGCGCCGCCCGGCGTCGTAGCGCTACTGGGCGGTGAGCACCAGGTGCGCGGAGACCTCGTCGAAGGGCAGCCCCGCGTTCGAGACCAGGAGGTTGTCGGGCACGGCGAAGGTCACGTCGAACTGCGCCTGATCCTCGCCCAGCTCCGTCGGCCGGAGCTCGACGCTCGTGTTCGGCTGGGAGAGGTCGCCGACCGAGAGCGTGCCGACCGACGTCACGGTCTCCTCCATGTCGTCGCGCACCAGCATCGTCGGCGTGGTCTGCACGAAGGAGGCCTCCGGCATGTCGGCGATCGCCACCTGCAGCTCGGCCGACATGATCATGCCGTCGCGCACCACCATGGTGCCGCTCGACGAGATGCGCTCGCCCAGCGCCTCGTGCAGCGCAGACGAGCCCAGCGGGGCGTTCAGGGTGAAGTCGGTGACGGCGTAGGTGCGGTCGACGGGCACCGTCATCAGGTTCGAGTCGGGTGCGGCGCGCAGCTCGGCGGCATTGGCATCGTGCTCCACGGCCGGGGCGCACCCGGCGAGGCACAGCGGGATCACCGCGGACACCGAGGCGACCACTCCCAGAGCGCGCCAGGAAGAACGCGCGTGCACGATAGTCAAGCTCAGGCTCCTCTTCCGATGACGCAGATTTCCGGCGGTCGCGCCGGTCAAGTTACTGGGAGAGACTACGACCCGAAGGTGGGAGGCCCCCGTGTGACCCCTGCGAGGTCGCTCAGGCGGCGGAAGGCCGCCAACATGGAGTTCAGACGGCGAGCAGCCGCCGCAGGTGCGCTCCGACGCGCTCGAACTCGATGAGGAACGCGTCGTGGCCGAAGGGAGATTCGATGCGCGTCGCCTCCGGGCCGTCGAGGCTGCCGGGGGTGTGCCGCGCGATCTCGTCCTGCCCGTCGAGCGTGAACAGGCGGTCGCTGGGGATGCCGAGCACGAGGATCGGCAGATCGATCGTGGAGAGCGCTGCGCGCACGCCGCCGCGGCCGCGGCCCACATCGTGCGAGTTCATCGCCTGCACGAGCGTCACGTAGCTGTTCGCGTCGAAGCGCCGGGTGAACTTGTTCCCGTGGAAGTCGAGGTACGACTCGACGGCGAAACGGCCGCCGCCGCCGAGCGGGCTGACCGCCGACTGCCAGGCTCGGCCGAAGCGCTCGTCGAGCTCGGTGTTGCTGCGGTAGTTGAGCAGCGCGAGCCGCCGGGCGGTGGCGAGGCCGTGATGCGGGCCGACGCCGTCGGGGGCGTCGTAGTAGTTGCCGCCCCGGTAGCAGGGATCGGAGCGGATCGCCTCGAGCTGCACGAGGTTCAGGCCGATCTGGTCGGCCGTGGTCACGGGGGGCGCCGCGATGACGGCGAGGCGGGCGGTCCGCTCGCGGTGCGTGATGCCCCATTCGAGCGCGTGCATGCCGCCCATCGACCCCCCGATGACCGCCTCGAAGCGCTCGATGCCGAGCGCGTCCGCGAAGCGCGCGGCGGCCGCGACCTGGTCGCGGATGGTGAGGTACGGGAACCGGCCGCCCCACTCGCGCCCCGACGGGTCGAGCGAGCCCGGCCCCGTCGACCCCTGGCATCCGCCGAGCACATTGGGAGCGATGATGCAGTAGCGGTCGGTGTCGAGCGGGCGGCCCGGCCCGACGATCTCCGACCACCAGCCGTCGGTGGGATGCCCGGGGCCCGCCGGTCCGACGAGATGGCTGTCGCCGGTGAGCGCGTGGAAGACGAGAATCGCGTTGTCCCGCCGCGCGTTGAGCTCCCCGAAGGTCTCGTACGCCAGCCGCACGTGGGGGATGACCGCGCCGGCCTCCGTCGTCAGCTCACCGATCGGCACGAACGAGCGCTCGCCCACGGGATCGCCGTCGCGCCAGCCGCCCGAGATCGGCGGCCGGCCCATCAGCGCGCGCAGCTGCGCGTCGGTGATGAAGTCGGTCGGGAACGAATCCTCGGGGGTCTGCCAGTCCATGAGCACCTATTCTGTCGCGGCGGGCACCCGGCGGGGGCGAATGTTACGCGGCACGTCCGCCCCCGCGCCCCACGGGCCGCTCAGGCGTTGGCGGACGACTCGGCGACGACCTTGCGCGCCGCCGCGAAGCCCTGCTCCAGATCGGCCTTGATGTCGTCGATGTGCTCGAGCCCGACCGAGAGGCGGACCAGGCCGGGCGTGACGCCGGCCGTGAGCTGCTGCTCGGGGGTCAGCTGCGAGTGCGTCGTCGACGCGGGGTGGATGATGAGGCTGCGCACGTCGCCGATGTTCGCCACGTGGCTGAACAGCTCGACGTTCTCGACGACGGCGCGGCCGGCGTCGACTCCGCCCTTGAGCTCGAACGCGAGCACGGCACCGACGCCCTTCGGCGCGTACCGGTTCGCCGCCGCGTACCAGGGGCTCGACGGCAGGCCGGAGTAGTGCACGGTGGCGACGTCGTCGTGGGCGTCGAGCCACTCGGCGACCTCCTGCGCGTTCTGCACGTGCCGCTCGACGCGCAGCGACAGCGTCTCGATGCCCTGCAGCAGCAGCCAGGCGCTGAGGGGGGCGATCGAGGAGCCGAGATCGCGCAGCAGCTGCACGCGGGCCTTGATGATGTAGGCGATCGCGTCGCCGACGGCGCCCGTGTAGCTCACCCCGTTGTACGACGGGTCGGGCTCGGTGAGGCCCGGGAACTTGTCGGCGTGCTGCGACCACGGGAAGGTGCCGCCGTCGACGATCACGCCGCCGAGCGTCGTGCCGTGCCCGCCGAGGAACTTCGTGGCGGAGTGCAGCACGATGTCTGCGCCGTGCTCGAAGGGGCGCACCAGGTACGGGCTCGCGACGGTGTTGTCGATGATGAGCGGGAGGCGGTTCTCGTGGGCGACGTCGGCGACGGCGCGGATGTCGAGCACGTTGGAGCGGGGGTTCGCGATGGACTCGGCGAAGAACAGCTTCGTGTTCGGCCGCACGGCGCGCTGCCAGGCCGCGGGGTCGTCCTGATCCTCCACGAAGGTGACCTCGATGCCCAGCTTCGCGAGCGAGTACTTGAACAGGTTGTAGGTGCCGCCGTAGATCGACGCCGACGACACGATGTGGTCGCCGGAGTTCGCGATGTTCAGCACGGCGAAGGTGGACGCCGCCTGCCCGCTCGCGAGCAGCAGCGCGGCCGTGCCGCCCTCGAGGGCGGCGATGCGCTCCTCGACG
>NZ_LDRK01000009.1 GCF_001477055.1 Leucobacter chromiiresistens
GACCCGTCCGCGAACGGCCCCCCGATCACTGATCGGAGGGCCGTTCGCGGACGGGTCAGACGGCGGTGTAGCCGCCGTCGATCAGGTAGTAGGCGCCCGTGACGAAGGAGGCGTCTTCCGAGAGCAGGAACCGCACCACCTTCGCAATCTCCTCGGGGCGGCCGAGGCGCCCGAGCGGATGCTTGGCGACCAGACCCTCCTTCACCTCCGCGGGCGCTCCGGCGAGGAGCGGGGTGTCGATGTAGCCGGGGCCGACCGCGTTGATGCGCAGCCCGGCGGGGCCGTACTCCGCGGCGGCATTCTTGGTCAGGCCCACCACGGCGTGCTTCGTCGCGGTGTAGGCGGAGTTGCCGAGCGCCGCGACGGCGCCGTGAATCGAGGCCATGTTGACGATCGCGCCCTCGGCGGCGCCCGATTCGAGAATGGCCGGGATCTGATAGCGCAGGCCGTAGGCGACGCCGCTCAGGTTGATGCCGACCACCGTGTTCCAGCCGTCGAGGTCGAGCTCGCCGGTGGGGGCGGACGGGCCGCCGATGCCCGCGTTGTTGAACGCGTAGTTGAGCTTGCCGTACGTCTCGACGGCGAATTCGACGGCCTTGCGGCTGTCGTCGGCCTGCGCGGTGTCGCCCTGGATCGCGACCGCCTCGCCGCCGGCCGACGTGATCTCATCGACGACGCGCTGCGCGGCCTCGAGCTTGATGTCGGTCACGACGACCTTGACGCCGTGCCCCGCGAGCTCTTTCGCGGTGGCCTCTCCGATGCCGGATCCGCCCCCCGTGACGATCGCAACCTTGTCTGCGAATGCCATTCGTTGCTCCTCTACGTCCCGATCCACGGGCCGCCGGCGCATCGGGTGGCGCGACTGAGTTCGCCCGGATGAATCGCTGCACCCAGCTTAAACCCGTGGGCGCGATGCGGGGGTGGCCCCTCCCACCCACTGGGCAGCGCGCGCTCGCGGGGTTACGCTGAACGCATGGCGGCGACCGACCTCGACCTCATTCCCGCGGGAACCGTGTTCACGCCGGCGCAGATCGTGCACTACTCCGATCCCGATGCGCGCACCCTCGATGAGGCGATCGGGGAGGCCGATGTGCTGGTGAGCGCCCCGCACGCGGGTGCGGCGATCCCGGAGGAGGTCGCCGAGTTCCTCGCGCCGGAGCTCACGCGCCGGCTCCAGTACGACTTCAGCGACGTGTCGACGGCCTCGGTGGTGCGGCGCTGGGCCGAGATCGATCCGCGCATCGTCGCCGTCGTGAACCCGCATCCGAGACTCGTGCGGGATCCGAACCGGCCGAAGCCCGCAGACCCCCGAGCCGATCTCGCGGCGGCGGTCGAGCGCGTCCGGGCGGCGGGGCCGTGGCAGCCGGTCGATCTCACGGGCGTCGACGCGATCCGCCCGGTCACCTTCTCGTTCTTCCCCATCCTGCGGATCCCCGATACGGAGGCCGGGGTGCAGCGACTGGTCGACACGTTCGCGGCGACCGCCGCGCAGGGGGTCGACGTCTACGAGCGCACCCGCGACGAGCTCACCGACCGCTTCCTGGAGCGCGGGTTCGCGCACGGCGGATCGTTCACGCGACTGTCGTTCCACGACACCATGAACACGACGACGACGCGTGACGGGGCCGTGGCGGTGCCGCGCGACGAGCAGGATCGCCTCCCCTCGATCGTCGCACTGTCGAATCGGGGCGACCACCGCGGCGAGGCGCGCGATCCCGAGGATCCGCCGACGATGCCGCCGGAGAGGCTGCGGCGGCTCGCGGCGGCGCACCGCGCCGGTTTCGAGAGCGCGGACGCCGCTTCCGTCCTGCTCAATCAGCCGTATCTCGGCAGCCAGGAGATCCGCGCCGACGGGGCGAGGTTCCGCCGGCTGGCCGATGCCGCGACGGATGCCGGTCTGCGGCTCGGCGCCGTGCAGGCGGAGTTCCTCCGGGAGTTCCTGCTCGGAGCCGCCGCCGCTGAGGCGCTGCACGAGCCGGGAACCGGCTGGATCGTCGAGGACGGGGCCCGCGTCGACGCCCTCGCCCATGCCTGCAAGCGCTCCTGGGATGCGTTCAGAGACGAGCGATAGCGGCAGGGCGAGCCGCAGCGGGCGGGCGAGTGCGCCCCGGCCCGCCGGATCGCGGCAGGGCTAGCCGCCCCACAGGGCTCCGAAGGCCGCTCCCGCTGCGATGGTCGTGGCCGCCAGCACGAGCGTCGGCACGAAGAAGGAGTGGTCGACGAGCTTCGTGCCCAGCTTCGTGCTGCCCGAGGTGTCGAAGTTCGCCGCCGCGATCTGCGAGCCGTTCGTGGGCAGCAGGTAGATCCCGGCGAAGGCGCCGGCCCACATGCCCGAGAGCAGCCCGAGCGGAATGCCGGCGGCGAGGCCGATCGGCACGATCGTGCGGGTCGCGGTCGATTGGCTGGTGGTGAGCACGCACACGAGGAAGATGCCGAGGGCGAACACCCATGGCGCCGCCGTCACCAGTCCGCCGACGCCGCCCGCGATGAGGTCGGTGTGGGCGCTGAGGAACGTGTCCGTGAGCCACGCGAGGCCGAACAGTGCGATCGCCGACACCATGCCGGCCTTGAACACCGTCATCGTCGGGATGTCCGCGACCTTGGGGCGCGAGATCAGCAGAATCAGGGTGCCCGCGACGAACATGACGATCTCGATGATCGGCGTCATCGCGATGGGATCGCCTGCGGCGTCGAGTGGTCGCAGGCCCTTGACGAGTCCGAAGACGACGATGGCCGCGACGCCGAGCAGGAAGACGGCGGCGGCGTTGCGGCCGGCGGTCGTCACGGTCACCGCGGCGCGCACCGCCTGAGCGTCGGCGTGGGGGTCTGCGAGGTCGCCCGCTGCGATTCTCGCCTGGATCTCGGGGTCATCGGCGATGTCCTTGCCGAGTCGATTCACCACGATGCTCGACAGGACGATGCCCACGACGGCGGCGGGAATGGTGACCTTCAAGATGTCGATCAGCTCGAAGTTCCAGGGCGCGGTGTCGGTGAGCGTGACCATCGCCGCCATCGCGGCGGAGACCGGGCTGCAGGCGAGCGCCACACCCGTCGCGACGACCGACAGCGACAGCGGCCGCGAGGGCCGGATCCCGTTGCGGTAGGCGAGATCCTGGATCACGGGGAGCAGCGGATAGAGGATGTTCGAGGTGCCCGCACCGACGGAGAACAGGAACGCGACGAGCGGCGCGACCAGTGTGATCTGCCGCGGGCTCCGCTCGATCAGCTTCGCGGCGATCGAGACCATCCAGTCGATGCCCCCTGCCGCCTGCATCATGGATGATGCCAGCACCACGACGAGCACGATCAGCAGGGCGTCGACCGGCGGGCTTCCGGGAGCGAGTCTGAAGACGAAGACGAGGATCGCGACCCCCGTGCCGCCCCAGAGGCCGAGGCCGACGCCGCTCGAACGGGTGCCCATCACGATGCAGCCGAGCACCACCAGCAGCTGAGAGACGAACAGCACGGTTTCCATCGCGGCTCCTGCCCGGTGCACCCCCGCGCACCCCTAGGGTCAGCGTACTGAGCACCGGCCGGCTCCGGAAGGCTCGGCATCGGGTTCGGGCACCACCCCCATCTGACGCATCCGGAGGAGGCCGTCCGGCTCATCGCCGATGTCGTCGCAGCGACGTGAGGCGCCCGGCGCGGGGCGCCGCGCTCCCGCACGCCGGGCGTCGGTCGGCGCTCGCGCGCCGCGCTACCGCACGCCGGGGTTCTCGCGCAGATACTTCACGGCGTCCTGCTCGCTGATCGCCGTCAACCCGCGCGAGGTGTGCGAGATCGCATTCAGCGCGACGACCCAGGCCTTGCTGATCTTCGGCTCGCGGCTCCCCGAGAAGTGGAACGCGATCGGCGAGTGCGGGGAGATCCACACCGACATCTCGTTGTCGGCGAGGCACTGCGGGTGCCAGGTCAGGAAGAAGCACTCCATCTTCATCAGTTTGCGCTCGATGACGACCTGCAGATGCGCGAGCAGTCGATCCTCGAACTCGTACGTGGTACCGCCGTACACCAGGTGTCCCATCGGGTGTCCAGTCCTTTCGTTCCGACCACCCACCCACTCGCGAGCGTATCGCATGAACGAGAAAAGGCTCCCACCGCCGAAGCGGTGGAAGCCAGTGCTGCAGTGCCCCCGGAGGGAATCGAACCCCCGACCTACGGTACCGGAAACCGGCGCTCTATCCCCTGAGCTACGGAGGCGAGCATGTGCAACCCCACCAGACTAGCGCAATTCTCGAGGCGCTCCGCACCCCGGCGGTGCGCGGGGCGCGTCGGCGCGCCGGTAGAATCGATCCTCGTGACGCCACAAGAACTCTCTCAAGCTCTCGCCGCCATTCTCGCCGACCTCGTCGCGGCTCGCGGATCCGACATCGAGGTCACCGAGCAGGACACGCAGGTGGAGCGACCGAAGAATCGCGATCACGGGGACTGGGCGTCGAACGCGGCCATGAAGTTCGCGAAGCGCGTCGGGGCGAACCCGCGCGAGCTCGCCGAGGAGATCGTCGCGCGCGCGCTGCAGATCGACGGCATCGCGCACGCCGAGGTCGCCGGGCCGGGGTTCATCAACTTGACGCTCGACGCCGCGAGCGCCGGGGAGACGGCGCGGCGCGTGGTCGAGCAGGGGGAGCGCTACGGGCGCTCCGACGTGCTCGCGGGTCAGAGCATCAACCTGGAGTTCGTCTCGGCGAACCCCACCGGGCCATTGCACATGGGGCACACCCGCTGGGCGGCGCTCGGCGATTCGACGGCTCGCGTGCTGCGCGCCGCCGGGGCGCAGGTCACGAGCGAGTACTACATCAACGACGCCGGCTCGCAGATGAACAAGTTCGGGCGATCCGTGCTCGCCGCGGTGCTCGGGGAGGATGCTCCGGAGGACGCTTACCCGGGCGAGTACATCCAGGAGCTCGGGCGCAAGGTGCGCGAGCAGCTCCCGTACATCGTGGAGCTCGCCGCGAGCGACCGTGCGCAGGCCCTCGAGGAGGTGCAGGAGGCGGCTTACCAGACGCAGCTCGCCGAGATCAAGGATTCGCTCGAGCGCTTCAACGTCCACTTCGACGTGTACTTCTCCGAGCGCTCACTGCACGAGGCGGGGCCCGACGGATCGCCGAGCCCGATCTCCTCGGCCATCGACCGCCTGCGCGAGCAGGGGTACGTGTTCGAGGAGGACGACGCGATCTGGGTGCGCACCACCGCCTTCGGCGACGACAAGGATCGCGTCTTCACCCGCGGCAACGGCGTCTACACCTACTTCGCCGCGGATGCGGCCTACTACCTCTCGAAGATGGATCGCGGCTTCGGCGAGAAGATCTACCTGCTGGGTGCCGACCACCACGGCTACATCGGGCGCCTGACCGCCATCGCAGGCGCTGCGGGCGACAACATCGAGACCGACATCTCGGTGCTCATCGGTCAGCTCGTGAACCTCAACGGGGCGCGCCTCTCGAAGCGCGCGGGCAACATCATCGAGCTCGACGATCTGCTCGAGTGGCTCGGATCGGACGCCCTCCGCTACTGGCTCGCGCGGTACCCGGCCGATTCGCCGCTGTCGCTCGACGGCGAGAAGGTGCGCAGCCGCACGAACGACAACCCGGTGTTCTACGTGCAGTACGCGCACGCGCGCACGTGCGCGGTGGATCGGAACGCCGAGGCGGCGGGCATCGACCGTAGCGCCTTCGCACCCGAGCTGCTGACGCACGCGACCGAGACGGAGCTGCTCGGCAAGCTGCAGCAGTACCCGGGTATCGTCGCCGGCGCCGCGGAGCTGCGCGAGCCGCACCGCATCGCCCGCTTCCTCGAGGAGCTCGCGGGGGCCTACCACCGGTGGTACGACAACTGTCGCGTGATTCCGCTGGGCGAGGAGCCCGTCGCAGACCTGCACCGCACCCGCCTGTGGCTGAACGACGCCGCGGGCCAGGTGCTGCGGAACGGGCTCGATCTGCTGGGCGTCTCCGCGCCCGAGCGGCTGTGACGGCGCGGGTCGGCTGATGCGTGCGCAGCGCGACGGATCGCGGTGGTGGACGAAGCTGATCATCGTCGTGGTGGTCGTCGGCCTGCTGGCGGGAGCCGCCGAGCTCGCGCTCCGGCTCATCATTCCGGGGGTCGTCGCAGGCGCGGTGCGCTCGCAGCTCGACCTGACCGACGATCATCCCGTCGACGTGGCGCTCGGCGGCTCTGCGCTGCTCAACGCCTTCCGCGGCGGCGTCGGCGACGTGCGGGTCGACGTGCCCGACGCGCCGCTCGTCGAGGGCGTGCAGGCGGATGCGTCGCTGCGCGCCGACCTGGTGCCGTTCACTCCGACGTCGGGCGAGATCTCCGACGGGTCCGTCGAGCTCCGCCTGGATCGGGAGCAGCTCGGTCCGGTGATCGAGACGGTGACGCAGGGCGTCGCCCAGTCCGGAGAGGTGCGCGACGGCGAGCTCGTGGTCGGCCGGGCCCTGGAGGCGTTCGGTCAGCAGGTCGACGTCTCGGCGCGTCTCGGCGTGCAGGCGGTCGACGGGGCGGTCGAGATCACCCCGTTGGGGCTGCAGGCCGCCGGCTTCGATTTCTCGGCCGAGCAGCTCGCGCAGGCCACCGGGACGCTGCTCGATCCCATTCTGCAGCCGCAGACCGTGTGCATCGCAGATCAGCTGCCGGTGGGGGTCACGCTCACCGACATCGTGCTCTCGAGCACAGGATCGGTGACCGTGCGCGCAGACCTCGCGCCCGGAATCCTCTCCGACCCCGAGCAGCAGCAGCCGGGCGTCTGCGGCTGATTCAGAGGCCGATCGCGCGCAGCGCCAGCCACGCGGCGGAGCGGTCGTCGGCGCGTGCGAGGTCCAGCCCGGTGAGAGCCTCGGCGCGGCGGATGCGCGAGACGAGCGTCTGGCGATGGATGCCGAGCCTCTCCGCACTCGCGCGGTGCGCCCCGTTCTCGGCGAGGAACACGTGCAGGGTGCGCGCGAGATCGTCGTGCCGCCCCCGGGTCTCCGCGAGCGGCTCGAGCAGGGCGGTCAGCCGCGAGCCCGTGGCGGTGTCGAGCGCCGAGAGCACGAGCTGCACGGAGGGCAGTTCGCCGTAGCGCGCGGTCGGCCTGCCGTCGTCGAGGGCGGCGTCGAGCGCCTGGTGGGCCTGCGCCGCGGTGCGGCCGAGCGACTGAGCGGGGGCGGGGTCGCCGACCCCGATGTGCACGCGGAGCCCGGCGACGGGCGCGAACGATGCGACGCGCTCGATCAGGTCGGGGGCGAGTTCGTCGCGCACGAACCCGCGGATGTGTCCGTGATCCGCTGCGAAGACGTGCTCCGCGCCGAGTTCGTCGAACCAGCGTCGGAGCAAACGTTCGAGGTCGATGGTGCGGGTGCGGGAGCCCAGCTCGAAGGCGGTGAGCGTGCGCTCGTGCACGCCCCAGCGGTGCAGCAGCGCCTCCGCGCGCGGCCCGCCGTCGACGAGGATGTCGATGAGCGCTCCGCGCCCCAGGTGCTCCGTCAGAGACGGGTCGTGACTGCGCAGCAGCAGGTCGAAGAGCGCCGCGGCCAGCGATGAGAGGTCTCGGGCGTGGCTGGTGCGGCTCGATCGTGTGGCGATCACGAGCGATCCGGCGAGATCCTGCTCCGAGCCCACGCGGTGCAGCTGCAGCCCGTCGTGGCGCACGCGCACGGGTCGCCCGAGTGCGAATGCGGCTGCGTCCGAGACGTGCAGCCGGCCGGCTCCGGCGCTCGCGATGACCTGTCCGTGCGCGTCGAGCAGCACCGCCCATCCGTCGATGCGGCGCGCGAGTTCCGCGATCACAGCGGTGACCCCGCCGCGTCGCGCGACCTGCGTCAGGACGTTCATGCCCGCGGTGACGAGTCGGTCGGCTGCGGCTCGGTCGTCGGCGATGAGCGCGCGGAGGGCGGCGTGCAGTGCGGGTCCGGCCAGGGCGGCGCCGAGGATCGCCGTCATGCCGTGCGCGGCGAGGCGTGCCCGCAGTGCGGCGTCGTCGTCGGGGGAGACGAAGACCGCTCCGAGGAGCGCGCCGCCCGGCGTCGGCTGCGCGAGGGCGTCGAGCAGCCGCTCGGGCGCTCCGGTCACGAGGGTGGCGTACTCGGGGTTGCCGATCACGACGTACTCCTCGAGTGCCGCGACGCCGTCGACGGGGGTGCGCTCGGGGAGTCGGGCGGCGACGCAGGTGCCGCCGACGGCGCGAGCCACGGCGGAGAGATCGAGGGCCACCGTCGAAGTGTACCAAGTGTCGATCCCGGGTTGCGAAGATCGACACCTGGTGCAGAGACAGGGGGCGCGGCGGATCCGTAGCATCCTTACGTCGCCGGCGTGGTCGTACGGGCCCGCATGCGGCGACGCGAAGCAAGCGAACGAGCGAAGGAGTGCAGCATGCAGGCTGTCGTGTTCCGAGACCCCGAGACCCGCGCGGAGGTCACCGATGTGACCCTGGCCGCGCCCCGAGCCGGCGAGGTGCGGGTGAAGATCGCCGCGGCCGGCGTGTGCCACTCCGATCTGCACGTGAAGCGCGGGGAGTGGGACGCACCCGCCCCCATGGTCATGGGGCACGAGGGCGCCGGCACCGTCGTCGAGCTCGGCGAGGGCGTCACCTCGCTCGCCGTCGGCGATCACGTCGTGCTCAGCTGGGTGCCGCCGTGCGGCGAGTGCCGCTACTGCCTGCAGGGCCACGAGGCCCGGTGCCAGAAGGTGGTCGAGGTCAACAACGCGCACGGCTCGCTGTTCGACGGCACCTCCCGCCTCAGCCGCACCGACGACGGCGAACCCCTGCGCCACTACCTGAGCGTCTCATCGTTCGCCGAGGAGGTGGTGGTGCCCGTCTCCGGCGCCATCAAGGTGCGCGACGACGCCCCGCTCGACGTCATCGCGGTCGTCGGTTGCGCGGTCGCCACCGGCGTCGGCGCGGTGCTGAACACCGCCGGCGTCGAGCCGGGGGCGACCGTGGCCGTCATCGGCTGCGGCGGCGTCGGCCTGAACGTCGTCCAGGGTGCGAAGCTCGCGGGCGCCGAGCGCATCATCGCGATCGACATCGTCCCCGAGAAGACCGCCATGGCGCTCCAGTTCGGGGCCACCGACCGCATCGACGCGTCCGAGCGCGACGCCGTCGAGCAGCTCTTCGATCTCATCCCCGACGGAGCGGACTACGTCTTCGACGCGATCGGCCGCACCTCGACGACGGAGCAGGCGATCCGCATGCTCGGTCTCGGCGGCGCCGCAGTGATCGTGGGGCTGCCGCCGACCGGCGCGCGGGCCTCCTTCGAACCGCTCGTGCTCGCGGAGGCCGATCAGCGCATCCTCGGCTCCAACTACGGCTCGGTGCGACCCTCCATCGACATCCCCGCCCTCGTCGACCGGTACATGGACGGCCAGCTGAAGCTCGATCCGCTCATCTCGGGCCGCCGCCCGCTCGCCGAAGCAGCCGAGGCCCTCGACGATCTCGAGACCGGGGGCGTGCTGCGCACCCTCCTCATCCCCTGAGCGCTCCCACCGCACCGCACCGGAAAGCAGTCATGACCACCACAGCACCACGCACCGCCGACGCCGGCCTGAGAGAGGGCGTCATGTCGGGCCCCGAGCTCGCCGCGCAGGCCATCGCCAGCATCGCCCCGAGCGCCGTCATCGCCTTCACGGCGGCCTCCATCTACCTCGGCGCCGGCAACGGCACCGTATTCGCCTTCCTCCTCGCCACCATCGTGATCCTCTGCGTGGGCTACATCGTCTCGATGTTCGCCCGACAGCACGCATCTGCGGGGTCCCTCTACACGTACGTCGCGAAGGGGCTGGGCCCGACGGGGGCATTCGCCGCCGGAGTCGCGCTGCTCATCGGCTCCTGGGGCATCGCCGCGGGCTCGCTGGGCGGTGCGATCTCGTACACCTCCGACCTGCTCCAGATCTTCGGCGTCCCGGCCACCGGAACGGTGTGGCTCGTCGTGCTGGCCGTCGTCATCGGCGGCCTGGCGACGTTCTTCACCATCCGCGGCATCCGCATCTCGGCGCGGGTCTCGCTCGTGCTCGAGCTCGTGTCGGTCGCCATCATCCTCGTGCTCCTCGTCGCCGCGCTCGTGTGGCTCGGGCCCGAGGCGTGGGATCCCGGTCAGTTCTCGTTCGACGGCGTGCCGTTCCAGGGAGTCGCCGCCGGCATGGTGCTCGGCATCCTCGGATTCGTCGGGTTCTCCTCCGCAGACGCCCTCGGGCGCGAGGCCCGCAATCCCCACACCGCGATCCCGCGCGCCATCATGTGGAGCGCCGTCGCGGTCGGCGTGCTGTACGTCTTCGCCGCCTACACGCAGATCGCGGTGCTCGGCGACGAGCTCGGCGAGGTGGCGAGCCCGCTGCAGGCCATCGACGAGCGCATCGGCATGCCCGCATGGTTCGCGCCGCTCCTCGTCTTCGGCGTCGCCGCGTCGTTCTTCGCGGTCGTGGTCGCGCCCCTGAACGTCGTCGGGCGCATCGTCTACGTCATGGGCAAGGAGGGCGTTGTGCCCGAGCGCTTCGGTCGCACGCACGCCACGCACCTCACGCCGCATCGCGTGCTCCTCGTCGCGGGCCCGGCCGCGATCGCGCTCGACGTCATCCTGATCGTCGCGGGCACGCACCCCATGGACATCGTCGTGTGGGTCGACACCTACGCGACGTACGGGTACATGGTCGCGTACGCGCTCGTCGCCGTCGCCGGCATCGCCTACACGCGGCGTCACGGCATGCGGAGCGGCGCGATCACGATCGCCGCGGTCGTCGCCGTGCTCGCGATGGCGTACGTGTTCTTCGCGAACGTGTGGCCGGTGCCGGCGTTCCCCATCAACATCCTCCCGTACCTGTTCGCGGCCACCATGCTGCTCGCCTTCCTCCGCTTCGGGTGGCTGCGCGCGAAGCGCCCCGAGGTGCTGCAGCGCATCGGCAACACCCACACCGACATGCTCGAGGGCGTCGGCTAGCGCCGGAACCGTCGGCCATCGGGCCGGTCGCGATCCCTCCCGCGCGGAGGTCGCGGCCGGCCCGACCGCATTCCGGGGCGGGCCGTCTCACCCGGTAAGCTGGACGGGTTCGTTCAGAGACCGGGTCTCCGTGCGCACGGCTTCAGGGGCCAATCCGGGTCCGCTCGCCATCGGCCGCCCGTCCGCGGCCTGCGGGCGCGACGGACACCCGGCAGACCCACCCCAGGAAGACCGATCCCAGGAGCGACGATGGCACAGGCGAACCCCGCCGCCGACCCGAACGCGATCGACCCCCGCGTGTTCCCGCCCTCCGCGCGACGCGGGGCCGAGTGCCGCGAGCTGAAGCTCGGCGGAATCCGAGCCACCGCCCTCACCGAGGAGCACGGCTCTCCGCTGTACGTGGTCGACGAGCAGGCGGCCCGCACCCGGGCGCGCGACGTGCGCGCCGCACTCGAGGCGGAGGCCGCGCGCATCGGCACCGGCGCCACGGTGTACTACGCGGGAAAGGCGTTCCTGTGCGTCGAGGTGGCGCAGTGGATGGCCGACGAGGGGCTCGCGATCGATGTCGCGAGCGGGGGAGAGCTCGCGGTGGCGCTCGCCGCCGGCGTGCACCCGGCGCGCATCGGCTTCCACGGCAACAACAAGTCGGCGGGCGAGATCGCGCGCGCCGTCGAGGCCGGCGTCGGCACGATCATCATCGACAGCGAACTCGAGACCGAGCGCATCGCCCGCGCCGCCGCCGCCGCGGGGCGCCGGCAGCGGGTGCGCCTGCGCGTCAACAGCGGCGTGCACGCCTCGACGCACGACTTCCTCGCGACCTCGCACGAGGATCAGAAGTTCGGGCAGCCGCTCGCCGAAGCGCCCCGACTCGTCGCCGCGATCCTCGCGCACGACAGCCTCGAGTTCGTCGGGCTGCACTGCCACATCGGGTCGCAGATCTTCGCGACCGACGGCTTCCGCGAATCGGCCCGGCGCCTGCTCGGGGCGTACCCCGAGCTCGAGCGGCTGCTCGGGGGGCCGGTTCCCGAGCTCAATCTCGGCGGAGGGTTCGGCATCGCCTACACGTCGGCGCAGGCCGACGAGGCTCCCGAGATCGCGTCGATCGCCCGGGAGCTCGCAGACATCGTGGCGGAGACCTGCGCCGAGGTCGGCATCGCGGTGCCGCAACTCGCCTTCGAGCCGGGGCGCGCGATCATCGGGCAGGCCGGCGTCACCCTGTACACCGTGGGCACCACCAAGCCCGTCCAGCTCGCGGGCTCCGACGCCGCAGCCGACGCCGCCGATCTCGGATTCGCCGAACGGCTCTACGTCAGCGTCGACGGCGGCATGAGCGACAACGCGAGGCCGGCGCTCTACGGCGCCGACTACCAGGTGCGCATCGCGAACCGCGTGAGCGAGGCCGATCCCGCCCTCGTGCGCGTCGTGGGCAAGCACTGCGAATCCGGCGACATCGTCGTGCAGCGCGACGTGCTGCCGGGCGACGTGCGTCCCGGCGACACGCTCGCCGTCGCCGTCACCGGCGCGTACTGCTGGTCGCTCTCCAGCAACTACAACTACGTGCCGCGGCCCCCCGTCGTCGCGGTGTCGAACGGCGCGGCGCGCGTCATCGTGCGCGGCGAGACCGAAGACGAGCTGCTCGCCAAGTCCGTGATTCCGGCGCCGGTGGCCCCGGCGCATGCGGGTTGAGGATCGCCCGCCCATCACCCTCCGCCGCTCACGGCGTATCGAACACGACGCACCACCAAGGAGACGAACATGAATGGATACCGCGACCTCCGCATCGGACTGCTGGGCTGCGGCTCGGTCGGTGCTCAGGTGGCCCGGCTGATCCTCGCACACGGCGACGAGCTCGCGGCGCGCATCGGAGCGCGACTCACGCTCGCCGGGATCGCCGTGCGCGACGTCGACGCGCCCCGCGACGTCGAGCTGCCTCGAGAGCTCTTCACCACCGACGCCGAGCGTCTCGTGCAGGGCTCCGACATCGTCATCGAGCTCATGGGCGGCATCGAGCCCGCGCGCACCCTCATCACGCAGGCGCTGCAGGGCGGAGCCGACGTGGTCACCGCGAACAAGGCGCTCATCGCCGCCCACGGCCCGGAGCTCTCCGAGGCCGCCGAGCAGGTCGGCGCCCAGCTCTCCTACGAGGCCGCCGTCGCCGCCGCGATCCCGATCCTGCGCCCCCTCCGCGAGAGCCTGGCGGGCGACCACATCACCCGCGTGCTCGGCATCGTGAACGGGTCGACCAACTACATCCTGGATCGCATGGACCGGTTCGGCGACAGTGCCGAGGACGCGTCGCGCGTGGCGAGCGAACTCGGGTTCCTCGAAGCCGACCCCACGCTCGACGTCGAGGGGTACGACGCCGCTCAGAAGGCGACCATCCTCGCGAGCATCGCCTTCCACACCGAAGTGCCGGTCGACGCGGTGCACCGCGAGGGCATCACGCAGATCACCGCCGAGCAGATCGATGCCGCCAAGAGCGCCGGCTACGTCATCAAGCTGCTCGCCATCGCCGAGCGGCTGCAGGCCGCGGACGGCACGCACGGCGTCTCGGCGCGCGTGTACCCGGCCCTCATCCGCCGCGATCACCCCCTCGCGGCGGTGCACGAGGGCAAGAACGCCGTGTTCGTCGAGGCTGAGGCGGCCGGCGAGCTCATGTTCTACGGCGCGGGGGCCGGCGGCGCCGAAACCGCGTCGGCGGTGCTGGGCGATCTCGTCTCGGCGGCGCGGCGGCACGTGGTCGGCGGCCCGGGCATCCCGGGATCGCTCCACGCCGAGCTCCCGATCCTGCCCGTCGGCGAGGTGACGACGGCCTACCAGATCATGCTCGAGGTGCGCGACCAGCCCGGCGTGCTCGCGAGCATCGCCGGCATTCTCGCCGAGCGCGGCGTATCGGCGGCCAGCGTCGAGCAGACGGTCGCCGGGGCGGCCGCGGGCGGGGAGCCGAGCGCCGCGCTCGTCATCGGCACGCACCGCGCCCGCGAGGCCGATCTCGCCGCCACCGTCGAGGCGCTGCGCGCCGCCGACGTCGTCACAGCCGTCACCAGCGTGCTGCGGCTCGAGGGCCAGGCGTGAGCGCCGCCGCGGGCGGCGTCGGCCGCACCGTGCAGGTGCGCGTCCCGGCGACCAGCGCGAATCTCGGGCCCGGGTTCGACACGCTCGGCATCGCCCTCGCCTACGGAGACGAGCTCTCGGTCGTCGTGCGCGACGCGCCCGGGGCGACCGTGCACGTCTCCGGGGTCGGCGCGGGGGAGGTGCCGACCGACGAGACCAATCTCGTCGTGCGCTCCGCCGCGCACGTGTTCGCGCAGCTGGGGCGGGAGATGCCGGGCATCGAGATCTCGGCGACCAACCGCATCCCGCACGGGCGCGGCATGGGATCCTCCGGCTCCGCAATCGTCGCCGGAGTAATGATCGCGGCGGGGCTCCTCGAGAGCGACCCGCAGGATCCGGTGGTGCTGACCGAGGAGCAGCTCCTCGCCTTCGCCACCGAACTCGAAGGGCACCCCGACAACGTCGCCCCCGCGCTCTTCGGCGGGCTGACGATCGCCTGGACCACCGAGCAGGGGCCCCGCTTCAAACGCCTCATGGTGCACCGCGGGGTGGCGCCGCTGGTGCTGGTGCCGAGCTTCACCATGTCGACGGAGCTCGCCCGAAGCCTGCAGCCGAAGCAGGTGCCGCACGAGGACGCCGTGTTCAACGTCTCCCGCTCCGCGCTCCTCATCGCCGCGCTCACGCAGAGCCCCGAGCTGCTGCTCGAAGCGACCGAGGATCGCCTGCACCAGAACTACCGGGGCGCCGCGATGCCGGCGACGCGCGACCTGATCGGAGCGCTGCGATCCGCCGGCCATGCCGCCGTGGTCTCGGGCGCCGGGCCCTCCGTGCTGGTGCTCTCGAACGGCCCGCTCGACCGCATGCAGGCGGCGGACTACGTCGCCGAGCACCATCCCGACTGGCGCGTGCTCACCCTGGCCGTCGATACCAAGGGTGCTACAGTGGAGACGGCCCCTGCGGGAGCGACGCTCTAGTCTCGCCCGTCGATGTCCGCTCATGCGGGAACGTGGGCCTTTATCGCACCGTGAACACATCGCACGGTGATCCCGAAGCACGAACGTGCATCACCGCGGGAATGCGCGCCCTTCTGCGCGCGCAGTCCCGACGGCGTTCCGAGAGGAAGAACGTGGAATCCAACGTCGAAGACAACACCACTCCCGCAGCCGAGGAAGCCGCCGCGCCGCCGCGTCGCCGCGCCTCGCGCCGGGTGAGCGCGGCCGCCGGTGCGGCAGCCCCGGAGTCGGCACGGGCGGCTGAGGCCCCCGCCGCCGAGGCTCCGGCCGCCGAGGCGTCCGCCGCGCCCGCTGCGGATGCCGCGCAGGCCGCCGCCCAGGCCCCGGCCGCCGATGAGGCTCCCGCGGCCGCAGCGCCGAAGAAGCGCGCGACCCGCAGCCGCAAGAAGGTCGAAGCCGCTGCCGACGAGGCGTCGGGCGACGCCGCATCGGCCCCCGCCGATGCGGGCTCGACCGAGTCCGACGAGCAGCCCGTGGCCGCGCCGAAGAAGCGCGCGACGCGCAGCCGCAAGAAGGTCGAGACGCCCGCCGAGCCGGCGAGCGACGCCGCATCCGAGGCGCCCGTGGCCGCCGAGGCCGCCTCGGCCGCAGCCCCCGCGCAGTCGAGCGACTCGACCGCTGCCGCGGCGGAGCCCGAGGCGCCCGCGAAGCGCACCCGCAGCCGCCGCGCCACGTCGGCATCGGCGGCGTCGAAGGCTGACGACGCGTCAGCTGCAGCGCCGGAAGCCGCAGCGACTGATGCCGCGCAGCCCGAAGCACCCGCGGGTGCGGCGAGCGACGCGACGCGCAGCGCCCGGAACTCCGAGCAGTCGGAGCGCGGCGAGCAGGAGCAGTCGGAGCGCTCGGAGCGCTCGGAGCAGGAGCGCGGCGAGAAGTCGGAGCGCGGCGAGAAGATGGAGCGCGGCGATCGTTCGGATCGCGCCGAGAAGTCGGAGAACGGCGACGGCGAGCGTTCGGGTCGTGGTCGCCGCGGGCGGGGCCGCAATCAGAAGAACGAGAGCGCCGACGCGAACGAGCAGGCCGAGGCGACCGAAGACGAGGGCAAGCAGCGCGGCCAGAACGGCAGCGGCGCTCAGAACGCGCAGAAGAACGGCGAGGCGAAGAACGGGGAGAACTCGAGCCGCTCCAGCCGCACCCGCCAGCGCGACCGCAAGCGCCGGGGCCAGGGCGACGACATCGAGCCCGAGATCACCGAAGACGACGTGCTGCTCCCCATCGCGGGCATCCTCGACGTGCTCGACAACTACGCCTTCGTCCGTACGAGCGGCTACCTTCCGGGCACGAGCGACGTCTACGTCTCACTCGGGCAGGTCAAGAAGTACGGCCTGCGACGCGGGGACGCGGTCGTCGGTGCGATCCGGCAGCCCCGCGACAACGACGGAGCCAGCCGCCAGAAGTACAACGCGATCGTCAAGATCGACACCGTCAACGGCCGGCCCGTCGACGAGCAGGCTGAGGAGCGCGTCGACATCGCCGACCTCACCGCGACCTACCCCGAGGAGCGGCTGCGCTTCGAGACCGACCAGAAGCACGTGCTCGGCCGCGCCGTCGACCTCGTCGCGCCGACGGGGCTCGGTCAGCGCACCGCACTGGTGGTGCCGGCCCACCTCGACGGCAGCGCCGTGCTCGGCGAGCTCGCAGAGGCCGTCAGCGCGAACCGCCCCGATGCCCACCTCATGCTGCTGCTCGCGAACGCGCAGCCCGAGGAGATCACACGACTGCAGCGCTCCGTGCGCGGCGAGGTCGTCGCTGCGAGCTTCGACCGAGCGGCCGAGGATCAGGCGATCATCGCCGAGCTCGCGATCGATCGGGCGAAGCGTCTCGTCGAGCTCGGCCACGACGTCGTCGTGCTCGTCGACTCGCTGAACCGGTTCGCCCGCGCCTACGCGCAGGCCCAGCACGCGCAGACCCGGCCCGCACTCGACGAGATCGACGAGCTCGCGCTCGCGCAGATCAAGCGACTGCTCGCGTCGGCGCGCAACGTTGAGAACGGCGGTTCGCTGACCGTCATCGCGACGGTGCAGTCGAAGACCGGCGTCGCAGCCGACAAGCTGCTGCTGCGCGAGGTGCTCGCCGTCGTCAACAGCGAGGTGCGCTTCGCGAAGACGGCGCCCGGGCTTCCCGCAGCGGTCGACTTCGAGGCGTCGCGCACCCGCAATCCGGAGTCGATGCTCGGCGCCGACGAAGTCGCGGCCCTGGCGACGCTGCGCGCGGCACTCCACGAGGACGACGCCGACGATCGGCTGCGCGAGCGGCTCCGCTCCACGGCCACGAATGCGGCGCTCCTCGCAGAGGTGCAGCGCTCCGGCAGCCTGTCCTAGCACGCACGAGCCCGCCCCGGTGTTCCGGGGCGGGCTCAGTCGTCGCCGGATGCGGCGGTAGAGTGATGGCGGTCACGCCGCGAGACGTAAGGAAGATACATGTTCGAACAGGTCGCAGGGCTGATCGCGGAGCACGCGCGGTTGCAGGAGGAGCTCGCGGATCCCGCGCTGCACGCCGACGCATCACGGGCGAAGAAGGTCAATCGGCGGTACGCCGAGCTCAGCAAGATCAAGTCTGCGCACGAGCACTGGCAGCAGATGGGCGACGACCTCGAAGCGGCGCGCGAGCTCGCGAAAGAGGATGAGGCGTTCGCCGAAGAGGTTCCCGTGCTCGAGGCCGGACTCGCCGAGGCCCAGGAGCGTGTGCGCCGACTGCTCATCCCGCGCGACCCCGACGACGCGCGCGACGTGATCCTCGAGATCAAGGGCGGCGAGGGCGGCGCCGAATCCGCGCTCTTCGGCGCCGACCTGCTGCGCATGTACCTGCACTACGCGGAGTCGAAGGGCTGGAAGACCGAGATGATCGAGGCCGACGAGAGCGATCTCGGCGGGTACAAGAACGTGCAGGTGGCCATCAAGGCGAACGCCTCCGATCCCTCGCAGGGCGCCTGGGCGCACCTCAAGTACGAGGGCGGCGTGCACCGCGTGCAGCGCGTGCCCGTCACCGAGTCGCAGGGGCGCATCCACACGTCGACCACCGGGGTGCTCGTGTACCCCGAGGTCGACGAGCCGGAGGAGGTCGGCATCAATCAGAACGACCTCAAGATCGACGTGTACCGCTCCTCGGGCCCCGGCGGGCAGTCCGTCAACACCACCGACTCCGCCGTGCGCATCACCCACCTCCCGACGGGCATCGTGGTCGCGATGCAGAACGAGAAGAGCCAGTTGCAGAACCGCGAGGCGGCCATGCGCGTGCTCCGCGCACGCCTGCTCGCTCGTCAGCAGGAGGAGGCCGCGGCCGAGGCCAGCGCGCATCGATCGAGCCAGATCCGCACGATGGATCGCTCCGAGCGCATCCGCACCTACAACTTCCCCGAGAACCGGATCGCCGACCATCGCACGGGGTACAAGGCCTACAACCTCGATCAGGTAATGAACGGCTCCCTCGACGCGGTCATCGAGTCGTGCATCCGCGCCGATGAGGAGGCGCGGCTGGCTGAGCTGGGGCAGTAGGGAGCTCCGCCTTCCGCCGTCCCCCGTTGCTTCGGTGAGAGATTCGGCTTCGGTGAGGCGAATACCTCCCGAAGAGTCTCACCGAAGCCGAATCTCTCACCCCAGCGCCGCCGCAGTCTCCGCTCACAGAACCGGCATATGCGCTGAGGCGCAGCGCGATCCACAGGTGCGCGACCTGACCCACGTGAGCGGCCGTGCTGCATGCATACTGGCGGCATGTCAGTCCTCGTTCTGCTCGCATCACTCGGCGGCGTCGCCCGCACGCGTGAGCTGCGGGATCGGGGCGTCAGCGACGCGCGCATCGCCCGTGACGTTCGCGATGGGCGGGTCGAGCGTCCGCGTCGCGGTTGGCTGGCGCTGCCCGACGCCGATCCCGACCTCGTCGCAGCAGCCGCGCACGGCGTCGTGCTCACCTGCATCACGCAGGCGAAGCGCCTCGGGCTGTGGACCCTCAGCGACGGCCGCACGCACGTCGCGGCTTCGGGCGCGGCACGGCCGAGCGCCCGGGGTTGCGCCGTGCACCGCCGTGCACTGGGGGAGGCCGTTGCAGTTCCGTCCACCGGGCACGCTCGCCGATCCCGTGGTCAACGTCCTGCAGTTCGTGGCCGATTGCCAACCGTTCGAAGAGGCGCTCGTCGTCTGGAACTCGGCGCTCAACCGCGGGCTCGTCGACCGCTCGGCGCTGTCGCGGCTCCCGCTGCGAGGATCGGCGCGACGTCTGCTGACCGAGGCGAGACCGTTCGTCGACTCGGGCCTCGAGACGCTGGTGGCCTCGCGCCTGCGGTGGACGAAGATCCGGCTCCTTCCGCAGGCGCACCTCTTCGGCCATCGCGTCGATCTGCTGATCGGAGATCGACTCGTGCTCCAGATCGACGGCGCATCGCATACCGGGCGCCAACGGGACGCCGACAACGCCTTCGACGCGCTGCTCGTCGCCCGAGGCTACACCGTGATCCGCATCGGCTACCTGCAGGTCGTCGAGGACTGGCCCGGCGTGCAATCTCAGCTCATGGATTGCATCGCCCAGGGGCTCCACCTGGCGCGCCGCTGACCGACGGCGCTCACCGAACCCGTGCCCCGCAGGCGCACCCCGAAGGCGCACCCCGCCAGCGCCCCTGCCAGCACACCCCGCGCGCAGGCAGGGCGAGACAGACGGCGCTCGACGCCCAGTACCGGTACGCTGAGGGCATGTCTGATGTCGCACAGCCGCTCGTGGGTCCGCTCGTCACCCTCCGCGCCCCCGCGCATGAGGATCTCGATCCCCTCGTCGCAATTCTCGGCGAACCCGAGGTCGCGCTCTGGTGGGTGGGTTACACCCCGCAGCGGGTGCGCGAGGAGTTCATCGACGCCCCCCAGACCGCCCGCATCATCGAGGTCGAGGGGCGCACCGCCGGCGCGATGTTCGTGCTGCGCGGCGAGGATCCCGAGTACCCCACCACGGTGATGCACCTCTTCATCGGCACCGAGTTCCGGGGCCGCCGCATCGGTGAAGAGGCGCTGGCACTCGCGATCCGCTCGGAGTTCGCCGCCGGAATCAGCCGCGTCACCCTCGATCCGAACGTCAACAACGACGGGGCGATCCGCAGCTACGAGCGGCTCGGGTTCAAGCGCATCGGCGTGCTCCGCGATTACCAGGTGCGCCCCGGTGGCGCACTCGAGGACGCCCT
Organism: Leucobacter chromiiresistens; assembly: GCF_001477055.1. Lineage (GTDB taxonomy): Bacteria > Actinomycetota > Actinomycetes > Actinomycetales > Microbacteriaceae > Leucobacter > Leucobacter chromiiresistens_A. The sequence goes on from NZ_LDRK01000009.1 coordinate 20,136, forward strand.
GTTCCTCGATATCACCCGCTCCGACTTCCCCGACGGCCCGCCCCTGCCCTCGCGCGACTGACCATCGGTGACCGGGCTGAGTCAGCCCGCCCGGCGGTAGCATGGTCGTATGCGCGCCGCCCGTCCGATCCTGCCCTGGGTCGTCTGGGGAATCGCAGCGCTCTCGTACGCGGTGGCGATCATCAACCGGTCGTCACTGTCGGCTCTGGGGCCCGCTGCGCAGGAGCACTTCGGCATCGACGCGACGACGCTGGCGGCGTTCCCCGTGATTCAGCTGGTCGTGTACGCGGGGCTGCAGATTCCCGTCGGCGTGCTGCTCGATCGCATCGGGGCGCGCGCGATGATCCTCATCGGCGGTGCGTTGATGATCGCCGGGCAGGCGGCGATGGCCACGGTGCCCGAGGTGTCGCTCGCGATCGTCGCGCGTGTGCTGGTGGGGGCGGGCGACGCCTGCACCTTCATCAGCGTCATGCGGATGCTGCCCGAGTGGTTCTCGCTGCGGCAGCTGCCGACGATCAGTCAGGTGACGGGCCTGATCGGGCAGTCGGGTCAGCTCGTCTCGGTCGTGCCGCTGGCGGTGCTGGTCGGAGGCGCCGGATGGATGGGCGGGTTCCTCGGGCTCGCCGCGGTCGGGCTGCTCGTCGTGATCCTCGGCGTCGTGGTGCTGCGCGACGCACCGGGGGAGGGCACGCTGCTCGAGCGCATCACCGGCAGGCGCGGTCGGGTCACGGAGAACGCCCGCTCGTTCGCCGATTCGCGCACGGCGGCGCTCTCGGCGGTGCAGCCGCCGGCGACGGAGATGATCCCGGTGATCTCCGAGGTGCGCGTGCGCGGGCTCGGCTTCTGGAACCGGGCGCGCCGACTGCTGCGGCTGCCGGGCGTGCGGCTCGCGTACTGGGTGCACTTCGCGTCGCCGTTCGCGGCGAACGTCTTCCTGCTGCTCTGGGGCACACCGTTCCTGGTCGGGGGTCTCGGTCTCGACGAGGCGGCGGCGCGGGCTCTGCTGAGCCTCACGGTGGTCTCGTCCATGGTCGCGAGCGTGGTGCTCGGCCCGTTGAGCTCGCGCTTCATCGAGCGTCGCGTCTGGTTCAATCTGGGTATCACCGTCGCGATCGCGGTCGTGTGGACGGCGGTGATCGTGTGGCCGGCGACCCCGCCGCTCGCGCTGGTGCTCGTGCTGCTGCTGATCCTGCCCCTCGGGGGGCCCGCGTCGATGATCGCCTTCGAGGTGGCGCGTTCGCACACGCCGCGGAGCTACGCGGGCTTCGGTACGGGGCTCGTGAACACGGGCGGCTTCACGGCATCGCTGCTCGTCATCCTGCTGATCGGTCTGGTGCTCGACGTGCAGGGTGCCGGATCGCCCGAGGACTACTCGCTCCACGCGTTCCAGGTGGCGTTCGCCGTGCAGATCCCCTTCTGGGTGCTGGGCATCGTCATGATCGTCGTCGAGCAGCGCCGCACCAAGCGCTGGATGGAGGACAACGGCCGCACGCTGCGCTGAGGGCCGCACGCTGCGCTGAGGGCCTCGCGCTGCGCTGAGGGCCCCGCGCTGCGCTGAGGGCCCTACGCTGCGCTGGGGCGGCCGGGCGCGATTCGGTCAGATCACGTAGAAGTCGGCCATGTCGGGCTGCTCGATCGGGGCGCCGCGTCGCGGCCGACCGCTGGCGGGGATCCCGGTCAGCGTGGTCCAGGGGGGTGCGGAGCGCACGACGACGGCGTTCGACCCGATCGCGCTGTCGTGCCCGATGTCGATGCTGCCGAGCAGTTTCGCGCCGGCTCCGATGACGACCCGGTCGCCGACGGTGGGGTGCCGTTTTCCGCGGTCGTGGCCCGTGCCGCCCAGGGTGACGCCGTGGTAGATGAGCACGTCGTCGCCGATGACGGCGGTCTCGCCGATGACGACGCCCATGCCGTGGTCGATGAAGAGGCGGCGGCCGATGGTGGCGCCGGGATGGATCTCGATGCCCGAGCAGAATCGCGAGAGCTGGGCGATGGCGCGCGGCAGGAAGCGCAGCCCCCGCTTCCACATCGCGTGCGAGACGCGGTGCCACCACACGGCGTGCAACCCCGAGTACACGAAGAACACCTCCGCGGCACTGCGCGCTGCGGGATCGTGCGCGCGTGCTGCGGAGATGTCTTCGCGGATGCGGGAGAACACGCTCATGCGGTGCGGTGCGTCGGCGGCCTTCGCGGGGCCGCGGTCAGGAGTTGAGGTCTTCGAAGAGCACCGTCGAGAAGTAGCGCTCGCCGAAGTCGGGAACGACGACGACGATCTTCTTCCCGGCGTTCTCCGGGCGGCGGGCGACCTGGGTGGCCGCCCACACTGCGGAGCCGCCCGAGATGCCGGCGAGAATGCCCTCGTCGGTGCCGAGTGCGCGCGCCGTGGCGATGGAGTCGGCGAGGGTGACGTCGACGACCTCGTCGTACACCTCGCGGTCGAGGATCGGGGGCACGAAGTTCGCGCCGAGGCCCTGGATCTTGTGCGGGCCCGCGGTGCCCTCGGTGAGGAGCGGGGAGTCAATGGGCTCGACCGCGACGACCCGGATGTCGGGGTTCTGCTCCTTGAGGTACCCTCCGGCGCCCGTGATCGTGCCGCCGGTGCCGATGCCCGCGACGAAGATGTCGATCTTCCCGTCGGTGTCGTTCCACACCTCGGGGCCGGTGGTGGCGCGGTGGATCGCCGGGTTCGCCGGGTTGGCGAACTGCTTGGCGAGCACGGCTCCGGGGGTGCTCGCGGCGATCTCCTCCGCCTTGGCGACCGCGCCCTTCATGCCGAGCGGGCCCTCGGTGAGCACGATCTCGGCGCCGTAGGCGCGCAGCATCTTGCGGCGCTCGATGCTCATCGTCTCGGGCATGGTGAGGATAACGCGGTACCCGCGCGCCGCGCCGACGAAGGCGAGGGCGATGCCGGTGTTGCCGCTCGTGCCCTCGACGATGGTGCCGCCGGGCTGCAGGTCGCCCGACTGCTCCGCGGCGTCGATGATGGCGATGCCGATGCGATCCTTCACGGATCCGGCGGGGTTGTAGAACTCGAGCTTCGCGAGCACCTCGGCGCCCGCGTTCTCGGTGACGCGGTTCAGGCGGACGAGGGGCGTGTTGCCGAATGCCTGGGTGATGTTGTCGTAGGTCCGTGCCATGGTGCTGCATCCTCCTGGGATCGAATCGTCGCACGCCGGTGGGGCGTCGAGGCCTCCTCAACTATATCGATCAGTTATCGGTCGCGTTCGCAGATGTTATGCAGGATGTCGCGGTGTGACGGCGCACCCCGCCGCCGCCGCGCTCGCCGGCGCAGGGTGGGCGTCGGGTGTGGAAGGGTAAGGGTATGCACGACGAACCCGGCCGCGAGCCGACCCAGAACCCGCGGACCGATGCGCTGCTCGGCGAGGTGCGGCAGCGGCTCGACGACGGGGGCGTCGCGGATCCCGCGACCGATGCGGAGCTGCTCCTCGCCCACGTGCTCGGAGTGACGCGCGGGCGCGTGCAGGCGCTCGCGGTGATGCGCGAACCGCTCGCGCCCGAGGCCGTCGCGGCCGTGCGCGAGCTCGCCGAGGAGCGCGCCCGGCGCATCCCGCTGCAGCACCTCACCGGCCGCGCGCCGTTCCGGTCGATCGAGCTCGCGGTGGGCCCGGGCGTCTTCGTGCCCCGCCCGGAGACGGAGATCGTGGCCCAGTTCGCCATCGACGCGCTGCAGTCGGTGCCCGATCCCGAGCCGCTCGCCGTGGATCTGTGCACGGGAAGCGGTGCACTGGCGCTGGCGCTGGCGCACGAGGTGCCGAGCGCGCGCGTCTGGGCTGTGGAGTTGAGCGCCGAGGCTCGTGCGTGGGCGGAGCGCAATATCGCGGAGTGGGGCGACGGCCGTGTCGCTCTGGTTGCGGGCGATGCGACTGCGCTCTCGGCGATCCCCGAGCTCGGGCCGCTCGTCGGCCGCGTGCACGTGGTCGTCTCGAATCCTCCGTATGTGCCGAGCGGCATGGTGCCGCGCGATCCCGAGGTGCGCGACCACGACCCGCAGCTCGCGCTCTACGGGGGAGTCGACGGGCTCGACGTCGTGCGCAGCATCAGCCGCTCCGCGCGCGAGCTCCTCGTTCCGGGCGGCGCCGTCGTGATCGAGCATGCGGAGTCGCAGGGCCGGGCGATCCGGGAGGTGCTGACCGCCGACGGGTGGCGCGCGGCCGCCACGCACCCCGACCTCACGGGGCGGGACCGGGTCACGACGGCGCTGCGCTGACGGATGCCTGCGGTCCCGCGCTCGTCGAGCCGACGGGAGTAGACTGGCGAGCTATGGCCGAGTTCTTCGATTGCTCCGACAGTTCGCAACTGCTCGCCGGCACGCGCACCGCGCGGCAGGCGATCGGCCGGGGCGAGCTGATCGTCATGCCGACGGACACCGTGTACGGCGTCGCGGCCGACGCGTTCACCCCGGAGGCCGTGCAGCGCCTCCTCGACGCGAAGGGCCGCGGCCGTCAGTCGCCTCCGCCGGTCCTGATCCCGAACGTGGACACGCTGGCTGCGCTCGCGGCCGAGGTCGTCGCCCCCGTGCGGGCGCTCGCCGACGCGTTCTGGCCCGGCGCGCTCACGATCATCACGCAGGCGAACCCGCTCCTCAGCTGGGATCTCGGCGAGACGGGCGGCACGGTCGCGCTCCGAATCCCGCATCAGCCGCTGGCGCTCGAACTGCTGCGCGAGACGGGGCCGCTCGCGGTGTCCTCGGCGAATCTCACGGGCGAGCCCGCGGCGCGCACCGCTGCGGAGGCCCGGGGCATGCTGGGCGACTCCGTCTCGGTCTACCTCGAGGCCGGACCGGCGGCCGGAGACGGCGTCGCGTCGACCATCGTCGACGCCACCCGCCTCACGGAGGAGGGCGGCGAGCTCCGCATCCTTCGCGAGGGGGGAGTCTCGCGGGAGCTGATCGCGGAACTGCTGCCGCAGGTCGTGTTCGGGGAGTAGCGTGCTGGCCTACGTGACGGTGGTCGCGGTCGCGGCTCTCGTCACTGCGCTCGCCTCCTGGGGGGTGCTGCGCTTGAGTCGCCGCTTCCGTCTCGCCCCCGAGGTGCGCGCCCGCGACGTGCACAGCGCCCCCACGCCGCGGCTCGGGGGCGTCGCGATGTTCATGGGCATTCTGGCGGCCTTCGCCGTCGCCGGCACGCAGAGCGAGTTCGCCTCCCTCTTCGAGCAGCGCGACCAGATCTGGGCGCTGCTCGGCGCCTGCGCCATCATCGCCGTGGTCGGGGTGCTCGACGACCTGCTCGATCTCGACTGGATGATCAAGCTGGCGGCTCAGCTCGTCGCCTCGGGCCTGCTCGCCTGGAGCGGCATCCAGATCGTCTCGCTGCCCTTCGGAGACACCCTCATCATCGGATCGCCCGTCGTCAACTTCGTGCTGACGGTCTTCCTGATGACGCTGGTGATGAACGCGGTCAACTTCGTCGACGGGCTCGACGGGCTCGTCGCGGGCGTGGCGATCATCGCCAATTCGCTGTTCTTCATCTACACGCGCCTGCTCGACGATCAGATCGGGAGGGTCGACTCGGTGGTGCTCGCGAGCCTCATCGCGATCGTCGTCGTCGCCATCTGCGCGGGGTTCCTGCCGTTCAACTGGCATCGTGCGCGCATGTTCATGGGCGATACCGGCGCGCTGCTCGTCGGGCTGATGATGGCCACGTCGACCGTGTCGGTGACGGGGCAGTTGAACCCCGCCTCGCTCGACCAGAAACTGGTGCTCGCGAGCTACATCCCGATCATCCTCCCGATCGCGGTGCTCGCCCTGCCGCTCGCCGATTTCTCCCTGGCCGTCGCCCGGCGGCTGCGGGCCGGCAAGAGCCCGTTCACGGCGGATCGCCTCCACCTGCACCATCGCCTCCTCGACATGGGGCATTCGCCGCTCCAGGCGGTCTGCATCTTCTACGCCGGCACGGCGGTGCTCTCGGTGGCGGTGCTGCTCGTGTTCACGACGCAGAGCTTCGTGCTGCCCGTCGTGGTGCTCGTGCTCGGGGGAGCGGCGACGTTCGCGCTCCTCGTCCTCCCCGCGCAGCGCGTGCGTGCAGCCGCGGCACGGCGGGGCTTGATACCGTTGACGGGACGGCGCACCCGAGCCGACGCCGCCGGCGTCGATGCGCTCGCCGAGTCTGCGCCGCCGAAAGGATCCCAGAGTGAGTGATCTCGCGCAGCCGAACGAGACCGACCCTCGCCCGATGCCGACCTCCCAGCCCGTGCTCCTCCGCGCGCTCCGCTGGGGGCTCGTGGTCACAGCGGGGCTGATCGCGGCGTTCGCGGTCATCGGCTTCCTCGTCTCCGGGCAGCCCGGCCTCTGGGGCGGCATGATCGGCACGGCGCTCGGCGGTCTCTTCCTCATGATGACCGTCGGCAGCATCGCCTTCGCGAACCGCTTCATCGAGCGAGACTTCTACATCACGGCCTTCTTCGGCATCGTGCTCGGCAGCTGGGTCTTCAAGTTCATCGTCTTCATCGTCGCGGTGGTGCTGCTGCGCGACGCGGAGTGGCTCGATACGCGCGTGCTGTTCTTCGGGGTGATCGCGAGCGTGTTCGCCTCGCTCGTGCTCGACGTCGTCGTCATCTCCCGCTCGCGCATCCCGATCATCTCGGAGCGCTCGCGCCCGTGAACCTGTGACCACGCCACTCCGAGTTTCTTCTGGGGCGGAAAGGTTGATAGACTCACCTGTGTTCCCTGCTGGGCTGGTTGCGCTGTGCCACCGCCGCCCCGGGGGCACGACCACCGTTCGACACCGTGCAGGCTGCAGGCCGCACCGAAGTCAGGAGAATGGCGCTGTTCGCTAACGCTATGCACCTCGTGGCCCCCGTTCTTTTCGCGGCCGAAGAGGGTGAATTCCACGCGCCGACGATGGCCGAGTTCTTCCCCGACATCGTGCTCTTCGAGGGCACGCCGTTCGCCATGAACCGGATCATGATCATCCGCGTCCTCATGATGGTGGTGCTGCTCCTCCTCTTCTGGCTCGGCACCCGCCGCATGCGCGTCATCCCGACGCGCGGGCAGTCGCTCGCCGAGATGGCGCTCGACTTCGTGCGCGTCAACATCGCGGAGGACCTGCTCGGCAAGAAGGACGGTCGGCGCTTCCTGCCGATCCTGACCGCCATCTTCTTCACCGTGCTGGCGTTCAACATCACGGGCATCATCCCGGGTCTGAATATCGCGGCGAGCTCGGTCATCGGCTTCCCGCTGACCCTCGCGGTCGTCTCGTACGTCACGTTCATCTACGCCGGCATCAAGAAGAGCCCGGGCAACTTCTTCAAGAACGCCCTCTTCCCGTCGGGCGTGCCGAAGGCCATCTACATCATCGTCACGCCGATCGAGTTCGTGTCGACGTTCATCATCCGCCCGGTGACCCTCACCCTGCGACTGCTCATGAACATGCTGGTGGGCCACCTCCTCCTGGTGCTCCTCTTCGCAGCGACCCAGTTCTTCCTCTTCTCGGGCGAGGGCTTCTTCAAGCTCTTCGGCGTCGGCACGTTCGCATTCGGCGCGGCGTTCACGATCTTCGAGATCCTCGTCGCCGTACTGCAGGCCTACGTCTTCGCACTTCTCACCGCCGTCTACATCCAGCTCGCGCTGGCTGAAGAGCACTAACCAATCGGGTTCGGCAACCGCCGCGCTCACATACGGAAGGAAACACATACCGTGTCTGTTCTCGCTGAAATCTCGGGCAACATCGCAACCGTCGGTTACGGCCTCGCTGCTATCGGCCCCGCCATCGGCGTGGGTATCGTCGTCGGCAAGACCATCGAGGGTGTCGCCCGCCAGCCCGAGCTCGCCGGCCGCCTCCAGGTCCTCATGTGGATCGGCATCGCGTTCACCGAGGCGCTCGCGTTCATCGCGATCGCGACGCCGTTCATCTTCGCTGCGTAAGCCGCTTTCACCTTTCCCTAGTCTCGAAAGGGAGGCTCGATGAATAACGCAGTCTTCGTTGCAGCGGAGGAGGGCGCGAACCTCAATCCGCTTCTCCCCGCAACGTACGACATCGTGTGGTCTGCGGTCGTCTTCGCCATCATCCTCGTCGCGTTCTGGAAGGTCTTCCTTCCCAAGATGCAGACGATGCTGGATGCTCGCGCAGAGGCGATCGAGGGCAACATCGCCAAGGCCGACGAGGCTCAGGCGAAGGCCGAGGCCGCGCTCCAGGAGTACACCGCTCAGCTCGCCAGCGCCCGTCAGGAAGCCGGCGAGATCCGCGAGTCCGCACGCCTCGACGCGAACAAGATCGTCGCGAAGGCCAAGGAGGATGCGGTGACCGAGCAGGCGCGCATCACCCACGCCGCGCAGGCGCAGATCGAAGCCGAGCGCCAGAGCGCGGTCGTCTCGCTCCGCAAGGATGTCGGCTCGCTCGCGATCGACCTCGCCTCGAGCGTCGTCGGCGCATCGCTCACCGACGACCAGAAGGCATCGGCGCTCGTCGACCGCTTCCTGGCCGACCTCGAAGCATCCGAGAAGGCGGCTCAGTAATGGGAAGCGCGTCACGCGAAGCACTGGCCCAGGCGCGCTCCGCGCTCGGGTCGGGTCTCGACACGAACGTCGGCGGCGAGCTGCTCCAGGCGGCGCGTCGGATCGCTGAGAGCCCCGCGCTCGCAGCGGCGCTCGGCGACGCCTCGGCTCCGGCTCAGGCGAAGTCGCAGCTGGTCGAGCGACTCTTCAGCGGTCTCTCCGCTGGCGCGCGCTCCGTACTCACCGCCGCCGTTCAGGCCCGGTGGTCGAATGTCGCCGAGTTCGTCTCGGGTGTCGAAGAGCTCGGGATCCGCGCCGAGGGAGCCGCCAATGCGGCACTCTCGGACGAGCTCCTCGCCGTGGTCGATGTGATCGACCGCAACCATGAACTGCAACTCAGTCTCGGCAGCAAGCTGGCGGAACCCGCCGGCAAGCTCGCCCTCGTGCAGCGCCTCTTCCAGGGGAAGACGTCGGCTTCGGCTCTGGCGGTCCTCTCGCATCTCGTCGCTAGCCCTCGCGGGCGTCGCCTCGATGCGACTCTGCGTCAGGCCGCGCGCCTCGCGGCGGATGAGGCCGGAAGCGAGCTCGCAACGGTGACCGTTGCGGCGCCGCTCACGGCGGAGCAGCAGCAGCGTCTGGCACGCGCACTCGAACGGTCGGCGGGGCGCCCCGTGCGCATCACGACCGTCGTCGATCCGGCACTGGTCGGCGGCATCCGGGTGCAGATCGCCGATGACGTCATCGACGGCAGCGTTCGCGCGCGACTCGCCGATCTCCGACAGCAGCTCGCTGCATAGCGACAACTTTTCACCCCCGGGGGCGGCGCTTCCGGAACAGACAGAGGAAACGAAATGGCAGAACTCTCAATCAGCCCGGACGAGATCCGTAACGCGCTGAAGGACTTCGCAGCGTCGTACGAGCCGACCGAGGCTGGCAAGACCGAGGTCGGCACGGTCGTCGACGCCGCTGACGGCATCGCGCACGTCGAGGGCCTCCCGGGCGTGATGGCGAATGAACTGATTCGCTTCGGCGACGGAACCCTCGGGCTCGCGCAGAACCTGGAGGAGAACGAGATCGGCGTCGTCGTGCTCGGCGAGTTCACCGGCATCGAAGAGGGCCAGCAGGTCACTCGCACCGGTGAGGTCCTCTCCGTGCCCGTCGGCGAGGGCTACCTCGGCCGCGTGGTCGACCCCCTCGGCAAGCCGATCGACGGCCTCGGCGAGATCACCGCGATCGAGGGCCGCCGTGCACTCGAACTGCAGGCCCCCGGCGTCATGCAGCGCAAGTCGGTGCACGAGCCGCTGCAGACCGGCATCAAGGCGATCGATGCCATGATCCCCGTCGGCCGCGGCCAGCGTCAGCTCATCATCGGCGACCGCCAGACCGGCAAGACGGCGATCGCGATCGACACGATCATCAATCAGAAGGCCAACTGGGAGTCGGGCGACGTCACGAAGCAGGTGCGCTGCATCTACGTCGCGATCGGCCAGAAGGGCTCGACCATCGCCTCGGTGAAGGGCGCGCTCGAAGACGCCGGCGCCATGGAGTACACGACCATCGTGGCTTCGCCGGCATCCGATCCCGCGGGCTACAAGTACCTCGCTCCGTACACCGGCTCGGCGATCGGCCAGCACTGGATGTACGCGGGCAAGCACGTGCTCGTGATCTTCGACGACCTGTCGAAGCAGGCCGAGGCCTACCGCGCCGTGTCGCTCCTGCTGCGCCGTCCGCCGGGGCGCGAGGCCTACCCGGGTGACGTCTTCTACCTGCACTCCCGTCTGCTCGAGCGGTGCGCGAAGCTCTCCGACGAGCTCGGCGCGGGTTCGATGACCGGCCTGCCGATCATCGAGACCAAGGCGAACGACGTCTCGGCGTACATCCCGACCAACGTGATCTCGATCACCGACGGCCAGATCTTCCTGCAGTCGGACCTCTTCAACTCCAACCAGCGTCCCGCTGTGGACGTGGGCATCTCGGTGTCGCGCGTCGGCGGCGATGCGCAGGTGAAGTCGATCAAGAAGGTCTCGGGCACGTTGAAGCTCGAGCTCGCGCAGTACCGTGCGCTCGAGGCGTTCGCGATGTTCGCCTCCGACCTCGACGCGACCAGCCGCAAGCAGCTCGCACGCGGCGCGCGCCTCACCGAGCTGCTCAAGCAGCCGCAGTACACGCCGTACCCGGTGGAGGAGCAGACGGTCTCGATCTGGGCCGGCACCAAGGGCTTCATGGACGACGTGCCGGTGGAGGACATCCTCCGCTTCGAGCGCGAGTTCCTCGACTACCTCGGCCGCAACTCCGAGGTGCTGAGCACCCTCCGCGAGACCAACGTCCTCGATGACGCGATCGTCGCCGAGCTCGAGCGCCAGATCGGCAAGTTCACGGGCGAGTTCCGCACGTCGAGCGGGCAGAGCCTGAGCGAGCAGTTCGACGCGATCGACGAAGCCGAGATTCAGCAGGAGCAGCTGGTCGTCTCCAAGAAGTAGGGACCTCCGGGCGGGGGCCGCGCCCCCGCCCGTCCCGAACCTTGATCACCAGCCAGCCCCAACCACTACAGGAGAGACATGGGAGCGCAACTTCGGGTCTACCGGCAGAAGATTCGTTCTGCCCAGACGACCAAGAAGATCACCCGTGCGATGGAGCTGATCGCGGCATCTCGCATCCAGAAGGCGAAGGCGCGCGTCGAAGCATCGACGCCGTACACGACCGCGATCACGCGCGCGGTATCCGCCGTCGCCACGCACTCGAATTCCGATCACCCGCTGCTGACCGAGGCTGAGAAGGTCGAGCGCGCCGCGGTCGTCATCTTCACCTCGGATCGCGGCCTCGCGGGCGCCTTCAACTCGCAGGTGCTGCGCGAGGCGGAGGAGCTCAGCGAGCTGCTCCGCAGCGAGGGCAAGGACGTCGTGTACTACCTGATCGGCCGCAAGGCCCAGGGGTACTTCTCGTTCCGCCGCCGTCCCTCCGAGCGGGTCTGGACGGGCGATACCGAGAACCCGACGTTCGAGACGGGGAGCGAAGTCGCCGAGTCGCTGCTCGAAATCTTCGGGCGCCCCGCGGCCGAGGGCGGCGCTCAGGAGATCCACCTCGTCTACAACCGTCTGATCAGCATGGTCAGCCAGGTGCCGCAGGTGCACCGGCTGCTGCCCCTGCAGATCGTCGAGGGCGTGGCCGAGGCGACCGACGCCCCGGAGTCGCTGTACGAGTTCGAGCCGGACGCCGATACCGTGCTCGACCGCCTGCTCCCCGCATACATCGAGTCCCGCGTGTACAACGCCATGCTCGAGTCGGCTGCGGCGAAGCACGCAGCGACGCAGAAGGCGATGAAGTCCGCAAGTGATAACGCCGACTCGCTGATCCGGGATTACACCCGCCTCGCGAACAACGCGCGCCAGGCGGAGATCACCCAGCAGATTTCCGAGATCGTGGGCGGCGCTGACGCGCTGTCCGGTTAATCCAGCACGAAGAGAGAGAATCATGACCGAAACCGCCGCAGTGGCGACTGAGGCCACCAAGGTTGTCGGGCGGATCGCTCGAGTCACCGGCCCCGTCGTCGACATCGAGTTCCCCCACGATGCGATTCCCGACGTCTACAACGCTCTCGAGACGAGCGTCGACTTCGGCGATGGCACCGCTTCGTCGAAGCTCGTGCTCGAGGTCGCCCAGCACCTGGGTGACAACCTCGTCCGCGCGATCGCACTGAAGCCGACGGACGGCCTCGTCCGCGGCCAGGAGGTGTTCGACACGGCCGGCCCCATCAGCGTGCCGGTCGGCGACATCACCAAGGGCAAGGTCTTCGACGTTGCCGGCAACGTGCTCAACCTGCCCGAGGGCGAGAGCATCGAGGTCACGGAGCGCTGGGGCATCCACCGCACGCCGCCGTCCTTCGACCAGCTCGAGTCGAAGACGGAGCTCTTCGAGACCGGCATCAAGTCGATCGACCTCCTCACCCCCTACGTGCAGGGCGGCAAGATCGGCCTGTTCGGCGGCGCCGGTGTGGGCAAGACCGTGCTCATCCAGGAGATGATCCAGCGCGTGGCCCAGGATCACGGCGGCGTCTCGGTGTTCGCCGGCGTCGGCGAGCGCACCCGTGAGGGCAACGACCTCATCCATGAGATGGAGGAGGCGGGCGTGTTCGACAAGACCGCGCTCGTGTTCGGCCAGATGGACGAGCCGCCGGGAACCCGTCTCCGCGTCGCCCTGTCGGCGCTGACCATGGCGGAGTACTTCCGCGATGTGCAGAAGCAGGACGTGCTGCTCTTCATCGACAACATCTTCCGCTTCACGCAGGCCGGTTCCGAGGTGTCGACGCTGCTCGGCCGCATGCCCTCCGCTGTGGGCTACCAGCCGAACCTCGCCGACGAGATGGGTGTGCTCCAGGAGCGCATCACCTCGACCCGCGGACACTCGATCACCTCGCTGCAGGCGATCTACGTCCCCGCGGACGACTACACCGACCCTGCTCCGGCCACCACCTTCGCGCACCTCGATGCGACGACGGAGCTGTCGCGCGAGATCGCATCGAAGGGCCTCTACCCCGCGATCGATCCGCTGACCTCGACCTCGCGCATCCTCGACCCCCGCTACTTGGGCGAGGACCACTACCGCGTGGCGACGACGGTGAAGGCGATCCTGCAGAAGAACAAGGAGCTCCAGGAGATCATCGCGATCCTCGGTGTCGACGAGCTCTCCGAAGAGGACAAGATCACCGTGTCGCGCGCACGTCGCATCCAGCAGTTCCTCTCGCAGAACACCTACATGGCGAAGAAGTTCACCGGTGTCGAGGGATCGACGGTGCCGCTCAAGGAGACCATCGAGTCGTTCGATGCGATCGCCAAGGGCGAGTTCGACCACGTCGCCGAGCAGGCGTTCTTCAACGTCGGCGGCATCAGCGACGTCGAGGAGAACTGGGCGAAGATGCAGAAGGATCTGGCCTAACCGATGGCGCTGAACGTGAGCGTCGTCTCGGCCGAGCGGCAGGTCTGGGCGGGTGAGGCCTCCCAGGTCGTCGCGAAGACGGTCGAAGGCGAGATCGGCATCCTCAGCGGCCACGAGCCCTTGCTCGCGCTGCTCGCGAAGGGCGAGGTCCGCGTGACCACGGCCGGGGGCGAGAAGGTCGCCGTCGAGGCGGAGGACGGGTTCCTGTCCGTCGACCACGACACCATCACCATCGTCGCGGGCCGCGCCACCGTCGCGTAGTCCACCGCAGTCGCGAAAGGCCGGTCGCGCTCCTCCGGGAGCGTCGATCGGCCTTTCGTCTGACCAGCTCCGAGAGGCAGCCATGCTCATCCTCCTCCCTCCCTCCGAGACGAAGCGCGCCGGCGGCTCCGGGGCGTTCGACCCCGAGCGGCTGCGCTTCTCAGCAGAGCTCGCCGAGAGCCGGGGCCGGGTGCGACGGGCGCTCGAAGCGTTGAGCGGCGACGAGGAGGCGGCGGCGAAGACCTTGAAGCTCGGCGTCAAGAACCGGGGCGAGCTGGCGCACAACCTGCGCCTCGGCGAGAGCGGTGTGCGGCCGGCCATCGAACGGTACACGGGGGTGCTGTACGACGCGCTCGACGCGCAGACGCTGGATGCGGCCGCCCGCGAATGGGTCGACGCCCACGTCGCCGTGCAGTCGGCCCTCTTCGGAATGATCGGCGCCGGCGACGGGATACCCGCCTATCGACTTTCGGCGAGCTCCCGCCTGCCCGAGCTCGGCGCGCCCCTGAAGCGCGTCTGGAGCGCGGCGCACGCCGCGACTCCCTGGGCGGAGGGCCGCGGAATGGTGCTCGATCTGCGCTCGCAGGACTACGCCGCGCTTGCGCCGCTCCCGGCCGGCACCGGCTGGTTCGTCCACGTCGCTCAGCGCGGCTCCGATGGCGAGGTGCGCGCACTCAATCACTTCAACAAGGCCGCGAAGGGGGACCTCGTGCGCCGGCTCGCGCAGGCGCAGGCTGCATTCGGAGACGTCGGTGCGCTCCTGGAGTGGGGTGCGGCGACGGGCCTCGAACTGCACGCCGACCCCGAGAGCCGGGTGGTCACCCTTGTCACTGCACTCGGTGCCCCGGGAGGCGCGACGTCGCGCTCGTCAGATGCAGGGTAATATGGCTCGGGTGTCGATGAGAGGGAAGCTGTGACGGCTCGCGGAGAGAACGGGGTTCGGCGACGCCTGAACTACCGCGCCGGGGGCGAGCTCGAACTCGAGCTCTCGTGGTTCGCAGTGACCGACGTCGGCAGACGCCGGGAGAACAATCAGGACAGCTACGTCACGACGCCGCCGGTCTTCGCGATCGCCGACGGCATGGGCGGGCACTCCGCGGGCGAGATCGCCTCGGCCGCCGTCGTGCGGCGCCTCGCCGAGCTCGGCGGACGAGAGCTCGTGAGCGAGCAGGACATCGACGAGACGCTCAGCGACGCGGTGGACGACATCGAGCTCGACGCGGGCGACACGGAGCTCGGCGCGGGTACCACCGTTACAGGCGTCGTGCTCGGCACCGAGGCCGAGCCGACGTGGAAGGTCTTCAACATCGGCGACTCGCGGGTGTATCAATACTTCAAGGGCGCGCTCAGCCAGATCACCGTCGATCACTCGGTCGTGCAGCACCTCATCGACACCGGCGCGATCACCGAGGAGGAGGCCGAGGTGCATCCCCACGCGAACGTGATCACGCGCGCGGTCGGGTTCAACGAGGCGCCGATCCCGGACTACACGTCGCTCGCCCTCATCCCTGGCCAGCGCATCCTCATCTGCTCCGACGGCCTCACCAAGGAGCTCACCGACGTGGGCATCCAGCACTTCCTCGCGACGGAGCCCACGGCCGAGTCCGCTGCGCGCTCGCTCGTGCGGCATGCGCTCGAGAACGCGGGTCGGGACAACGTGACCGTCGTCGTCATCGATGTGCACGCCGTGGGCGATGTCGTCGACACGGGGAGCCTCGCGGGATCCGGGATCGAGCTCGTCGAGGCCGGCGGGAGTGCGCCGCTCGAGAGCGGTGCGGCTCGGGCTGCCGCCGTCGTCGCCGCGCCGCCGCGTCACGACGGCGAGGACGTGGATCGGGGGTCGTCCGGCCTCGAGCAGCGTTCCGGCGCGGACGAGGGGTCCTTCGACGGGTTCGCGGACGATGGCTCGGCCGAGTACGACGACCTCGAGCCCGTGATCCTCCCCGATGCGCCGACCACCCCGCGAGCCGAGCGCAGCTGACCGCGGGGGCCCGGAGCGGCCGACACGCGGCGACCGCGCCCGGGAGGCGCCCCGCCGTTAGGCGCTCGCGGCCGCGAACGACTCCTCGAGCACCTGCAGCACGTCGGCGATCAGCTCGTCCGTCATCTTCAGCGACGGGAGGAAGCGGATCGCCTGGTTGTGCACTCCGCTGCTCAGCAACAGCACGCCGCGCTGCGCAGCAGCGTCGATCACTCGGGCCACGAGGTCGGCGTCCGGCTCGAGCGTGCCGGGCTTCGTCACCTCGATGGCGAGCATGGCGCCGCGCCCCCGCACCTCCGCGATCGCGGGAACGCGCTCCTGCAGGGCGCGCAGGCCCCCGCCGAACGCGGCCTCGATGCGTCGCGCCTCGCCGAGCAGGTCGAGGGCGTCGATCTGCTCGAACACTGCGACGGCCGCGGCGCAGGAGACGGGATTGCCGCCGAAGGTGCCGCCGAGGCCGCCCGGCTGCGACTCGTCCATGATCTCCGCCCTGCCGGTGATACCGGCGAGGGGGAGGCCCCCGGCGATGCCCTTGGCGGAGAGCACGATGTCGGGCTCGACGCCGAACTGCTCGATGGAGAAGACGGTGCCGGTGCGCGCCATGCCGGCCTGCACCTCGTCGGCGATGAATACGACGCCGTTCGCGCGGCACCACTCGGCCAGCGCGGGGAGGAAGCCGTCGGCGGGCACGATGAACCCGCCCTCGCCCTGGATGGGCTCCACGACGAGGCACGCGAGATCCTGCGCGCCGGCCTGCTTCTCGAGGAAGGCGATGGTGCGCGCCGCCGCCTCCGCGCCGGAGAGCCCGTCGTGGAGGGGGTACGAGTTCGGCGCCTTGTAGATGTCGCCGACGCGCGGGCCGTAGCCGAGCGCGTACGGCGCGGCCTTGTGGTTCATGCTGCTCGTGAGCAGCGTGCGCCCGTGGTAGGCGTGCTCGAGCACGGCGACGCCCGGCCGGCCCGTGAACTTGCGCGCGATCTTGACGCCGTTCTCGACGGCTTCGGCGCCCGAGTTCATGAGCAGGGTCTTGTAGGGCGCTGCATCGGTCGACCCCGGCACGTGCGCGGCGAGGTGCTCGGCGACCCGCACGTAGGGCTCGTACGGGGTCATCGTGAACAGCGTGTGGGTCACCTGCTGCAGCTGGGCCGTTGCGGCTTCGACCACCCGCGCATCGGTGTGGCCGACGGTGGTGACGCCGATCCCGCCGCAGACGTCGATGATCTGGTTGCCGTCGACGTCGACGAGGATCGAGTCGTGCGCGCGCTCGATGTACACCGGAAGCACGCTGTGGACTCCGGGCGGCACGACCGCGCGGCGGCGCTCGTGGATCTCCTGCGATCGGGGCCCCGGGATCTCGGTGCGCACCAGGCGCTCCTGGGGAATGGAGGATTCGGTGCGGACGGCTGCGGTGCTGGTCGCTGAACTCATGCTGCCGATCCTACTCTCGCGCCACTGCGGGCCGGTTTAGAGTGGGGGCATGAAGGATCTCCACGAGTACCGCATCGGCATCGAGTGGACGGGCAACCGGGGGAGCGGCACGAGCGGGTACCGCGCGTACGGGCGCGAGCTGCTGATTCACGCCGACGGCAAGCCGGCGCTCCCGGGTTCGGCCGATCCGACGTTCCACGGCGATCGGGACCGGTGGAACCCCGAGGAGCTGCTCGTCACGGCGCTCGCGCAGTGCCACATGCTGTCGTACCTGCACATGGCGGTGCGCGCCGGCGTCGTCGTGACGGAGTACACCGACGCCGCAACCGGCGTCATGCGGCAGCAGGGGGTCGGCGGCGCGTTCGAGGAGGTCGTGCTGCGCCCGCGCGTGGTCGTCGCCGACGCCGGCATGGTGGAGGCGGCGCGCGCCGCGCATGCGGAGGCCTCGGCGGCGTGCTTCATCGCGAACTCGGTGAACTTCCCGGTGCGCCACGAACCCGAGATCGTCGTCGCCGCGGCCTCGTGACCCTACGGACGCGGAGCGCCCGGCCCGGCCCCCGGTTCCCAATACAATGGAGGTCATGGCCAACCCCTCCTCGTTCTTCCTGACGACGCCCATCTTCTACGTCAACGACGCCCCGCACATCGGGCACGCCTACACCGAGGTGGCGGCCGACGTGCTCGCCCGCTGGCACCGTCAGGCCGGGGACGACACCTGGTTCCTCACCGGCACCGATGAGCACGGCCAGAAGATCCTGCGCACGGCGACGGCGAACGGCGTCGCCCCGAAGGAGTGGGCGGATCGGCTCGTCGAGTCGGCGTGGAAGCCGCTGCTCGACCTGATCGACATCTCCAACGACGACTTCATCCGCACGACGGATGAGCGGCACGAGTCGGGCGTCGCGAAGTTCCTGCAGAAGCTGCACGACGACGGTCACGTCTACGCGGGCGAGTTCGAGGCGCTCTACTGCGTCGGGTGCGAGGAGTTCAAGCCGAAGAGCGAGATCGTGGACGGTGCGGGGGAGTTCGCCGGCCAGAAGGTCTGCGCGATCCATTCGAAGCCCCTGGAGCTGCTGCAGGAGAAGAACTACTTCTTCAAGATGAGCGCGTTCCAGGATCGACTGCTCGCCCTCTTCGAGGAGCGGCCCGATTTCGTGCAGCCGGCCAGTGCGCGCAACGAGGTCGTCGCCTTCGTGCAGCAGGGCCTCGAAGACCTCTCGATCTCCCGCACCTCGTTCGACTGGGGCATTCCGATCCCGTGGGACTCGTCGCACGTCACGTACGTGTGGTTCGACGCGCTGCTCAACTACGTGACCGCGATCGGCTACGGGCAGGACGACGAGGAGTTCGCGCGCCGCTGGCCCGCCAACCATCTCGTCGGCAAGGACATCCTGCGCTTCCACGCCGTGATCTGGCCGGCGATGCTGATGGCCGCGGGCCTCGAGGTGCCGAAGCACGTCTTCGCGCACGGCTGGCTGCTCGTCGGGGGCGAGAAGATGTCGAAGTCGAAGCTCACCGGCATCGCGCCGAACGAGATCACGGACACCTTCGGCTCGGACGCGTTCCGGTACTACTTCATGCGCGCGATCTCGTTCGGCCACGACGGGTCGTTCAGTTGGGAGGATCTCGCGGCGCGCTACCAGGCCGAGCTCGCGAACGGCTTCGGCAATCTCGCGAGCCGCGTGCTCGCGATGAACGCGAAGTACTTCGGATCGCAGGTGCCCGAGGCGGGCGAGGAGTCGGCCGCCGACGCGGCGATCCGCGAGCTGGCGTCCTCTGCGGCGGAGCGGGCCGACGCGCACATCGAGGCGTTCGCGATCCACGAGGCGATCGCCGCGATCTGGGAGCTCGTCGACGCCCTGAACGGCTACATCACTGAGCAGGAGCCGTGGGCGCTCGCGAAGGATCCCGAGCAGCGGCCGCGCCTGGGCACGGTGCTCTACACCGCGACCGAGGGGCTGCGCGTGCTCGCCGAGCTGCTCGCCCCCGTCGTGCCCGTCGCCACGGGCAAGCTCTGGGCGGCGCTCGGCGCGGAGGCGACGCTCGGCGCGCTCGACGAGCAGCCGATCCGCGACGCGGCCGTGTGGGGCAAGCTCGCGCCGGGCACCGAGCAGCAGCCGCTCGCCGTGCTCTTCCCCCGGATCGAGACCGACGAGACGAGCAAGTGAGCGGGGCCGCGGCGGAGGTGCCCGCCGGAGGGCTGCGCAAGCGCGCCGGGTCCTCGGGGCGCGATCTGTCGCGCCCCGAGGCGCCCGAGCCCCTTCCGCTTCCCGTCTACGACAATCACACGCATCTCGAGTTCGAGGACGGGGTGGATCAGCTCGACCCGCTCGACTCGCTCGCACGCGCCGAGGCCGTCGGGGTGCGCGGCGTCGTGCAGGTCGGCACCGACCTCGAGACGAGCCGGTGGAGCGCGCAGCTGGCGGCGAGCGACCCGCGAGTGCTCGCCGCGGTGGCGCTGCACCCGAACGAAGCGCCGCTCGTGGCGGAGCGCGGGATGCTGCACGAGCAGCTGTCGGAGATCGCGCGGCTCGCGGCGCAGCCGCGCGTCCGCGCCATCGGGGAGACCGGGCTCGACTTCTTCCGCACCGGCGAGGAGGGTCGCGGCGCCCAGATCGAATCGTTCGAAGCGCACATCGAGATCGCCAAGGCTCACGGCATCGCGCTGCAGATCCACGACCGCGACGCGCACGACGAGGTGGTCTCGACGCTGCTGCGCGTCGGGGCGCCCGAGCGCACCGTGTTCCACTGCTTCTCGGGCGATGTCAGACTCGCGAAGATCTGCAACGAGCGCGGCTGGTACCTGTCGGTGGCGGGGCCGTCGACGTTCAAGAACGCTCCGAAGCTGCGCGAGGCGATCTCGATCGCGAAGCCCGAGCTGCTGCTCGTGGAGACCGACGCTCCGTTCCTCACCCCCGAGCCCTTCCGGGGCCGCCCGAACGCGCCCTACCTGATGCCGCACACGGTGCGGCGCCTCGCCGACACCCTGGGGCGCCCGCTCGACGAGGTGTGCGCGCTGCTCGCGTCGAACACCGAGCGCGTCTACGGGGCATGGGAGTCCGAGCCGGAAGCGGTCGGCGCGTGAGCGACGCGGCCCGCGAGACGAGCGCGCTGCTCGGGCCCGCGCAGGTGCGCGAGCTCGCGGAGCGGCTCGGCGTCTCGCCGACGAAGAAGCTCGGGCAGAACTTCGTCATCGATCCGAACACCGTGCGCAAGATCGTGCGCCTCGCCGATGTGCGCCGCGGAGAGTGCGTCGTCGAGGTCGGGCCGGGGCTCGGGTCGCTGACCCTCGGCCTGACCGAAGCCGGGGCCGAGGTCACCGCGGTCGAGATCGACCACCGCCTCGCCGCCGAACTGCCCGCCACGGTCGCCGCCCTGCAGCCCGCCGTCTTCGCCGATGCGGATCGCCCGCGCCTCCGCGTGGTGCGCAGCGACGCGCTCGAGGTGACCGCCGCCGACTTCGCGGGAGGCGCGCCGACGCTGCTCGTCGCGAACCTTCCCTACAACGTCTCGGTGCCGATCCTCATGCACCTGCTCGAGCTGCTCCGCGAGCTGCGGGGAGGCCTCGTGATGGTGCAGGCGGAGGTGGGCCACCGCATCGCCGCGCAGCCGGGCTCGAAGGAGTACGGCTCACCGAGCGCGAAGGCGGCCTGGTACGGCCGGTGGAGCATCGCGGGCGCCGTCAGCCGCAGGATCTTCTGGCCCGTGCCCGGCGTCGACTCGGTGCTGGTGCGCTACGAGCGACGGGAGTCGCCGCTCGGCACCGAGGCGGAGCGACGCCTGACCTTCGACATCGTGGGCGCGGCGTTCGCCCAGCGGCGGAAGATGCTGCGGCAGGCGCTGCAGCCGGTGCTCGGAGCGTTCGATCGCACGGTCGGCATCATCGCCGATGCCGGGGTGAACCCCGAGGCGCGGGCGGAGCAGCTGGCGATCGACGAGTTCCTCGCGATCGCGCGCGCTGCCGCTCGGCTCACGGATCCCGCGGCGTAAGCCCCCGAGAGAGGGCGTGGAGCAGCTCGGTGAACCGCACGATGTCGCCGACCGTCCACCGGTCCATCGCGTCGCGCAGCTCGTGCTCCTTCTCGCCGCGCGTCACCGCGAGGCGGTGAGCGCCGAACTCGCTCAGGGAGATGCGCATCGAGCGGCCGTCGCACGGGTCGGGGGCCCGGTCGATGAGTCCCCGCTCGTCGAGCTCGCGAATGGTGCGGCTCATCTGGCCCTTATCGGTGAGCAGGATCTCGGTGAGCTCGGAGAGGGTCGCGCTGCCGATCCGCGAGATCGTGGTGAGCACCTTGTAGGCGCCGGGGAGCATGCCCGTGCTCACCTGCGACGCATTGGCCATCGCCGAGCGGCGGAACTGGGTGAAGATGTGCTCGAACTCCCGCTCGAGCGCTGCGAAGGCCCGGGAGCGGGGGTCGCCGCCAGGCGACCCCTCCGAGCCCGCCGATGCATCCGGGCCGGCCGATCCCGCCGATCCCGCCTCCTCCGCGGGGAGTCCGGCGGGATCGACGGGCGAGGCGGGATCGGCCGGATCGCGATCGGTCTGAGCAGACAACGTCGCTACCTCCTCGACGACCGATTCGGCTCGTCCTCGTCGATCACGGGGATGCCGCCCGTCGCGGTCAGCACACCCATGCCCGCGGAGGTCGACACAGTCGCGAGGTCGGCCTCCGCGGCCTGCGCGCGCTCGGTGTTCGTCATCTGGGTGAGCGGCGCATTCGGGAGGAACACGATCGCGATGAGGCTGATCACGGCGAACGGCACGGCGATGAGGAACGAGTGCGAGATGCCCTGCGCGTACACGTCCTCGATGATCACGCGAACCGCCTCGGGCAGTTTCGAGACCTCGGGGAGCGCGCCCGACTGGAGCTGCTCCGCGACCGCGAGGCCCTCCTTGCCGAGCGACCGCAGGGCGGCGGTCATCTTCGCCGTGATGGACTCCGATCCCATGAGGTCGGCGACCTTCGTAGCGAGGGCCGCACCCATCACGGAGACGCCGATGGTGCCGCCCAGGCTGCGGAAGAACGTGACGCCCGAGCTGGAGACGCCGATCTGCGAGGGCTCCGTGGTGTTCTGCACGACGAGCACGAGGTTCTGCATCGTCATGCCGACGCCCGCGCCGAGCAGGAACATGTAGAGGGAGACGAGCGCGAAGTTGGTGTCGTAGTGGATGGTCGAGAGCAACGTCGACCCCGCGATGAGCAGCACGCCGCCGACGATCAGGTACGGCTTCCACTTGCCGTACTTCGTGATGAGGCCGCCCACCCCGATGGATGCGAGCAGCAGCCCGGCGATCATCGGGATCGTCATGATGCCGGCCTGGGTCGGGGTGGCTCCGCGCGAGAGCTGCATGTACTGGCTGAGGAACACCGAGGAGCCGAACATCGCGATGCCGGTCGCGATCGATGCGACGACTGCGAGCGTGAAGGTGCGGCTGCGGAACAGCGTCAGCGGGATGAGCGGCTCCTTCGACCGCAGCTCGACGATGATGAAGAGCACCGTGGCGACGATCGCGCCGCCGACCATGAGCACGGTGGTGAGGCTCCACCAGTCGTAGTCCTTGCCGGCGTTGGTGATCCAGATGAGCAGCAGCGAGACGGCTGCGGAGAGCAGCACGATGCCGAAGTAGTCGATGCTCGTCTGCTTCTTGGGGCGCTTCGGCAGGTGGAGCGTCTTCTGCACGATGAACAGTGCGGCGACGGCGAAGGGCAGGGCGACGAAGAAGTTCCAGCGCCAGTTGATGGAGTCGGTGATGACACCGCCGAGCAGGGGCCCGCCGACCGTCGAGAGTGCCATGACGGCGCCGAAGAGACCCATGTAGCGGCCGCGCTCGCGCGGGCTGATGATGTCGGCCATGATGACCTGGCTGAGGGCCGCGAGCCCGCCGGCGCCGACGCCCTGGACGGCGCGGAACGCGATCATGGTTCCGGGATCCTGCGAGAACCCGGCCGCTGCGGTTGCGAGCACGAACACGCCGATCGCGAGCTGGAAGAGCAGTTTGCGGTTGAAGAGATCGGAGAGCTTGCCCCAGATCGGGGTGGAGATCGCGGTGGTGAGGAGCGTGGCCGTGACGACCCACGTGTATGCGGCCTGGTCGCCTTCGAGATCGTGGATGATGACGGGCAGCGAGCTCGAGACGACGGTCGAGGCGAGCATCGAGACGAACATGCCGAGGAGCAGGCCGGAGAGCGCCTCGAGCACCTGGCGATGGGTCATCTTCGGTGGCTGCGGAGGAGCGGATGCGGGAAGGGACATGAACACCTGTTTCTGTGTGCTGACGGTTGGCATCGCGCGCGTCGCGGGGCGCGGGATGCGGAAGTGGCGTCGGTTGATCCAAGTCAACTGTTGACAAGGGTCAACTATAGCACTTGGTTGACGGGTGTCAACTAACGAACGCCTGTTGCAGTTCCGTCGGATCGGGGGGAGCGCTTGCGCTAGCGTAGGACCATGGGTAGGAGCCGAGGGGGCCCGGTCACGGTGCGCGCACCCGGGAAGATCAATGTGTTTTTCCGCGTCGGAGCGCTGCAGTCCGACGGGTATCACGACGTCGCATCGCTCTACCAGGCCGTCTCGCTGTTCGAAGAGGTCACCGCCGTCCACGCCGACGACTTCTCGATCCGGTTCGTCGGCCCCGTCGACGCCTCCGAGCTGCCGCTCGACGACTCCAACCTCGCCATCGCCGCGGCGAAGCTGCTGGCCGAGCGCACCGGCTTCAGCGGGGGAGTCTCCCTGACCGTGCTCAAGCGCGTGCCCATCGCGGGCGGCATGGGCGGCGGATCGGCCGACGCCGCGGCGACGCTCGTCGCCTGCGACGAGCTGTGGGGCACCGGGCTCGGCCGAGCGGGCCTGCTGCCGCTCGCCGCCGAACTGGGCGCCGACGTGCCGTTCGCGCTCGAAGGCGGCACCGCGGTCGGCACCGGGCGCGGGGACGAGCTCAGCCCCGCGCTCGCGCAGGGCGACTTCCACTGGGTGCTCGCGCTCTCCGAATCCGGTCTCAGCACCCCGGTCGTCTACCGCACGCTCGACGAGCACCGGGACCGCCACGCGAGCGCGCTCGGCCCGCAGCCCGACCTCGTGAAAGTGGAGACCGCCGTGCTGCAGGCGGTGCGCGTGGGCGACGCGGATTCGCTCGCCGACGCCATGCACAACGACCTGCAGGTGGCCGCCTTGAAACTCGCGCCCGAGCTGACCGAGATCCTCGAGCTCGGGGAGTCGCGCGGAGCGCTCGCGGGCATCGTGTCGGGTTCCGGGCCCACCATCGCGTTCCTCGTCGGCACCCCGCAGGAGGCCGCGGAGGTGCGCACGGTGCTCGGTCGGCGCGGCTTCCGCGCGCTGACCGTGTCGGGGCCCGTTCCGGGCGCGCGCGTCATCTGAGCGCCGATGCCCGCCGCCGCGCGTTTCGGACGCGGCGGGAATACGGGAGGACCGCCCGGCGCTGCACTGTGCGTGAGTGAAACGACGCCCGCGGACACCACGATCCGCGTCGACATCTGGTCGGACATCGCCTGCCCCTGGTGCTACCTCGGCAAGCACCGCTTCGAGGCCGGCGTGCGCGCCTTCCGCGAGCGGCACCCCGATGTCGCGGTCGAGACGCAGAGCCACAGCTTCGAGCTCGCCCCCGACACGCCGCTCGACTTCTCGGGGAGCGAGGTCGACTTCCTCGTGCGCCACAAGGGCATGCCGGCGGAGCAGGTCGAGCAGATGCTCGGGCAGATGACCGCACTCGGCGCCGCCGAGGGCATCGAGTTCCGTTTCGACGAGGTGCGGCACGCGAACACGCAGCGCGCCCACCGCCTGCTGCATCTCGCGCGCGAGCGCGGCGCGCAGGCGGACGTGCAGGAGCGACTGTTCCGCGCCTACTTCGCGGAGGGCGAGGATCTGTCGAGCGCCGACGCGCTCGCACGGCTCGGCGCCGAGGCGGGCCTCGACCCGGCGGAGGCGCGGGCCGCGCTCGACGACGACGCCTACGGCGAGGCGGTGCGGCGCGACATCGTGCGTGCCCGGCAGCTCGGCATCAGCGGCGTTCCCTTCTTCCTGCTCGACGAGCAGTACGGCGTCTCGGGCGCGCAGTCGGCCGACGCCTTCGAGAACGTGCTCGAGCAGGTGCTCGGGTTCCGCCGGGCAAACGCGCCGGCGAGCGCCGTCTAGACTCGACCCACGACGAAGGAGTACTCCATGACCGATCAGCAACGCACCGAGAGCCCGGCGAGCACCGAGCGCGCCGTCGGCGCCGACGCCGCGGCCGCCCCGGCGGTCACCGAGTCGGCCGCGCCCTACACGGGCCTCGACGGCGCCGCCTCCTTCGCCGACGCCGAGTCGCGGGAGATCATGAATCTGCTCGGCGACGGCGGATCCTGCTGCGGCGGTTCCTGCTGCGCAGCGTGACGCGGCCCCCGCTCGTGCGATGAGCGCGGGCGCCTGAAGCACCGGCGCCGGAAGCGCCGGCGATCCGTGCACGCTTCGGCGAGACATTCGGCCTCGGTGAGACCGGACCGGGCCAGCACGTCTCACGCACGCCGAATCTCCGACGCTCCGCGCCGGGCCGAGTACGCTTGAGGGGATATGGCGCATCTACTGGGAGCCGAGGCCCTGCACCTCGAAGTACCGACCAAGACCGTGTTCGACTCGGTGACGCTCGGCGTCGGCGAGGGCGACCGGATCGGCATCGTCGGCCGCAACGGAGACGGCAAGTCGAGCCTGCTGATGATGCTCGCGGGGCGACGCGAACCCGACTCCGGCAAGGTAACCCTGCGCGGCGGCACGACGATCGGGGTGCTCGACCAGGCCGATGCCTTCGAGCCCGGTGCGACGGTCGGGCGCACCGTCGTCGGCGATCGCGAGGAGTACGAGTGGGCGGGCGACCCGCAGGCGCGCGACGTCATCGCGGGCCTGATCTCCGACCTCGACTGGGACGCGCCGCTCGACGCCCTCTCCGGCGGGCAGCGCCGCCGCGTCGCGCTCGCCCGGCTGCTCGTGCAGCAGTTCGACATCCTCTTCCTCGACGAGCCGACGAACCACCTCGACGTCGAGGGCATCGCCTGGCTCGCCGACCACCTGAAGCGGCGCTGGCCCCGCGGGCAGGGCGCGCTGCTCGTCGTCACCCACGACCGGTGGTTCCTCGACGAGGTGTGCACCACGACGTGGGAGGTGCACGACCGCATCGTCGAACCGTTCGAGGGCGGGTACGCCGCCTACATTCTGCAGCGCGTCGAGCGCGATCGTCAGGCGGCGACCATCGAGCAGAAGCGGCAGAACCTCGCCCGCAAGGAGCTCGCCTGGCTGCGGCGCGGCGCGCCGGCGCGCACGTCGAAGCCGAAGTTCCGCATCGACGCGGCGAACGAGCTGATCGCCGATGTGCCCGAGATCCGGGATCGCGTGTCGCTGCAGTCGATGGCCGTGGCGCGCCTCGGCAAAGAGGTGGTGAACCTCGTCGAAGCGGGTGTGGCGTACGACGGCCGGGTGATCCTCGACGGAGTCGACTGGCTGCTCGCGCCGGGCGAGCGCACCGGCATCCTCGGCGTGAACGGGGCGGGCAAGTCGACGCTCCTGGGCCTCATCTCGGGCGCCGTCGAGCCGACTTCGGGTCGGGTGAAGCGCGGCAAGACGGTGCAGGTCGCCACCCTCACGCAGCGCCTCGACGAGCTCGAGGAGCACCTGCAGGATCCCGTGCGCACGGTGATCGCCGGCCTGCGCACGAGCTTCACGGTCGGCAGCGGATCGAAGGCGCAGGAGCTCACGCCCGGTCAGCTGCTCGAGCGCATGGGGTTCACGAGCGCGCAGCTGTCGACGCCCGTGAAGGATCTCTCCGGCGGCCAGAAGCGCCGGCTGCAGCTGCTGCTGATCCTGCTCGACCAGCCGAACGTGCTGATCCTCGACGAGCCGACCAACGACCTCGACACCGACATGCTGGCGGCGATGGAGGATCTGCTCGACTCGTGGCCGGGCACGCTCATCGTCGTGTCGCACGACCGGTACTTCCTCGAGCGGGTCACCGATCAGCAGTACGCGATCCTCGGCCGGCGGCTGCGGCACCTGCCCGGCGGGGTGGACCAGTACCTCGAGCTGCGCGCCGCGGAGGAATCGGCCGCCGCCGCGGCGCCGACCCCGGCAGCCGCTCCGGGCGGCGCGGGGCCGGCGGGCGGCGCGTCCGCCGGGTCGGCGACCGGGCCCGCATCCGCTCCCGCGCTCAGCGGCGCCGAGCGGCGCGCGGCCGAGAAGGAGCTCGCCGCCGTCGAGCGCAAGATGGAGCGCCTGCAGCGCGATGCCGAGCAGGCGCGCACCGCCCTCGCGTCGATGGATCAGAGCGACTACACCGCCCTGAACGCGGAGATGACCAAGATCACCGCGCTCGAGGACGAGGTCGCGGCGCTCGAGGAGCGCTGGCTGGAGCTCTCCGCCGAGTTGGAGTAGCACCGGGCGCCGCGTGCCGCACAATGGAGTGATGCACGATCCGCGCTGGCTCCAGCTCATCGAACGCGTGCGCGCGGATACGCCGCGGCTCCTCGACGACTTCCTCGCCGAACTGCGCACGCACGACGGCTACGTGGGCGACGCGGTGGCCGCCGAGGACATCGAGCGCACGGCGCGCAGCGCCTTCGCCCTCTTCGCGGCGCGGCTCGCGGGAGACGCCGGCGCGGAGGAGCCGTCGGCGTTCGCGGAGGCCCTGGGCCGGCGCCGGGCGCGCCAGGGGGTGCGCGTCGAGCGCTTCATGGAGGCCGTGCGCATCAACTTCCGGGTGCTGTGGCGCGGTCTCGAGCGCGCCGCCCGCCCCGACTTGACCGACGCGCTGCTCGCGCACGGCGAGCAGGTGCTCGACGTCGTGGAGCGCTACGCGACCGAGGTGCAGCGGGCCTTTCTCGCGGAGTCGGAATCGATGGCGCAGCAGCATCGCACGGCGAAGGAGCGCGCCCGCGCGCGGCTCTTCTCCGGGCAGGCCGAGGGCGAGGAGCTCGCCGCGATCGCCCAGACGCTGCGGCTCGCCCCCGCAGTCGAGTACGAGATGCTCGCCACCGCCCACGACGTGGAGCGCCTGGTGCGCGAGGTGGTCAGCGCGGGCGGCCAGTACTTCGACGACGGCGACACGACCGTGCTGCTGCGGCCGCGGCACGGCCCCGTCGACTGGGTCGACGCCGACGATCGGCTCGCAGGCGGATACGTCTCGCGCGTGCCCGGCCTCGCCCTCGTGGGGCGGGCGGCGGCGATCGCGGTCGATCTCGCGGAGCGCGCCGCCGCCGGCTCGGTCTGCCGCCTGCGCGACGGCTTCGCATCGATCGCGCGCGAGACGATGCTCGAGCGCGTCGACGGTTTCGCGCACGAGCTCGTCGGTGCGTTCGAGGCGGCGCCCGCGGGCGAGCGGGAGCGTCTCGCCGTCACGGTGCGCACCTTCATCAGAACGGGATCGATGCAGCGCACCGCGGAGGAACTCTACTTCCACCGCAACACCGTGCTCAAACGGCTGCGGGCGTTCGAAGATCTGAGCGGGCTCGACGTGACCGTGCCGCGAGACGCGGCGATCGCGATGGTGATGCTCGACCTGTGACCGGCGGGCGGCGCAGCGGGCGGCGGCCCGGCGGCCGACCGGGAGGCGGGCCGGTGTCCGTTTGCACACGGAGCGGGGGCAAGCGGGGGCGATCCGACACGGATCGCGGCGCGCTGCCGCCCTAGCCTCGAAGGCATGCGGGGCCACCCGCGCCCGGCAGCCTCGTCGCCGTCGGATGAGCACACGGAATCGGAGGCACCCATGATCTCGGACACGCAGGCGCAGCGCATTCTCGACGCGGTCGACGCGGCATTCGACGAGCAGCTCCGCGCGACGGCGGACCTCGTCGCCGCTCCCTCACTGCGCGCGGACGAGGAGACCGCGCAAGATCTCGTCGAGGCGCGCATGGCGGCGCTCGGCCTCGAGATCGACCGGTGGACGATCGGCTCGCCCGAGCTCGAGGCGCACCCGGGCTACGGCCCCTCCACGGTCGACTACTCGCGGATGACCAACGTGGTCGGCACCTACACACCGGAGCGCGTGGAGGGCCGGTCGCTCATCCTGAACGGGCACATCGACGTCGTGCCGGAGGGGCCCGAGGCGCAGTGGTCGCGCTCCCCGTGGGACGCCGAGGTACGGGACGGCTGGATGTACGGCCGCGGCGCGGGCGACATGAAGGCGGGGCTCATCGCGAATCTGTTCGCCTTCGATGCGCTGCGCCGGGCGGGCCTCGCGCCGACGGCACGCGTGCACCTGCAGTCGGTGGTCGAGGAGGAGTGCACGGGCAACGGGTCGCTCGCGGCGCTGCTGCGCGGCTACGAGGCCGAGGCCGTCATCATCTCGGAGCCCGAGGAGGACGCGCTCGTGCGCGCGAACGTCGGGGTGCTGTGGTGCACGATCCGCGTGAGCGGGGAGCCGACGCACCCGCGGGAGATGGCGAACGGCTTCAATGCGATCGACGCGGCCTACGAGGTGATCGGCGCGCTGCGGGGCCTGGAGCGGGAGTGGAACGCGGAGCGGGATCGCCACCGCTTCTTCGAGGATCTGGATCACCCCATCAACTTCAACATCGGCGGGATCTCGGGCGGCGACTGGCCGTCGAGCGTCCCCGCGTGGTGCGAGCTGCGCCTCCGCGTGGCGCTGTACCCCGGCATGACCGCCGCCGAGGCGCACGCGGCCGTCGAGGACTGCGTGCGAGCGGCGGCCTCGGGCTCGGCGGAGCGCCGCCCGTTCGACGTGCGGGTCACCCCCGACGGGTTCTACGCGGAGGGCTACGTGCTCGAACCGGGCAGCGACGCCGAGGCGGTGCTCGAGCGCGCGCACCGCGCTGCGTTCGGGCGCGACCTCACCAGCTTCACCACGCCCGGCTACCTCGACGGCCGCGTGTTCGTGAACTACGGCAACACGCCCACGCTCGTCTACGGCCCGGTCTCCGAGAACATCCACGGATTCGACGAACGCGTGAGCGTCGAGTCGGTGCGGCGATGCACCCAATCGATGGCGCTCTTCATCGCCGAGTGGTGCGGGGTGGCCGAGATCGACTGAACTGCGGGGCGCGTGTCGGCGGCACTCGGTAGCCTGGGGTGAGCGCATGCGCGAGCCGCGAGCAGGCGCGCGCGCCCCCGAGACCCCGCGAAAGGAACCCACATGCCCTACCGAGTGCAAGGCGTCGTCGTTCGAGAGCAGAACGCCCCGGTCTCCATCGAGACGGTGATCGTACCCGACCCGGGCCCGGGGGAGGCGGTCGTCGACATCCTGACGAGCGGCGTGTGCCACACCGATCTGCACTACAAGCTCGGCGGCATCAGCGACGAGTTCCCCTTCCTGCTGGGTCACGAGGCGACGGGCCGCGTGGCGGCGGTCGGCGAGGGCGTCACCGAGGTCGCCGTGGGCGACCGCGTCATCCTGAACTGGCGCGCCGTCTGCGGGCAGTGCCGCGCCTGCGCCAAGGGCCAGCCGCAGTACTGCTTCAACACGCACAACGCGCAGCAGAAGATGACGCTGGAGGACGGCACGGAGCTCTCGCCGGCGCTCGGCATCGGCGCGTTCATCGAGAAGACGCTCGTCGCCGCCGGTCAGTGCACGAAGATCGACGAGGAATCGGACGCCGCGGCCGTCGGTCTGCTCGGCTGCGGCGTGATGGCGGGCATCGGAGCCGCGATCAACACGGGAGGCGTGCAGCGCGGCGAGTCGGTCGCGGTGATCGGCTGCGGCGGTGTCGGCACCGCCGCCATCGCGGGCGCGCAGCTGGCGGGGGCGACCACGATCATCGCGGTCGACATCGACGACGCGAAGCTCGAGCAGGCGAAGCGCTTCGGGGCCACGCACACGGTGAACTCGCGCTCAGAGGATCCGGTCGAGGCGATTCGCGCGCTCACCGACGGCTTCGGGGCCGACGTGGTGATCGACGCGGTCGGCCGTCCCGAGACCTACACGCAGGCCTTCTACGCGCGCGACCTCGCGGGCCGCGTCGTGCTCGTCGGCGTCCCGACCCCCGAGATGCAGCTCCAGCTGCCCCTGCTCGACGTGTTCGGGCGGGGCGGATCGCTGCAGTCGTCGTGGTACGGAGACTGCCTGCCGAGCCGCGACTTCTCGATGCTCATCGACCAGTACCGGCTCGGCCGGCTCGACCTCGAGGGCTTCGTCACGGAGCGCATCGGGCTGGGCGACGTGGAGGCCGCGTTCGACCGCATGCACGACGGCACCGTGCTCCGCTCGGTGGTGGTGCTCTGATGGCCGCGCGCATCGAGCGCCTCGTCACGAGCGGCACGTTCTCGCTCGACGGCGGCACGTGGGAGGTCGACAACAACGTGTGGATCGTCGGCGACGACGACGAGGTGATCGTCATCGATCCGGCGCACAGCGCCGCCGCGGTGGCGGAGGCCGTCGGCCGTCGGCGCACCGTCGCGATCCTGCTCACCCACGGGCACGACGATCACATTCGAGCCGCTCGGGAGACCGCCGAGCAGCTGGGAGCTCCGCTGCACCTGCACCCGGCGGACGCGATGCTCTGGGAGACCGTGCACGAGGCCGCTCCCGACGCGGAGATCGCGGAGGGCGACGCGTTCTCCGTCGCCGGCGTCGAGCTGACGGCGCTGCACACGCCGGGGCACTCGCCCGGATCGATCTCGTTCTCGGCGCCCGGCCTCGGCGCGGTATTCACCGGCGACACCCTCTTCCAGGGCGGCCCCGGCGCCACCGGCCGCTCGTTCAGCGACTTCCCGCTCATCATCGAGTCCATCCGGGGCAAGCTGCTGACGCTGCCCGCGGAGACGGTCGTGTACACGGGCCACGGCGACACGACGACCATCGGCGACGAGGCGCCGCACCTCGAGGAGTGGATCGCTCGGGGGCACTAGCGCGCGCCGCGTGACGGGGTGTGACGAGCCCCGTCGCGCGCGCCGCCCCGAGTGTGGTGGACTCTCGGCATGAGCATTCCCCGCCTCCTCGACCACATCGTCATCGCCGGACCCGACCTGCCCGAACTCGTGGACTGGTTCGCCCGGCGCACCGGCGTCACCGCGGTTCCGGGCGGCGCGCACCCGACCGGAACCGCGAACGCGCTCGTCGCCCTCACCGTGGGCGGCGCCCGGGGGCCGCAGTACATCGAGCTGATCGGTCCGGATCCGGATCGCGACGACGCGGCGCTCCCCACCACGTTCGGCATCGACGCGCTCGACGGCCCCAGCGTGCAGGCGTACGCGGTGCATCCCGCCGACATCGACGCCGCCGTCGCGCGAGCCCGCGCGCATGGATTCGATCCCGGCGACGTCTGGGAGCTGTCGCGACGCACCCCGGCGGGAGACCTCCTCGAGTGGCGGCTGACGGGGGCCTCCGCGGATCGCCTCGACGTCCCGTTCCTGATCGACTGGGGCGCGACGCCGCAGCCGGGCACCGGCGACCTGCCGGCCATCGAGCTCGTCTCGTTCGTGCGCGAGGAGACCGACCCAGCGGCGCTGCAGCACGCGCTCGACGCACTCGGCCTCGGCGACGGGGCGGCCGGCCTCGTCGCGGGGGCGCGAGCCCGCTATCGCCTGGCACTGCGACGCGCCGACGGCGACATCGTCGAGTTCTGAGGGGCGGAGCGGTGACCGACTTCCACGACGTCTACCTCGACTACCAGCGACGAGCGCGGACCCCGCCGGAACCTCCGGCCGACGGGCCCTCGCGCTTCGACGGTGCGGGGGAGGAGGCCCGCGCGCGGCTCTCGCGGTCGGTGCACGCCCTGCAGCCCGAACTCGAGGCGCTGGCGACCCGGCTCTTCGCGGCGCCCGAGCTCGGGTTCGCCGAGCACCGCTCGGTGCGAGCCGTCGCCGACGTGCTGCTCGCGCACGGCATCGACACCGAGGTGGGCGTCCACGGCCTCGATACGGCGCTCCGGGCCAGTATCGGCACGGGAGCGGGGCCGCACTTCGCGATCCTCGCCGAGTACGATGCGCTACCCGGCATCGGCCACGCGTGCGGCCACAACCTCATCGCGGCCATCGCCGTCGGCGCGTTCCTCGGCGCAGCGCCGATCGTGCGCGAACTCGGCGGCACCCTCACGCTGCTCGGCACGCCCGCGGAGGAGAACGGGGGCGGCAAGGAGCTTCTGCTGCGCGCCGGCGCATTCGACGAGGTGCACGCGGCCGCGATGGTGCACCCGGCGGCGGGATCGCGCGTCTCCCCGATCTGGGGGGAGCGCACCACCGGGGTGCGCCGGGTGGCCGTGACCTACCGGGGGCGCGCGGCGCACGCCGCCGGCGAGCCCTGGCTCGGCGTCAACGCGCTCGACGCGGTCGTCACCGCATACCAGTCGGTGGCGCAGCTGCGCCAGCACATCCTCCCGATCGACCGGGTGCACGGGATCATCACGGACGGCGGCGCCGCGCCCAACATCGTGCCCGAGCGGGCGGCGGCGCTCTTCTACGTGCGATCCGGCGAGATCGATACCCTCCGGGTGCTCACCGAGCGCGTCGTCGATGCGCTGGAGGGCGCTGCGCGAGCGACCGGCACGACCGCCGAGATCGAGGTGGACCCGGTGCCGCCGTACCTGCCGCTCGAGCCGAACGTCGCACTCATGCGCCGCTGGGCGGACGCGCTCGGCGACCGCGGGCGGGTGACGCCGCCGCCGCCGGCCGTGCCCGCGCAGGCCGGACCCTCCACCGACATGGGGAACGTGACGCAGTTCATCCCCGCGATCCACCCGTCGATCGGCCTGGGCGGGCCCGACGACGTGCACCCGCACCACGCCGCCTTCGCCGAGTGGACGGTGCAGCCGGCGGCGTTCGCGGCGATGGGCGATGCGGCGGCCGCCCTCGGCGCGGTGGCCGTCGACTATCTCGCCGACGCCGAGCTGCGCGCCGCGGTCGACGCCGAGTTCGCGGCCCGCGGAGGGCGGTACCGCTGGGAGGGGTGAGGCCCGGCTCAGGGGCGCAGGCGCTGCGCGACCTCGTCGAGCACGCGATCGGGGGATGCGGCGGCATCGTAGACCGCGACGAGCACCCGGGTCTCCTCCTGCGGGCCGTCGCCGCCGTCGAGCCAGCGCCGGTACAGGCCCGTCAGGTCGCGCAGATCGCGGGTCAGCGCCGATGCCGCGTCGTCGATGCGCCCCCGCAGCCACGCCCGCAGCGACGCATTGTGTGCGGCGACGAGCGATGCGCCGAGGGTGGATGCCGCCCAGGCCGGCGTTCCCGGCTGCTGCACCTCCCGGATGTAGCGCGTGAACACCCGCTCGTAGCGGTGCGTGATCACGAGTTCGCGGTCGCGGAGCGCGGGGGTGACGCGCATGAGCTCGAAGCGCAGGCGGGCCGCCTCCGGATCCCTGAGGAGCAGGCGCAGCACATCGGTGGTCGCGGTCACGAGCGCCTCGGTCGGGGCGAGGGAAGTCTCGTCGAGCGCGGCCTCCAGGCGGGCGAGCGCGAGGTCGTGGTCCGCGAAGACGACGTCGTCCTTGCTGCCGAACCGGCGGAAGAACGTGCTGCGGCTCATGCCCACCGCCGCTGCGAGCGCCTCGGCGGTAGTCGCCTCGTAACCGCGCTCGGCGAGATGGCGGATCGCCGCGGTGGAGCTCTCGGGCGGGGGTGCGGAGGCGCGCGCTGACATGCCCCGAAACTAGCACAGCGCGGCCCATGTGGGACGCGGTTCCACCGCTTTCGGCGAGTCAGCGAGTCGCAGAGGTGGACCAGAGTGTCGCAGACTGCTTGACGTGACACCGCGTGTCAGGCATGCTCGGTGCAGGTGCGGCGGCGCGAGCCCGCCGCGGGAAGGAACCGATGTCGAGGTCCACGATCGTCAGCCAGGGAACCGCCGAACCCGAATACTCGCTCTGGGAGCCGCTGGACCCCGATGTGTCGGGAGTCTTCCGCGGCGTCTCCGGCGAGGATCTCGCCTACCGCGACCGCGCTCGGGCATTCGTGCAGGAGGAGGTGCGCCCCGTCATCGCGGGGATCTGGGATCGCGCCGAGTACCCGCTCGATCTCGCGCGCCGTCTCGGCGAACTCGATCTGCTGCGCGACGGCATCGATGTGCCGGGGTTCCCCGAGCAGAGCCTGCTGGCGGCGAGCCTCACGATGATGGAGCTGGCGCGCGGCGACGGATCGATCGCCACGATCGTCGGCGTGCAGGGCGGTCTCGCGCTGCGCTCGATCGCCCTCTGCGGCTCCCCGGCGCAGCACGAGCGATGGTTCGAACCGCTGGCGCGCGGTACCGAGCTCGGCGCGTTCGCACTCACGGAGCCGACGCACGGATCCGACTCCGTGAGCCTCGAGACGAGCGCCGTGCGCGACGGGGACGAGTACGTGATCCGCGGACACAAGAAATGGATCGGATCGGGCAGCGTCGGCGAGATCTCCGTGGTCTGGGCGCGCGGCGAAGACGGCCAGGTGCAGGGATTCCTCGTGCCGCAGAGCTCGGACGGCTATCGGGCGACCACGATCGAGGGCAAGGTCTCGCTCCGGGCCATCTGGCAGGCGCACATCGAGCTCGACGGCGTGCGCGTTCCCGAGAGTGCGCGCATGCCGAAGGCCAACAGCTTCGCCGACACGGCCCGAGTGCTCCAGGCGACCCGGCTCGGGGTCGCCTGGTCGGCGCTCGGGCACGCGGTCGCGGTGTACGAGTCCGCCGTACACTACGCGCGCCAGCGGGTGCAGTTCGGGCGACCGCTCGCGGCCTCGCAGATCGTGCAGGCGCGTCTGGCCGAGATGCTGAGCGCGCTCACCTCGCTGCAGACACTGCTCATGCAGCTCACGCGAGCCGAGGAGCGCGGAGAGCTCTCGGGTCCGGGCGCATCCCTCGGCAAGTACACCGCGACGCGCACGGCACGGGATCTCGCCCGCAACGCGCGCGATCTGCTCGGCGGCAACGGCATCCTGCTCGAGAATCGCGTCGCTCGGCACTTCGCCGACATCGAGGCCCTGCACACCTACGAGGGCACGGAGACCGTGCAGGCGCTCATCATCGGTCGCGACATCACCGGGCTCTCGGCGTTCGCCTGACTGTGACCGTGCGCGAGAGCGCGATTCAGCACATCGCTACTGGGGCGGACGGCACGAATCGCGCTCTCGGCGTGCGCCCGACCTCGGGCGTGCGCCCGCTCTCGGCGTGCGCCCGTTCTCGGCGTGCGCTCGCTCTCGGCGTGCGCCCGACCGCGGTGCTCGGGGCTCAGGGGCCCGAGGACTCGGCCTCCGGCCCGAGAGCGCCCGAGTCGAGTGCGAGCCAGAGAAGCGCGCGGTCGGTGGGGGCGTCGACTCGCACGTCGAGATCCCGCTCGGCGGCGTCGAGGCGGCTGCGCAGCGTCTGCCGGTGGACGCCGAGCCCGGCCGCGGCGCGCTCGATGGCCCCGTTGACCGCGAGATAGGCGTGCAGCGCATTCCGTGTGCGCTCCGCGCGGGCGGGACCGAGCAGGTCGAGACGCCGCCGCCATTCGGCGAACACCGGCGCGGGCTCCGCCGTGCCGATCGCCGTTCCATAGGTCTCGCGCCGCGTCAGCTCGTCGTACGTGAGGGTCCTGGCCGCGCGCTCGCGCGTGCCCCGGTGCGCGCGCGCCGCTTCGGTGCGCAGCCTGGGGAGGTCGCCCGCAGGCGCCGTGCGGCTGATGCCCGCGCGCCAGTTCGCGAGGTTGCCGGTCTCGTTCGCGAGGAATCGCTCGACGACGGGCTGCACCTCCCCGTGATCGGCGCCCGCGAGCACGACGACGAACTCGGAGCCGAACGTGCAGAGCAGCGGTACCACGGTGAGCTCGGCGCCGCTCCAGGCGTTCGCGAGGTGGGCCTTGAGCAGCAGACCGGCGGCGGGATCCTTCGCGCTGCGCACCTCCGGGTCGGGCGAGGGGGCGAGATGCACGACCGTGCATCGGGTGCTCGACCCGAGCAGGAGATCGA
Organism: Leucobacter chromiiresistens; assembly: GCF_001477055.1. Lineage (GTDB taxonomy): Bacteria > Actinomycetota > Actinomycetes > Actinomycetales > Microbacteriaceae > Leucobacter > Leucobacter chromiiresistens_A. The sequence goes on from NZ_LDRK01000009.1 coordinate 57,029, forward strand.
ACAGCCGCGTCGGGTCGTCGAGGCGGCCTGCGAGAGCGTCGGCGAGCACCCGCTCGCGGAACGAGACCGCCGTGAGCTCGCCCGCGTCGGCGTCGCGCTCGCCGTCGATGAAGAGCGCGATCGACCCGATCATCCCCTGCTCCAGCGGCGTGCAGCGCCGCATCCGCGTCACCGCGATCGGCGCCCCGGCGGTGCTCGCGATGTGCACGAACCGGGAGCCGAGGGAGACGCTCGACGATCGCCGACCCGATGCGGCGTGTCGGGAGAGCTCGCCCGCGATCGCGTCGAGCTCGCCCTCGCCGAGGGCCGATCCGACGGCGACCGGCTCGCCGCCGCGGCCGTGCCGCACGACGGACGCGTCGAGTTCCTCGGCGAGCGTCTCGAGGGCCTCGGCGTCGAGCGCTTCGCCGGTCGACGCCGCGAGACGCTGCTGCATGTCGAGGAGGCGCTGCACCTGGCTCAGCTGCGACTCGGCGATGCGGGCGGAGACGTGCTCGGCGATGGCGATGTACGGGATGTCGAGCGGTACGCGCAGCAGCGGCACCTCGTGCGCCGCGGCCGCGACGAGCCAGGCGTCGGGGATCTCCTGCACGGTGAGGCCCACCCCGAATCCGACACCGGCGACGCCGTGGTCGCGCAGCCGGCGGAAGAGCTCGTCGAGCGACTCCGGGGTGCGCTCGACGAGGCCCGTCGTCAGCAGCAGCACACCGCGGGTGAGCCAGGGGCTCGGGTCGGTGACCTCCGCAACGTGCACCCAGGTGACGGCTCGGCTCAGCCATTCGTGGCCGACGACGCAGGTGAGGTCGAGCTCGCGCGCGGAGACGAGGTCGGCGAGCGTCGGGTGGGGCGCCGGGCGGCGTGCGGGCATGGGTCCTCCTGAGCCGGAGCCCCGGCACCCTCGAATCACTGCAATGGTGAGTGTATCAGCGGAGATTCGCGCTGAGCGCGATTGCGGCCGTTTCGCACGGCCACGATGCTGGAACCTCACCGATTCGCGACAACCGGGAGGGATCATGGCGGACGCAGCACGCTCATTCGAGATCATCGGAGCACCGTTCGACGGCGCCGCGACGCTCGGCTACCCGGGCTCCCGGTACGCGCCCGATCGCATCCGGCAGCAGCTCGGCTGGATCACGCAGCGCGTCGAGGCGGGAGCGGTGTTCTCGCTCGAGACCGGCGCGCTCCACGATGCGCCGCAGATCATCGACGGCGGCGACGCGCACGTCGTGGGGCACGATCTCCACGCCACCCTCGCGCACACGAGTGCGCGCGTCACTGAGAGCGTGCGATCGGGCAACGTGCCGATCCTCCTCGGCGGCGACGACTGCTTCCTCTTCGCGGGCTCGAAGGGGCTCCACGACGCCACCGAGGGGACGGTCGGGGTGATCCACTTCGACGCGCACCTCGACGTGATGGATCGCAACGAGCAGCAGGGCACCCACAGCCAGTCGAGCGGCATGCGCCGATCACTGGAGCTCGAGCGGGCGCGCACCGAGCACAGCATTCAGGTGGGGCTGCGCCACTTCAACTTCCCGTCGTCGCACGATTACCTGGAGCGGTCGGGTCTGGCGCGCATCACGGCGACGGAGTTCGACGCGATCGGCACCGCCGCGGCCGTGGAGCGCATCCTCGCGCGCACCGACGGCGCCGATCACGTCCACCTCAGCTTCGACATCGACGCGATCGACCCGGCGCACGCTCCCGGGGCGGGGGCGCTCGAACCGGGAGGGCTCACGTCGCGGCAGGCGATCGACACGATCATGGCGCTCGCGCCCCACTGCGACTCCTTCGCCGTGACCGAGGTCAACCCGATGACGGACCACCAGGACATGACGGCGACGCTCGCCGCATATCTCTGCTACTACTTCGCGGTCTTCGGGCGACGTCGCGCCGAGGGCTGAACACCCCGGGCGGTCGACGACGCGCGCCCGGTACCGCAAGACGAACACAGGAGTGAGACGATGACGGAAGATCAGCAGTCGGGGGCCGCCGCGCTCGACACCGGCGTGGTGAACATCGTGCGCAAGCGCGAGCTGGGCCGGGCGGTGCGCGGCACGTTCGTGGGCAATGTCATGGAGTGGTACGACGTGGGCGTCTTCGGCTACCTCGTCGTCACGCTCGGCCCGGTGTTCCTGCCGGAGGCGAACCCCGCCACCCAGGTCATCTTCATGCTGGGCACGTTCGCGAGCACCTATCTCTTCAGGCCGCTCGGCGGGCTCTTCTTCGGTTGGCTCGGCGACAAGATCGGGCGCAAGCGGGTGCTGTTCCTCACTCTCACGACGGTCGCGCTCGCGACCTTCCTCATCGGTCTCCTGCCCGGGTACGCGACCATCGGCATCGCCGCAGCGGTGCTGCTCATCCTCCTGAAGATCGTGCAGGGGTTCTCCGCGGGCGGCGAGTTCACGAGCGCGGTGACCTTCATCAGCGAGTCGGCTCCCGACCGCAAGCGCGGCTTCTACGCCGCCTTCCTCGATGCGGGCAGCTATCTCGGGTTCGTGCTGGGAGCGGCCATCGTCACGGCGCTGCAGATCGGGTTCGGTCAGCAGGCGATGGTCGACGGCCTGTGGCGCACCCCCTTCCTCATCGCCGGTCCGCTCGGGTTCATCGCGATCTACCTCCGCATGCGCGTCGAGGAGTCGCCGCACTTCGCAGCCCTTCTCGCCGAGGAGGCGTCGCAGGGGCGCACCGGCGGGCGCGCGCGCCCCGCGCTGCGAGTGAACCCGCTCCGCGTGTTCGTCGCGAACTGGAAGCCCATGCTGCTCGTGGTGCTGCTCGTCGCCGCGGCGAACTCCGCGGGTTACGCCTTCACGTCGTACATGCCGACGTACCTCTCGACGGTGCTCGAGCACGACGCCGTGCAGGGCAACCTCTTCTCGCTGCCGCTGATGCTGCTCATGGCGGTCTGCATGCCGCTGGTCGGCATGCTCTCCGACCGCGTGGGGCGCAAGCCGATGCTGTTGGCGGCCTCCATCTGGGTGATCGTGCTCAGCGTGCCCGCGTTCCGCCTCATCGGGGGCGCGCAGCCGTTCGGCATCGTGTGCGGTCTCGCGCTGATCGGGCTGCCGGTCGCCCTCTACATGGGCACGCTGGCCTCGACGTACCCCGCGCTCTTCACGACGCGCTCCCGCAACACGAGTCTCGGCGTCTCGTACAACGTCTCGATCGCGCTCTTCGGCGGCACCGCGCCGCTCGTCATCGATTCGCTGATCCGCCTGACGGGCGATCCGCTGGCCGCGGCGTACTACCTGATCGGCATGTCGGTCGTGGGCCTCGTCGCCGTGTGCTTCGTGCCCGAGAGCGCGGGCAAGCCGCTCGCGGGATCGGAGCCGAACGTCGAGACGGAGCTCGAGGCGCATCGCATCCACACCGCGAGCATCGCGATCACCGACGCGCGGTGACGGGCGGGGGACCACCGACGCGCGGTGACGGGCGGGGGACCACCGACGCGCGGTGACGGGCGCCGCGCGCGGGTCGGCGGTCAGACGGCGGCTTCGATGCCCGGCAGCAGCTTGCCGAGGATCGCTCCGAGCTGCTCGCGCTCCGCGGCGTCGAGCGGCTCCAGCACGAGCTCGCGGATCTGGGCGACGTGGGCCGGCGCGGCCGCCCGCAGCGCCGCGAGGCCCTCGGGGGTGAGGTGCGCGGATCGGGCGCGGCGGTCGTCGCCGCACGCCGAGCGCTCGACCCAGCCGCGTTCGCCGAGCGCATCGAGCGCGTGGCTGAGACGCGATCGGCTCAACCCCGCGACGCGGGCGATCTCCGACATCGGCGGTCGCGCCTCCCCGGGGCGCGCGAGCATCACGAGGATCGCGTAGTGCGCGTGGTTGATGCCGGTGCGGTCGCGGAGGGTGCGGTCGAGCGCCTGGGGGAGGAGCTGCGCGAGTCTGATGACGGGGAGCCAGGTGCGCATCTCGTCGTCGCCCAACCGGCGCTCCGTGCCGGTCGGAGTCGGCTCATGGTTCACGCGGCCGAGAGGTCGAGGGTGTGCGCGGTGCGGTCGCGCTTCGCCTCGAGGTAGGTGCGGTTCGATCCGGTGAGGTGCACCCCCGTGGCCACTCGCTCGGCGACCGCGATGCCGAGGGCGCCGAGCTGGAGGGCCTTGTCGGGGTTGTTGCTCAGCAGGCGCACCCGGGCGACGTCGAGCGCTGCGAGCATCTGCGCGGCGGCGGTGTAGTCGCGCTCGTCCTCCCCGCGGCCCAGGGCGACGTTGGCCGCGTACGTGTCGAGACCGGTGTCTTGCAGCGCGTATGCGTCGAGCTTCGCGTAGAGTCCGATCCCGCGGCCCTCCTGCCGCAGGTAGAGCAGGAAGCCGCCCTCGGCGGAGATGCGCTCGACGGCCTCCCGCAGCTGCGGCCCGCAGTCGCAGCGCTCGGAGCCGAAGACGTCTCCGGTGAGGCACTCGCTGTGGAGTCGCACGAGGGGAGCGGGCGGTGCGCTCGCGGGTGCGCTCGCCGCAGCGGTCGGGGTGGCGACCGCGATGCTGCGCGGCCAATCGCCGAGCCCGAGCAGCAGGTGCTCCTCGCCGTCGGCCAGGCCGTCGAAGGTGAACACGTCGGCCTCCGCCGTGTACCCGTCGGGGAAGCGGAGGGGCACGCGCACCCGGGTGCGCACCGTCGCGGCGGTGGGAGCGCTCGTCGAGCCGCCGGTATGTGAATTTTCAACCATGCGGGGTGCAACGCGGCTGGGCCCCCGCTATTCCCGGGGGCTGCCGCGCGCGGGACACGGGCGGCAGCCTCCGACGCTCACTCGCGGTCGAGCGGGTGCGGCACGGTGGGAACGACCCCGGTGAGGGGGCGCCCCTCGCGGATCAGCCGGCGCTTGCGGACCTGCCACAGCACGGTGAGGATCGCGAACCAGACGGGTGCGGCGAGGATCGACGGCCGCGTGTCGTCGCCGTAGAGGAGCGTCGCCGCGATGAACGCGAAGAAGGCGAGCACCAGCCACGGGGCGACCCGCGACAGCGGCATCGTGAACCCCGACGCCGCGTGGCGATCCGGGTGCCGTCTGCGGTAGACGATGTAGCTCACGACGATCGACCCCCAGGTGAACAGGATGAGGGTCGCGCACATCGAGGAGACGAAGGTGAATGCGGCGATGACGCCGTCGCCGGCGAACAGCAGCGGGATCGCCGCGAAGAGGAAGACGCAGGTGAAGAAGACGGAGCGCTTCGGAACGCCGTTGGCGTCGGTCAACGCGAACTTCGCGGGCGCGTGGCCGTCTTTCGCGAGCCCGAAGAGCATGCGCGTGCCCGAGTACAGACCCGAGTTCGCGCTCGACGCGGCGGAGGTGAGCACCACGAGCTGGATCACGACCGCGGCGAGCCCGAAGCCGGCGGTCGCGAGCGTCGCCACGAAGGGGCTCTCATCGGGGGAGATCTCGTTCCAGGGGGTGACGGCCATGATCACCGCGAGGGCGCCGATGTAGAAGATCAGGATGCGCACGACGATCGAGTTGATGGCCTTCGGCAGGTTCTTCCGCGGATTCTCCGTCTCGGCGGCGGCCGTGCCGACGAGTTCGACGCCGATGAACGAGAAGATGCCCATCTGGAACCCGAGCACGAAGCCGCTGAGACCCATCGGGAACACGCCGCCGTGCTCCCAGAGGTTCGCGATCGACGCCGTCGTGCCGTCGGGCGACTGGAACTGCGTCGCCATGAGGATCACACCGACGGCGATGAGGCCGAGGATCGCGACGATTTTAATGATCGCGAACCAGAACTCGGTCTCGCCGAAGAACTTCACGGGCTGCAGGTTCAGCAGGGTGAGCACGACCGCCGTGACGAGCGCGGGCACCCAGGCCGGGATGTTCGGGTTGAACCACTGCACGTACGCGGTGATGGCGACGATGTCGGCGACGCACGCGATCACCCACGAGAACCAGTAGTTCCACGAGACGAAGAACCCGGCCCACGGCCCCAGCATGTCCTTCGCGATGTCGCCGAAGGTCTTGTAGTGCAGGTTCGAGAGCAGCAGCTCGCCGAGCGCTCGCATGACGAAGAAGACGAAGAATCCGATCACGAGGTACACCAGGATGATCGAGGGCCCCGAGACGCTGATGAGCTTGCCCGAACCGAGGAACAGGCCCGTGCCGATCGACCCGCCGATGGCAATGAGCTGCAGATGGCGGTTCTTCAGACCGCGCTGCATGCCGCCGTCGGGCTCGGCTGCGGTGGCGCTGTGCTCTGCCGGGTGCTGCGGGGCCCCGGTTCCGGTTCTGGTCATGACACTCCTGTGTGTGCTGCGCGTCGCACGAGTCGACGCGGGTATGGGTGGGGGTGGGCGGTCGCCGTCACGCCACGACGCGGAAGGCGTCGAGGGCCGGATCGGCGGCGCCGCGCACGTACCCGGCCGGGCTGGCCGCGGTGGCGCGCAGGAAGGAGACGACCTCAGCCGAGAGTACCTCTCCCGGGAGCACGTTGGGCACGCCCGGGGGGTACGCCGCCAGGGCGTCGGCGGAGACGCGGCCCACGGCGTCCGCCGCGGAGACGACTTCGACGCCGCTGAAGAAGGCTTCGCCGAGGCCCATCGCGCGTTCGCACTGGGCGGGGAGGGCGATGGGGCGCTCGGGCTCGGTGTCGGCCTCGGGCAGCGCCTGCAGGGCCTCGAGGAACCGGTCGACGTCGATCGCCGACGTCGCCCCGACGAGGGCGAGCAGCGCGGCGGGCGTGGAGAGCTCGCAGTAGACCCGGTGGTCGCGCAGCAGCAGGTGCTGGGCGTCGCCGCCCGTGATGCCGGCGCCCCGCGTGTCGATCGCGATCTTGAGCGGATCGTTCGCGATCGCGTCGGCGCGGGCGAGCACGTCGGGCGTGGCGTCGCGGTACCGGCGGTCGGCCCGGATCGCGCCGCGGATCGCCTGCGCCGCGTCGATCGCCCGCCCGACGAGGTCGGGGCGGGTGGCGATGTGCATGCGGGCCTCGTCGAGGGAGGCGAGCAGGAGGGCGCTGCTCGACGTCGACTGGAACGAGCGCACGACGCGGTCGACGAGCGATTCGAGCGCCGCGGCGTGCGGTCCGTGGCCGAGGTGCAGCATCGCCGACTGAGTCAGCGAGCCGGCCGCCTTGTGCGTACTCGAGATCACGAGGTCGGCGCCCAGGCGGGCGGCGTTGACGGGGAGCTCGGGGTGCATGCCGAAGTGCGACCCCCACGCCTCGTCGACGATGAGCGGGACGCCGTGGTCGTGGGCCACGCGGGCGATCGCCGCGATGTCGGCCACGGCCCCGAAGTAGCTCGGCGACACGAGGTACACCGACGCGCTCCCGGGGTGCTCCGCGAGCGCATCGGCGACCTGCTGGGCGGTGACGCCGTGCGAGGCGCCGAGCCCCACGTCGACGGAGCCGTGCACGAAGTGCGGCTCGAGCCCGACGTGCGTGGCGCCGTCGATCACGCTCGAGTGCACGCTGCGCTGCATGACGACCTCGGCGCCGAGCGCCCGGGCCACCGTCGTGGCGACGTGGTTGCCGCCGGAGGCGCCGTTCGTGATGAACCAGGTGCGGCTCGCGCCCCATGCCTCCGCGGCGAGCTGCTGCGCGCGCATCAGCGGGGTCACGCGGCCCGGCGTGGTGAGGTGCCAGGTCTCCTGATCGACGCCGCTGAAGAGCACGGGGAAATCGATGCGCATGGCGTCGGCGCCGACGAGCGCGGCGACGCCGGGCGCGTTCTCCACGACGCCGTGGTGCGCGGGCACGTGCAAGCGCTGCCAGTCCTGCTGCGCGAGCGAGCGCAGGGCGTCGACGTACGGGGTGTGCTGCTGGCGGGCAGCGGCGGCGGACACGGCGGAGGCGGTGGGGGCCGCGTCGCCGCGGCTGAGAGATTCGAGCACGCCCCTCACCATAGGCACACGCGCCCCCCTGCGGAATATCAAGTATTCGCACTGATTGACATAGTGTCTATGAGGTGATGACCCTCCAGCAGTTCCGCGTGCTCCTCGCCGTGCGCCAGCACGGCAGCCTCACCCGCGCCGCAGACGCGCTCCACTACGGCGTGCCCACCGTCACCCACCACCTGCGCGCACTCGAATCGCACCTCGGGGCGGCGCTCGTCACCCGCGACCGGGGCGGGGCGCGGCTCACCGAGCTGGGCGAGCTGTTCGCCGACGAGGTGGCGCCCGTGCTCACCCGTATCGAGCGCGCGGAGCGCGCCGTGCTGGAGCTGCGCGACGCGGGAGCGGTGACCCTCAGGGTGGGCACGTTCTCGTCGATGGGCTCCCGCCTCATCCCCGCCGCCATCGCCGAGCTGCGGGAGCGCAGCGCCGTGCGCGTGGAGGTGGTCGAAGCCGAACCCACCGAGGTGGTGCGCCTCGTGCGAGCGGGCGATGTGCACGCCGGGCTCATCTACCACGTGTCGACGGAGCCCGGCTTCGTCGGCACCGATCTGGTGCAGCGCTCCCTGTTCTCCGAGCCGTACCGGGTGCTCATCGCGAAGCGCAGCCCGCTCGCGAATCGCGAAACGCTCGACTTCGCCGACCTCGCCGAGGCCGCCTGGGTGTGCAGCCGCAGCGAAGACGAGGCCTCCGACCGGGTGCTGCGGCGCGTGTACCAGTCGCTCGGGCTCCCCATGCGAGAACTCATGCGCACCGACGACCTCTACATGATCCACGGGCTCGTCGCCGAAGGGCTCGGGTGCGCGCTCACCACGAGCGCCGCCGTCGACGCCGACTTCGACGTGGTGCTGCGCCCCGCGAAGCAGGACCTGGGGGAGCGTCGCGTATCCTTCGTGACGCGACGCGGGCCGATGCCGGCGGCCGTCGGCTGGCTCGGGGAGATTCTCGAGCGCCTCACCGCAGCACGGCGCTGACTGCGGCGCTCAGAGGCCGAGCCCGCGCAGCGCTGCGCTCACGCACTCCTGCGCCTCCTCGGCGGTGAGCTGCCCGGTGAGCCAGCGGCCCGAGAGGCCCTCGACGAGGGCGGTCAGGATCAGCGCCGTCGCGGCCGGGTCGAGATCGCTCCCGCGATCCCGCACCGCCTCGGCGACGAGCTGCTGCACCGTCTGCTGCCAGGTCGCGGTCGATCGGGCCACGGCGACGGCCTGAGCCGGCTCGAACACGGCGAGCGCGCGCAACTCGTTCCAGGCCGTCGAGCCCGCGCGCACCTCGGGTTCCGCGCCGAACTCGGAACTGAGCAGTGCGCTCAGGCGCGCCGACGCCGTGGCGGGCTCGGGGGACCGGCGCGCGCGATCCTCCGCCCGCTCGGTGACGTGATCGAGGGCCGCCTGCAGCAGCCCGTTCCGGTCGCCGAAGTGGTACGCGAGGAGACCGATCGAGACGCCGGCCGCGCTCGCCACGTCGTGCATGCGGAACCCGCGGATGCCCGACCGGGCGATGGTCTGCTCGCACGCGGTGAGGATGCGTTCGCGTGCGTCGTTCGACACATCGACTCCTTCGGATCGCGCGTCCGCTTGACAGGGACGCGGCGGCAACTGAAACTGTTTTCAGGATAGGCGCTCGACCGGGCGCCGACAAGCGCGAGCCCCGCACCGCGGCGCAGGAAACGAGGATGTGCATGAACGCGACGACCACGCCCTTCGAACTCATGGAGGCGTCGATCGCCGACGTGCTCGACGCCCTCTCCCGTGGCGTCATCACCAGCACCTGGCTGACCGAGCGCTACCTCGCCCGGATCGACGCCTACGACCGCGGCGACGACGGCCTCAACGCGGTCGTCGTGCGCAACCCCCACGCGCTGCGCGACGCCGCCGAATCCGACCGGCGCTGGCGCGACGGCCTCGCCCGCCCCCTCGAGGGCGTGCCGTTCACCGTCAAGGACTCCTACATGGTCGAGGGCCTCACCGTCGCCTCCGGATCCCCCGCCTTCGAGCACCTCGTCGCGCAGTGGGACGCCTTCACCGTCGCGCGGCTGCGCGAAGCCGGCGCGGTGCTCATCGGCAAGACGAACATGCCCCCGATGGCCGATGGCGGTATGCAGCGCGGCGTCTACGGGCGCGCGGAGAGCCCCTACAACCCGAAGTACCTCGCCGCAGCCTACGCATCGGGATCCTCGAACGGATCCGGCGTCTCGACGGCCGCGAACTTCGCCGTGTTCGGGATGGGCGAGGAGACCGTCTCATCGGGCCGCAGCCCCGCTTCGAACAACGGCCTCTGCGCCTACACTCCCTCCTGGGGAGTGCTCAGCATCCGCGGCAACTGGCCCCTCTTCCCCGCCCGCGACGTCGTCGTGCCGCACACCCGGTCGATGCCCGACATGCTGCGCGTGCTCGACGTGCTCGTGCAGGACGACCCCGTCACCCGCGGCGACTTCTGGCGCAACCAGAACGTCGTCGATCTGCCGAGCGCGAGCGAGCACCGGCCTGCCAGCTATCTCGACCTGCACGATCCCGACGCCCTGCGCGGCAAGCGCTTCGCCGTGCCGGCGATGTACCTCGGCGAAGACCCCGCATTCCCGATCGACGTGCGGCCCTCGGTGCTCGCCCGCTTCGCCGAGGCCCGCGCCCGTCTCGAGGCGCTCGGCGCCGAACTCGTCGTCACCGGCTTCCCGCTCATCGAGCAGTACGAGGGCGACCGGCCGGGGCAGGAGAACGTGGCGGCGCTCGGCGTGCTGCCCGAGGGCTGGATGGACACCGAGTTCAACCACTTCCTCGCGTTCGGGTGGGACGACTTCCTGCGGGCGAACGGCGACCCGAGCATCCCGAACCTCGGCGCCGTCGACCCCGACACGATCTTCCCGCAGCCGCCCGGCGCGCTGCCCGATCGCTACGAAGAGGTCGAGGACTACGAGAACCGCTACCGCGCCACCGTCGCGATGGCGCAGCAGGGCATCTCCGACCCGCGCGATCGGGGCGACTTCGCCGACGGGCTCCGCGCCCTCGTGCAGCTGCGTGAGCAGCTCTTCGAGGACTGGCTGCGCCAGTACGGGTTCGACGGCGTCGTGTTCCCGGCGAACGCCGACGTGGGAGCCTGGAACGCCGACGTCGACCAGGAGGCGGCGGATCGCGCCTGGGCCAACGGCGTCTTCTTCTCGAACGGCAACTACGCCCTGCGGCACCTCGGCATCCCCACCGTGACCGCCGCCATGGGCATGATGGACGACATCGGCATGCCGATCGGCATCACGTTCGCCGGACGCGCGTACTCCGACCCCGAGCTGCTGAGCTACGCCGCCGCCTTCGAAGCGGGCGGCAGCGGCACGCTCCGCGTCGCGCCGGCGTCGACGCCCGCGCTGCCCGAGGACCGCGTCGGCTGAGGGCGGACCTCGCCGGGCGGGGCCGGTCTCGGCTCCGCTCGGGCGCAGCCCGGGCAGGCATCGGCGCAGCCCGGCTCGGCCCTGGCGCTACCCGGCGTCGGCGTCGCTCTCGGCCGCGTCGAGCGGCTCGGAGAGCGGCACGTACCGGTCGACGCTGAGCGCGAGCCGGCGCAGCAGCACCCCCAGGCGGTCGCGCTCCGACTTCGGGATGCCGCTCAGCAGCCGCTCCTCCGAGTCGGTGAGCCGCGTGATCGCGGCGTCGACGAGCGTGAGGCCGCGCGGCATCATCTCCACCAGCACCCCCCGCCCGTCGTTGGGGTCGGTGAGGCGCCGCACGAGCTCCCGCTCCGCCATGCGGTCGATGCGGTTCGTCATCGTGCCGCTCGACACCATCGTCTGCTGGCCGAGCACCTTCGGGCTCTGACGGAACGGCTCGCCGCTGCGGCGGAGGGCCGCGAGCACGTCGAACTCCCACGACATGAGACCGGAGCGCTCGAACGCGTGGGCGCGCGCACGGTCGATGTGCTTCGTCACCCGCCACATGCGCGAGAAGATCGCGAGCGGTGCGAAATCGAGATCCGGGCGCGCTGCCTCCCAGTCCGCGATGATCCGGTCGACCTCGTCTTCGTGTTTCATCTCTCCATTATCGAGCCAGAGCGGCGGAGCGCGCGATTCGGCCTGGTGCGGCCCGGCTCGGAGCCGTGGCACACTAGTAGTCGTGCCGAAATCGGCATGGTCCGCCTTGGTGTAATGGCAGCACGACAGCCTTTGGAGCTGTGAGGTCCAGGTTCGAGTCCTGGGGGCGGAGCGATGGAACGAAGCATCGCTTCGGGACGTCGCTCCGCGCGGGGCTCACCAGCCCCGCGGATGCCGGGTAGCGCAGCTACGCTGTGTGTCGGGAGCGATGGAACGAAGCATCGCTTCGGGACGTCGCTCCGCGCGGGGCTCACCAGCCCCGCGGATGCCGGGTAGCGCAGCTACGCTGTGTGTCGGGAGCGATGGAACGAAGCATCGCTTCGGGACGTCGCTCCGCGCGGGGCTCACCAGCCCCGCGGATGCCGATGAAAGGACACCATGGCAGAGCAGCACCTCGCAGTCGTGATTCTCGCAGCGGGACAGGGCACCCGGATGAAGTCGGCGTTGCCGAAGGTGCTGCACCGCATCGGCGGTCGATCGCTCATCGCCCATGTGCTCGACGCGGCGGCGGGGCTCGACCCGGCGCAGGTGGTGGCGGTGGTGCGCCACGAGCGCGACCGCGTCTCCGCGGCGATCCTGGAGCACGCTCCCGACACGGTGATCGTGGATCAGGATGAGGTGCCGGGCACCGGCCGCGCGGTGGAGCTCGCGCTCGCGGCGCTCCCCGACGACTTCGACGGCTCGGTCGTCGTGCTCTCGGGCGATGCTCCGCTCATCGACACGGCGACGCTCGAGGGCCTCGTCAAGGGGCATCTGGGCGGGGGGCGTGCGATGACGCTGCTCTCCGCGGTGTTCGACAACCCCACTGGCCTGGGGCGGATCCTGCGCGACGACTCGGGCGCGGTGCTCGGCATCGTCGAGGAGAAGGATGCCGACGACGAGCAGCGGCGCATCACCGAGATCAATGGGGGCATCTACGTGTTCTCGCGTCGCGCGCTGCAGACGGCGCTCGCGAGCATCGACACGAACAACGCTCAGGGGGAGAAGTACCTCACCGACGCGGCGGCCCGCATCCTCGTGACGGGCGGCGATGTCGAGGCCGTCGCCACCGACGACCCGTGGACGATCGCCGGCGTGAACGACCGCGCTCAGCTGGCGGAGGCGGGGCGGGAGCTCAATGCGCGCATCGTGCGCGGGCACCAGCGTGCGGGGGTGACGATCCAGGATCCGACGTCGACGTGGATCGACGCCGATGTCTCCATCGAGCCCGATGTCGAGATCCTTCCGGGCACGTTCCTGCACGGCGCCACCTCGATCGCGACGGGCGCCGTCGTCGGCCCCGACACGACGCTGGTCGACTGCGAGGTGGGCCCCGATGCGCGCATCCGGCGGAGCGAGGCGACGCTCGCCGTATTCTCCGCCGGCGTCTCGGTGGGCCCGTTCGCGTACATCCGCCCCGGCACGGAGCTCGGTGCGGGCGGCAAGATCGGCGCGTTCGTCGAGACGAAGAACGCGAAGATCGGCGATGGCAGCAAGGTGCCGCATCTCAGCTACGTGGGCGACGCGGTCATCGGCTCCGACAGCAACATCGGCGCGGGCAGCATCTTCGCGAACTACGACGGTGTGCAGAAGCACCAGGCCCGCGTCGGCGACGGCGTGCGCGTCGGCTCGAAGAACGTGCTCATCGCACCCGTTACGATTGAAGACGGGACGTACACGGCTGCCGGCACTGTCGTGCGCAAGGATGTTCCCTCGGGTTCGCTGGCGATGAACGTGGCCCCCCAGCGCAACATCGCGGGGTGGGTCGCCGAGAACCGGCCGGGCACGAGTACCGCGGAAGCGGCGCAGCGCGCTGCGGAGCGCGGAGAATAGCCGAGGATATGGGGAATCAGCACCGATGAGGAGCATGCAGGGATGAGCACAATCGAGATGGCCGGGCAGAAGAAGCTCGTCCTGATCACGGGTCGGGCGTACCCCGAGCTGGCGGAGCAGGTCGCCGCGGAACTCGGCGCGGAGCTCGTGCCGACCGACGCGCGCACGTTCGCGAACGGCGAGCTGTACGCGCGGTTCGACGAGAGCGTGCGCGGGTCCGACGCGTTCGTGATCCAGTCGCACACGTTCCCGATCAACGAGTGGCTCATGGAGCAGCTCATCATGGTGGACGCGCTGAAGCGTGCCTCTGCGAAGCGCATCACCGTCGTCGCTCCGTTCTACCCCTATTCCCGTCAGGACAAGAAGGGGCGCGGCCGCGAGCCGATCTCGGCGCGTCTCATCGCCGACCTCTTCAAGGCGGCGGGCGCCGATCGCATCATGTCGGTCGACCTGCACGCGCCGCAGATCCAGGGCTTCTTCGACGGCCCGGTCGATCACCTCTTCGCCATGCCGGTGCTGCTTGAGCACTTCCGCAAGACGATCGCCCGCGACGATTTGACGGTCGTGTCGCCCGATATGGGGCGCGTGCGCGTCGCGGACGTGTGGAGCGACCGTCTCGACGCACCGCTCGCGATCATTCACAAGCGGCGCGATCCGCTGGTGCCGAACCAGGTGTCGGTGCATGAGATCGTGGGAACGGTGAAGGATCGCTGGTGCGTCGTCGTCGACGACATGATCGACACGGGCGGCACGATCGCGAAGGCGGCGGAGGCGCTGAAGGCGAATGGGGCGCGCGGCGTCACGATCGCGTGCACCCACGCCATCTTCTCGGGCCGCGCGATCGAGCACCTCTCGCAGGAGTTCATCGATCAGGTCGTCGTCACCGATACGCTGCCGGTGCCGCCGGAGAAGCGGTTCGACAAGCTCACGGTGCTGTCGATCGCCCCGCTCCTCGCGAAGGCGATCCACGAGGTCTTCGAGGACGGCTCGGTCACCTCCATGTTCGAGGGCGCGGCGTAAGAAAACGCATCGCGTTTTCGTCGCCGCGGTGGTGCGTAGCGCCAGCCCACGGAGCGCAGCGAGGGGTAGCTGCGGTCGGCCGCGGCGGCGCTACAGTGCCGGCCCGGTGCGGTGACGCGCTCGGTGTGGTGGAATGGGCGCGTGTCGCGTCGAGGAGGCCGCCATGTCGAAGTACCTCATCTCGTTTCCCAGTGAGGCGATGGTGGTGACCGCTGCGGAGCTTCCGCAGGTCGTCGCCGATTCGCACGCCGTGGTGCGCGAGGCGAAGCGCGCCGGTGTCTGGGTGTTCGGCGGCGGGATCGACGAGTCCGTCGCACCGGTGCGCGTCGACGCTTCGGGGGCGGTGCGGCCGGGGGCGTACGAGCGGTCGCATCCGCTCACGGGCGGCTTCACGGTGATCGAGGCGCCGACGCGCGAGGTCGCCCTGGAGTGGGCGGCTCGGTTCGCCGCGGCGTGCCGCTGCCCGCAGGAGGTGCGCCGGTTCGGCGACGACCCCGAGAGCTGAGTCGGCGCCCTCCTGGCCGCCGAATCCCCACGTCAACGCCGAATCCCCACGTCAACGCCGAATCCCTGCCGGAGGCGTGCGCCCCCGAGCAGGGATTCGGCAGGTCGACAGGGAATGGCAGAGGAGGCGCGGCGCCCCTCACGCGCAGCGGCCGCCGCCTGCGCAGCCGGAGCCGCCGCGGCGACCGGCCGCCTCCTACTCCTCGACGATGTCGACGAGTTCGGTGCCATACGCCCCGGGCTCGGTGCCGTGCCCGATCTGCGCGTACTGCTGGGGCGAGCGGGAGCGCATGACGAGAGCCCAGATGATGCCGATGGCTGCGGCGGCGAACACCAGGCCGGGCAGCAGGAAGGTGGTGGCGTCGGGTTCCGTCTGTCCGAGCATGAGCGGGAAGTTCTGCAGGATCATCATGAAGACCCAGAGCAGCGCCGCACCGGAGATCGCCGGCGCGACGATCGTGACCCAGACGCTCAGTCCGCGCCGATTCCGTGCGAAGTAGCCGATGACGGCGACGGCGGTGACGGCCATGAGCAGTACGAGCCCCATGGCGCCGGTGTTCGTCAGCCAGGTGAACATGGTGAGCACGGGGAAGAGGAAGGCGGACTCGCCGAGGCCGGCGGCGCCGCCGAACACCTCGCCGCCCAGGATGAACGCGACGACCACGACGAGGGCGATGGCGGTCTGCGCGACGGATCCGGCCCAGGGCGCGCCCGCCCGCGAGGTGCGGGCGAACCAGGCGGGCAGCACGCCTTCGCGGCCGAGCGAGAAGAAGTAGCGCGCGACGGCGTTGTGGAACGCCTGGAGCGATGCGAAGAGGCTGGTGAGGAACAGGAGCGTCATGATGTCGGAGAAGATCACGCCGGTCTGCTCGGTCATGAACACGAACATGAGATCGGGGCCGAACTCCTGCGAGGCGCCGACGATGGCCGACGGCCCCACGCCGACGGAGAAGGCCCAGGCGCTGAAGGCGTAGAAGATGCCGATGATCGCGATCGCCGCGTATGTGGCGCGGGGAACGGTGCGCTTCGGATCCTTCGCCTCCTCGCCGTAGATCGCGGCGCCCTCGAAGCCCATGAAGGCGGCCACGCCGAAGACCAGGATGATGCCGAGCGCGGGGCCGAAGAGCGCCGCAGGGTCGAGCGCGGCGGTCGACACGCCCTCGGGGGCGGCGGTGAACGAGACGACGTCGAAGACGATGACGACGAGGAACTCGAGGCCGACGAGCACGCCGAGCACCTTGGCCGAGAGGTCGACCCGGTTCACGCCGAGCACGCCGACGACGACGATGCAGAGCAGGATCCACACCCACCACGGCGTGGCCACGCCGAGCTTCGCCTCCAGGAACATGGAGAGCTGGAAGCCGAAGAGGCCGTAGATGCCCACCTGCATCGCGTTGTAGGAGACGAGTGCGATGAGCGAGGCGCCGACGCCGAGCGGGCGCGAGAGCCCCTGCGAGATGTAGGCGTAGAACGCGCCGGCGTTGGTGACGTGACGCCCCATGGCGGTGTAGCCGACCGCGAAGACGGTGAGGATCACGGCGATCAGCAGGAAGCCGAGCGGAACTCCGAGGGATTCGGTGACCGCGAAGGACGTCGTGACGCCGCCGGCGACCACGGTGAGCGGCGCCGAAGCGGCGATGATCATGAGGGTGATCGCCGGCACGCCCAGGGTGCGGCGGCTCAGGCCGGGATCGTGCGGGGCGGTCGTGTGCGTCCGCTGCGCTGCGCTCGGTGCGCTCATCGGGGTACTTCCTCTCGCGTGTGGCGGCGTTGCCGGTGCGGACGCGCGCTGCGGCGGTCCACTGCGCTCCGAGTCTAAGAACGGCGGGCGGCGGGGGAGTATGCGTGCAGCGCAGGGGGCATGGACATGCGCGCACGGCTGTCCATCTGGATAGTCACGGGGCGGCCGGCGACGCGGGCCGCCGCGCCTCCGCACGACGACGGGCCGGGGCGCGAAGCGCCCCGGCCCGGATCCTCCCCGCGAGATCAGAGGGTGTTGCCGAGCTTGAAGCCCTTCTCGCCCTCGTCGTCGCGCGTGTACGAGAAGCCGTCGGCCCCGATGGTCACGGCCATCTCGGAGCTGTCGGTGCGCGCGATCACCGGCTGCGGGTTGCCGTCGAGGTCGAGCACGATCGAGCCGTCGGTGTACCACGACGGCACGACCGGGTTGCCCCACCAGTCGCGGCGCTGGTTGTCGTGGACGTCCCAGGTGACCACCGGGTTGTCGGGGTCGCCCGTGTAGTAGTCCTGCGTGTACACCTCGACGCGGTGGCCGTCGGGATCGCGCAGGTACAGGTAGAACGCGTTCGAGACGCCGTGGCGGCCCGGGCCGCGCTCGATGCTGTCGGAGCGGCGCAGTGCGCCGAGCTTGTCGCAGATCGCGAGGATGTTGTGCTTCTCATGGGTGGCGAAGCAGACGTGGTGCATGCGCGGCCCGTCGCCGCCGGTCATCGCGGTGTCGTGCACCGTCGGCTTGCGGCGCATCCAGGCGGCGTACACCGTGCCCTCGTTGTCCTGGATGTCCTCCGTCACGCGGAAGCCGAGGCTCTGCATGAAGCCCACCGCGCGCGGCACGTCGGGGGTGATCTGGTTGAAGTGGTCGAGTCGCACCAGCTCGCCCGGCACGTGGAGGTCGTACCGCCACGACATGCGCTCCGTGTGCTCGGTCTGGTAGAAGAACTCGTACGGGAAGCCGAGCGGGTCGACCACGCGCACGGAGTCGCCGATGCCCGTGACGAAGCCGTCGGGATTGCGCCGCACCTCGCACCCGAGCTCCTCGTAGAACGCGACCGCGAGGTCGAGATCCTCGGGGGTGCGCACCCGGTACGAGAATGCGGCGACCGCGGCGACGGGGCCCTTGCGCAGCACGAGGTTGTGGTGGATGAACTCCTCCGTCGAGCGGAGGTAGATCGTCTCCTCGTCCTCCGTGGTGACGTACAGCCCGAGCACGTCGACGTAGAACTCGCGGGATGCGGCGAGATCGGTGACGATGAGCTCCATGTACGCGCAGCGCAGGATGTCGGGTGCGGGCGATGTCGGAGTCGGGATCGGGTCGTCCGACACGATCGGCGCCTCCTTCGTGACCCAGAAGCCCGCGGACTGCTTGTCTTCTTCGTTCAGTTTGGGCATGTTGTCTCTCCTCAGGTGTCCCCAGCGACCGGTGCGATTACGATGCGACGACGCCGAACTTCGGCGAGTGCGCTTCATTGAGCGTGATGTGGACGGCCTGCTGATCGGTGTAGAAGTCGATCGAGCGGTAGCCGCCCTCGTGACCCAGCCCCGAGGCCTTGACGCCGCCGAACGGGGTGCGCAGGTCGCGCACGTTGTTCGAGTTGAGCCACACCATGCCCGCGTCCACCGCCTGCGAGAAGTTGTGGGCGCGCTTGAGGTTCGACGTCCAGATGTAGGCGGCGAGGCCGTACTTCGTGTGGTTGGCGAGCTCCAGCGCCTCCTCATCGGTGTCGAAGGGGGTGATCGCGACGACCGGCCCGAAGATCTCCTCCTGGAAGATGCGGGCGTCGGGGGAGACGTCGGCGAAGACCGTCGGCGCGACGTAGTTGCCCGTCGGGAAGCCCTCGGGGCGTCCGCCGCCCGCGACGAGGCGGCCCTCGCTCTTGCCGATCTCGACGTAGCTCATGACCTTGTCGTAGTGCACGGGGTGCACGAGCGCGCCGACCTCGGTCGCCGGATCCGAGGGCAGACCCACCACGACGTTCTTCGCGCGCTCGGCGTAGCGCTCCACGAACTCGTCGTAGATGTCGCGCTGCACGAGGATGCGGCTGCCCGCGGTGCAGCGCTCGCCGTTCAGGCTGAACACGCCGAACACGGTCGCGTCGAGCGCGGCGTCGAGGTCGGCGTCGGCGAAGACGACGGCGGGGCTCTTGCCGCCGAGCTCCATCGAGAGCCCCTTCAAGAAGGGGGCGGCGTTGCCGAAGATCAGCGAGCCGGTGCTGCTCTCGCCCGTGAACGAGATGAGGGGCACGTCGGGGTGCTTCACGAGCGCGTCGCCGGCCTCCTCGCCGAGCCCGTTGACGAGGTTGAACACGCCGTCGGGCACGCCCGCCTCGCGGAAGATCTCCGCCCAGAGAGAGGCGGAGAGCGGCGTGAACTCGGCCGGCTTGAGCACGACGGTGTTGCCCGTGGCGAGCGCGGGGCCGAGCTTCCACGATTCGAGCATGAAGGGAGTGTTCCAGGGGGTGATGAGCCCGGCGACCCCGATGGGCTTGCGGTTCACGTAGTTGATCTGGCGGCCCGGCACCTTGAAGGTGTCGTCGTGCTGCGCCACCACCAGGTCGGCGAAGAAGCGGAAGTTCTCGGCCGCGCGCCGCGCCTGCCCGCGCGCCTGAGTGATGGGCAGGCCGGAGTCGAAGCTCTCGAGTTCGGCGAGCTGGGCGTCGCGCGACTCCACGATGTCGGCGATCTTGTGCAGCACGCGGGAGCGCTCGCGGGGGAGCAGCTTGGGCCAGGGGCCCTCGGTGAACGCGCGCTTCGCCGCAGCGACGGCGCGGTCGATGTCGGCCTGCTGACCGGCTGCCGCCGTGATGTAGTTCTCGTTCGTCACGGGGTCGAGCACGTCGAACGTCTCGCCGCCGACCGAGTCGACGAACTCTCCGTCGATGAAGTGGCGGATGCGGTCGGGGAGCCCTGCGGGCTTCTGGTGCGTCATGCGTGTTCCTCCAGGTGTCGGGTCGGGTCGGGTCGCCGGTCAGGCGGCGGGGTGCTGGTGGTGGTGTTCCTCGGTGTAGGCGAGCACGGCGTCGAGGGTCGCCGTGCGGTGCGCGCGCGCCGCGAGTTCGATCTCGAGCGGCTCCGCGCGCCGTTCGATGAGCTGCAGCAGCTGCTCGTGCTCGTCGACGGACTCGGTTGCGCGCCCGGGGACGAAGCTGAACGACGAGTTGCGCAGCACGTTCATGCGGTTCCAGCCGCGGTGCACGAGGTCGAGGATGTGCGGGTTGGGGCACGCCTCGAAGAGCACGCTGTGGAACTCGAGGTTGAGGGCGGTGAACTGCTGCGGATCGAAGGCGCCCGAAAGGGTGTCGCGCATGCGCGCGTTAACGGCGCGGGCGCGGCTGATCTGGTCGGCGGTGATGTCGGGCGCTGCGAGGCCGGTCGCCGATCCCTCGACGAGCGCGAGCGTCTGCATCGTGTGCAGGTACTCGGTCTCCTTGATGAGCGCGACCTGGGCGCCGACGTTGCGCTCGAATGTGACGAGCTGCTCCGCCTCCAGTCGCCGGATCGCCTCGCGCACGGGCACCACCGACATGTCGAGCTCTGCGGCGATCGGCGCGAGCACGAGCCGGTAGCCGGGCACGTACTGCCCGCTGTCGATGCGGGCGCGGATCAGGCGGTACGCCTGCTCCGACTTCGACTCCGCGGCCATGGTCAGCGCTCCGCCCGCTCGGCGCGCGCGGCGTCGTACTTCGCACGCCACTCGGCGTTCATGGGGAAGAGCCCGTCGACGGGCGCGCCGTTCGCGACCTGCTCGGCCACCCAGGCGTCGGCCTGCTCCTGAGCCGCGGCCTCGGCTGCCACCTCGGCGAGCAGCGCCGGCGGGATCACGATGACGCCGTCGCGGTCGCCCATGATGATGTCGCCCGGCTGCACCGCGGCGCCGCCGCAGGCGATGGTGACGTCGACCTCCCACGGCACGTGCCGGCGGCCGAGCACGCTCGGGTGCGCCCCCTGCGAGAAGACGGGGATCTCGAACTCCTGCACCGCCGCGAAGTCGCGCACGCCGCCGTCGGTGACGATGCCCGCGGCTCCGCGCACCTGGGCGCGGAGCGCGAGCACGTCGCCGACCGTGCCGGTCTCGGGCACCCCGCGGGCCTCGACCACGAGCACCTCGCCGGGGTGCACGGTGTCGAACGCGCGCTTCTGCGCGTTGAAGCCCCCGCCGTGCGCTGCGAAGAGGTCGGGGCGGAAGGGGATGAAGCGGAGGGTCTTGGCGACGCCGAGCATCGTGTCGGCCTCGTGGTTCGGGTGGACGCCGTCGATGAAGATGTCGACGTAGCCGCGTTTGCGCAGGGCGGCCGACACGGTGGCGACGGCGACGCCGTCGAGCTGGGCGCGGATCTCGTCGGTGAGCGGCGACTCGGGCTGCGGCGCGGAGTGCCCACCCGCCTCGGCCGGATCGGTGCCCTGCGCCGAGGAGGAGAGCGGGGTGGCGCGGCCGGCCGCGACCGCGGCGGCGTGCTCGGCTTCGCTGCCCCACGCCTCGATGCGCTGCAGGTCGTCGACCTGCGGCTGCGAGCCGTAGTCGCCGAACGGAACGGCGCCCTGCGTCACGGTGGTGACGAGGCGCCCGGTGCTCGGGGCACCGGGCGCCTGCGGGGCGTCGACCTCGATCTCGACGACGTCGCCGGGAACCACCACGGACGATCCGGCGGGGGTGCCGGTGAGGATCACGTCGCCGGTCTCGAGCGTGAGGTGCTGCGAGAGGTCTGCGACGAGCTGGCCGAACGGGAAGGCGAGCGTATCGCTCGTGTCGTCTTGCACGAGGTCGCCGTTGACCCAGGTGCGTACGCGCCACGCGTCGGGCCCGATGCCGTCGACGGGGATGGCGCGCGGCCCGATCGGGGTATAGCCGTCTCCGCCCTTGTTGCGGAGGTTCGAGCCCTTGTCGGCTGCGCGCAGGTCGTACAGGCCGAGGTCGTTGGCGGCGGTGACCGCGGCGACGTGCCGCCATCCCTGCTCGGGCGAGACGCGGCGGGCGGGTGCGCCGATGATGAGCGCGATCTCGCCCTCGAACGCGAGGAGCTCGGTGCCGAAGGGACGCTCGACGGTGCCGCCGCTGGGCGCGAGCGATGAGGCGGGCTTGAGGAAGTACGAGGGGTGCTGGGGCGTGCGACCGCGCTGCGCGATGCGGGACGGGTAGTTGAGGTGCACGGCGATGATCTTTCCGGGCGTCTCAATGCCCAGTTCCGCGACTCCGTACGTCATCGAGACCTTCTCTCCAGGTTGTATTTGAAATCGTATATGATTTGGTCCGGCTTGCCAAGAGCGCATCCGCGGCTGACCACCGCCTCGCGATCCGGGCTCCGGTCGTCGCTCAGTACGACGCTCGAGGCGGCGTCTGCACGTCCCCGTCCGAGCGGCCGTCGCCCGCCGCGAAGCGCGCGACGAGCGCCTCCGTCTGCCGGGCGAGGATCGCCACATCCGCCCCCACCGCGACGAACGACGCGCCCGCCGCGATGTACCGGTCCGCATCCTCCGGCACGAACGCGTTCACCCCGGCGGGCACCCCCGCAGCGACAGCCCGCTCGATGGTGCGCAGCACGGCGTCCACCACGTCGGGGTGGTTCTGCTGCCCCAGCAGTCCCATCGATGCGGCCAGGTCGGACGGCCCGATGAACACCGCATCGACGCCGTCGACGGCGAGGATGCGCTCCGCCTCCGCGACCGCCGCAGCCGATTCGATCTGCACCGTCAGGCTCACGGTCTCGTCGGCGCGACCGAGGTAGCCGTCGACGCGGTTCCATCGAGCCGAGCGCGCGAGCGCCGACCCGACCCCGCGCACCCCGCGCGGCGGATACCGCACGGCCCGCACGATCTCCTCCGCCTGCTCGGCCGAGTCCACCATCGGAACGAGGAGGTTCTGCGCGCCGAGATCGAGGAACTGCTTGATCGCGACCGTGTCGCCGTACGGCACGCGCACGAGTGGCGCCACCGGGTACGCCGACATGGCGTGCAGCTGGGCCAGCACCGATTCGAGCCCGTTGGGGGAGTGCTCGGCGTCGAGCAGCACCCAGTCGCAGCCGCTGCCTGCGACGATCTCGGCGGTGACGGGGCTGCTCGCCGACGCCCACAGCCCGATGAGGGCGCGGTCCGCGGCGTCGAGGCGATCCCGCAGCGTATCGGGGAGGGTCAGGCGAACCGGCATGTCACCGACCCCAGCTCGTGGTAGTCGGCGTGCACGGTGTCGCCCTGCTCCACCCACATCGGCTTCGTGAACGACCCCGCGAGCACGATCTCGCCGGCGTCGAGCGACTGCCCGTGCTGCGCGAGCTTGTTGGCGAGCCAGGCCACCCCGAGCGCAGGGTGCCCGAGCACGGCGCCCGCGACACCCGAATCCTCGATCGACTCGTTGCGGTAGAGCAGCGCCTTCGCCCAGGTGAGGTCGATCTCATCGACCTTCACGGGGCGCCCGCCGAGCACCATGGCGCCCATCGCGGCGTTGTCGCTGATCGTATCGACGATGGTGCGCCCCTCGAGCTCGAGATGGGAGTTGAGGATCTCGAGGGCCGGAACGACGTACGCGGTCGCGTCGAGCACGTCGAAGAGGTTCACCCCCGGGCCCGAGAGCGGCTTCGCGAGCACGAACGCGAGTTCCACCTCGACGCGCACGTTCGAGAACCGGTCGAACTCGATCACGGCGCCCGACTCGTGCACCATGTCGTCGTGGATCACGCCGTAGTCGGGCTCGGTGATGCCGGTCGCCACCTGCATCACCTTCGACGTGAGGCCGATCTTGTGCCCGACGAGGCGGGCGCCGGCGGCGATGCGGCGATCCGACCACTCCTTCTGAATGGCGTACGAGTCCTCGATCACCATCCCGGGGTAGCGCGCGGTGAGTCGGGGGAGGATCGCGCGATCCCTGTCCGCCTGCACCAGTTCGTCTGCGATGGCTGCAATCTGCGTCTGCTCGAGCACGTGACCTCCGTTGTCTGGCGTGTACCCCTGAATCGTATACGATCGCGCGCCCGATGCACCAGAGCCGCACGGCGGACCGGGTCGGCCTGCATCGCGCACGCCGCCCCGGTGAACCTCCGATGCCGGCTCGGTGACGGTGCGGCGACGTCCTGCCATCCGTGGGCAAACGCGGTAGACTTGTATGATGACCTCTTCCGAGAACGCCGCCCCCACCGAAACCGAGGGCGAGCGCATTACCTTCGCCGACCTGGGCCTCGCGCCCGAGGTTCTCCGCGCAGTGACGGATGTGGGATACGAAACGCCCTCCGCGATCCAGGCGGCCACGATCCCCACCCTCCTCGAGGGCGCAGACGTGGTCGGCCTCGCGCAGACCGGCACCGGCAAGACCGCTGCCTTCGCACTTCCGATCCTCTCCCGAATCACCCCCGGCCAGGGCGTACCCCAGGCGCTCGTACTCGCACCGACCCGTGAGCTCGCGCTCCAGGTCTGCGAAGCCTTCGAGAGCTACGCCGCGCACCTGCCCGACGTGCACCTCCTCCCCGTCTACGGCGGCCAGGCGTACGGACAGCAGCTCTCGGCCCTGCGCCGCGGCGTGGACATCGTCGTCGGCACCCCCGGCCGCATCATGGACCACCTCAAGCGCGGATCCCTCGATCTGACGGAGATCAAGTACCTCGTGCTCGACGAGGCCGACGAGATGCTCAAGATGGGCTTCGCCGAGGACGTCGAGACGATCCTCGCCGATACGCCGCAGGGGAAGCAGGTCGCCCTCTTCTCGGCGACGATGCCCGCGCAGATCCGTCGCATCTCCC
Source organism: Leucobacter chromiiresistens (assembly GCF_001477055.1). Taxonomy (GTDB): domain Bacteria; phylum Actinomycetota; class Actinomycetes; order Actinomycetales; family Microbacteriaceae; genus Leucobacter; species Leucobacter chromiiresistens_A. Next base: position 81,713 of record NZ_LDRK01000009.1, read on the forward strand.
AGCAGTACCTCAACGATCCGCGCGAGATCAAGATCGCCGGCAAGACGCAGACGAGCTCGACGATCACGCAGCGCTACAACGTGGTCTCGTACACCCAGAAGCTCGACGCGCTGACCCGCATCCTCGAGGTCGAAGACTTCGACGCGATGATCGTGTTCACCCGCACCCGCGGCGATTCCGAGCAGGTCGCCGAGAAGCTCCGCGCGCGGGGCTACTCCGCCGCCGCCATCAACGGCGACATCCCGCAGGCGCAGCGCGAGCGCACCGTGCAGTCGCTGAAGGACGGCAAGCTCGACATCCTCGTCGCCACCGACGTCGCCGCCCGCGGCCTCGACGTGGAGCGCATCAGCCACGTGCTCAACTACGACCTCCCCATCGACACCGAGTCGTACGTGCACCGCATCGGCCGCACCGGCCGCGCCGGGCGCACGGGCGACGCGATCAGCTTCGTCACGCCGCGCGAGCAGCGCCTGCTCAAGGCGATCGAGAAGGCGACGAAGCAGCCGCTCACCCAGATGCCGCTGCCGCAGATCGACGAGGTCAACGCCACGCGCCTCTCGCGCTTCGACGACGCCATCACCGCCGCCCTCGGTGAGACGCGGCGCATCGACGGCTTCCGCGACATCATCGCCCACTACGTGCGCCACCACGACGTGCCCGAGACCGACGTGGCGGCGGCGCTCGCCGTGGTCGCGCAGGGCGACACCCCGCTCCTGCTGACCGAGGAGGACGACCGCAAGTTCGAGCGCGACCGGAAGCAGGCCGCCCGCTTCCTCGAGGACTCGGGGAGCGGCCGCGGCGACCGGCCGGCCCGCGAGGATCGCGGACCCCGCCAGAAGCGCGACGATCTGCGCATGTACCGCATCGAGGTCGGACGCCGCCAGAACGTGCAGCCCGGCCAGATCATCGGTGCGATCGCGAACGAGGGCGGGCTGACGCGCGACGACTTCGGCCGCATCCAGGTGCGCGACGACTTCTCGCTCGTCGAGCTCCCGGCGAAACTCTCGGCCGAGACGGTCGCACGACTGGAGGATACGCACATCGGAGGCAAGGCGATCCGTCTGCGCGAGGACAACGGCCCGAGCCCCCGCGGCAAGGGATTCGACGACCGCGGCGGACGCGGCGGTCGCGGCGGCTACGACCGTGACGACCGGGGTGGACGCGGCGGGTACGACCGCGACGATCGCGGCGGACGCGGCGGGTACGGCGGCGGCCGCGACGATCGCGGAAGCCGCGGCGGGTACGGCGGCGGCCGCGACGACCGGGGTGGACGCGGCGGGTACGACCGCGACGACCGCGGGGGCCGCGGCGGGTACGACCGCGGGGGCCGTGGCGGCTACGACCGCGGCGGGCGCGATGACCGCGGCGGGCGCGGCGGCTACGACCGAGGCAGTCGCGATGACCGCGGGGGGCGCGGCGGCTACGACGGCGGGCGCGATTCCGGCGCCGACCGGGCCGACGGCAAGCGCAAGCCGCGCTGGTAGCGCGAGGGCCGTGCGGGGAGCGCGGGTGCCGATGGGCACCCGCGTCACCTGCGCTGATCTGCGCTGACCCGCTCTGATGCACCCACTGCACTCATTGCACCCACTGCATTCATTGCACCCCGGTCTCGCCGGTGCACACGCGACGAACGTGTGCACCGGCGAGACCGGGGTGCAGTGCTCTGCGGAGGCAGCGCGCAGGCGGGCCCCGGCCCGCGCACGCGCCGCGTTCAGCCGCTGATGACGTGCGGCTCCGCGACGGCCTTCAGACCCGCGACGCCGAACTCCCGGCCGTAGCCCGACTGCTTGGCGCCGCCGAACGGAATCATCGGGTGCAGGCCGCCGTGCGAGTTGATCCAGGTGGTGCCCGCCTGCATGCGCGCAGCCACCTCGAGCGCCCGGGCGCGATCCGACGACCAGACCGAGGAGCCGAGGCCGAACTCGAGCTCGTTGGCGAGGCGCACGACCTCGTCCAGATCGGAGTAGCGGATGATCGGCAGCGCCGGCCCGAACTGCTCCTCGACCACGAGATCGTTGTGCGGATCGATATCGGCGATGAGCGTCGTCGGGTAGAAGTTGCCGACGGCCTCGCGATCGGGGTCGCCCCCGAGCACCACCCGGGCCCCCGATGCCTTCGCGGCCTCGACCAGGCGATCGACCTCGTCGAACTGCGCGCGATTCTGCAGCGGCCCGAGCACGTTCTGCTCGTCCAGGCCGACGCCCATCGGCACCTGCGCGGCGAACTTCGCGAGCTCGTCGACCACGGCGTCGTAGACGGAGTCGTGCACGTACAGGCGCTTCAGCGCCGCGCAGGTCTGCCCGGTGTTGATGAAGGCGCCCCAGAAGAGATCCTCGGCGATCGCAGCCGGGTCGACATCGGGCAGCACGATGCCCGCGTCGTTGCCGCCGAGCTCCAGCGTGAGGCGGGCGACGTTCGCCGCCGAGGCCTCGATGATGCGCTTGCCCACGGGCGTCGAACCGGTGAACATGATCTTGCTGATCTTCGGGCTCCGCGTGAGCGCATCGCCGACGGTGCGGCCCGGGCCCGCGACGATGTTCAGCACGCCCTCCGGCAGCACCTGATTCATCACGGCCACCAGGGCGAGCACCGAGAGCGACGTCGTCTCCGCCGGCTTGATGACGACGGTGTTGCCCATGCGCAACGACGGAGCGATCTGCCAGATCGAGATCATCATCGGCCAATTCCAGGGGGAGATGGCGCCGACGACGCCGAGCGGCCGGTAGTGCATCTCGGCATACCCCGACTCGTCGTCGACGATCACCTCGACGGGAAGCGGCGTGTCGGCCGCCGCCCGCGTCCAGGCGACGCAGCCGCCGACCTCGAACCGGGCGTTCGGCCCGTTCAGCGGCTTGCCCTGCTCGCGCGAGAGCAGCTCGGCGAGCGCCTCCGACGACGCCTCGATCGCATCGGCGGCCCGGTGGAGGATCGCCTGGCGCTCCGCATCCGGCAGCGCCGCCCAGGCAGGCTGCGCGGCCTCGGCCCGATCGATGGCGGCGTCGAGCGCGTCGAGACCCTCGACGGGCGCGGTGCCGATCAGCGCGCCCGTCGCCGGGTCGAAGACCTCACGGGTCGTTCCCTGCGAGGGGGTGATGGCAGCGAGCAAGCTGTCGTAGGTGTTCATGGAGCCTCCGCTTCGAGTCCGGTTCAATGCCTCCAGGGTAGGTGCGAGCCGGTGCCCGTGCTTGACTGCTGCGGCAGCGCACTTGACGATTCGAGCACAGCGCGGCGCAGGGACTCGACGGCCGGAGAGCGCGGTGACACGATCGAAGGATCGGCGCGGCAACGCCGCCGCGCCCGGAGAGGAGTCGACGATGCCAGTTCCGTCCGCCGAAGGATCCCGGCCCCGAAGCGTCATCGTGGTGGGTGCGGGATCCGCCGGATCCGTCGTGGCTCGCCGGCTCGCCGACGCCGGCGTCGCCGTCACCGTGCTCGAAGCCGGAGGGGAGGACGGCAACCCCGCGATCCACGACCCCATGCGCATGGGGGAGCTGTGGCACAGCGCCGACGACTGGAACTACTACACGAAGCCGCAGCCGGGCGCGAACGGCCACCGGCTGCACCTGCCGCGCGGCAAGGTGCTCGGCGGATCGCACTCGCTCAACGCGATGATCTGGGTGCGCTGCTCGCCGCTCGACTTCGACCACTGGGCTTCGCTCGGCAACGACGGCTGGGCGTGGGAGGACGTGCTGCCCGTGTACCGGTCGATCGAGCGGTTCGACGGCCGGAGCGACGACCCGGAGCACCTGCGCGGCTCCGACGGGCTGCTCGACGTCACGGACCGGTATCCGCTCGCCCCGATCCAGCAGGCCATCATCGACGCCTCCGTACAGGAGGGCCTCGTGCACAACCCCGACTACAACGGGGCCTCGCTCGAGGGCGTCTCCCAGCAGCAGATCACAGTGCGCGACGGCAAGCGGCTCAACACGTACATGGCCTACCTCAAGCCGGTGCGGGATCGCGTGACCGTCGAAGTCGGGTGCCACGTGCACGAGCTGCTCTTCGCGGAGGACGCGGTGTCGGAGCGGCCGCGCGTCGTGGGCGTGCGCTTCGCCCAGAACGGCGAGCTGCGAGAGCTGCGCGCCGATGAGGTGGTGCTCGCCGCGGGAGCCCTCGACTCGCCCCGCGTGCTGCTGCGATCCGGCATCGGCCCGGCCGAGGAGCTGCGCGAGGTCGGCATCGACCCGCGCGTCGACCTCCCGGGGGTCGGGAAGAACCTGCACGACCACTACCTGTCGCCCGTGATCTTCGAGACCGAGCGGCCGGTCGGCCCGCCGGAACCCGGCCGGTCGGTGACGCAGACGCACATCTTCTGGAAGAGCCGCGACGACCTCGACCGACCCGACACGCAGCCGATCAACTTCTCCGTTCCCATGTACGGCGACTTCCTCGAACCGCGCTCCGCCGACGGCTTCACCTTCATGGCCGGTCTCGTGACCCCCGAGTCGCGCGGATCGCTCACGCTCTCGGGGCCCGACCCCGACGACCCCACGATCATCGACCTCGACGCACTCTCCCACGACGGCGACGTCGCATCGCTCGTGGCCTCGGTGCAGCAGTGCCGCCGCATCGGCCGGCAGCCGGCGCTCGCCGAGGCGTGGGGAGCCCGGGAGGTGTACCCGGGCCCCGAGATCGGCGACGGCGACGACCTCGTCGACTACGTGCGCGAGACCGTCGCGACGTACCACCACCAGGTCGGCACCTGCAAGATGGGCGTCGACGAGCTCGCCGTCGTCTCCCCGCGGCTCGCAGTGCACGGCGTTGACGGCCTGCGCGTGATCGACGCCTCGATCATGCCGCGGGTGACGACCGGCAATACGAATGCGCCCGCGGTGCTCATCGGCGAACTCGGCGCCCGCTTCCTGCTGGACGGGGAGCGCTGACCGGCCGCGACCGGCGGCCGCCGAGTCACTCGTCGTCGAGCGTCTCCACCGGGAAGTCGATGACGGTCGCCCCTCCGGTCGCGTACCGGGGCACATCGGCGGCCACGGCTCGCCCCTCGGGTGAATCGAGCGCGGCCTGCAGCGCCTCGGCGTCGTCGAAGGCCGCCGAGAACACCGCGAAGTAGGGGGAGCGGTCGATGGCGATCGCGAACGAGATGTCACGCACGCCGGGGAGCTGCGCGCACAGCGGCAGGTGGACGTCGCGGTAGTGCTGCTCGAACGCGGCGCGGTCGGCGGGCTCGGGGTAGAGCACGAGCAGTTGCCGGGTCATGCGAGCCTCCTCTCGCTGCTCACGCCGCCGAGGGGCGTGCGTAGACGCGGCGCCCGGCGAACCAGGTCTCGACGACGGTGGTGCGCACGAGCTCGTGGGCGGGGTGCGCGAACGGGTCGCGGTCGAGCAGCACGAAGTCGGCCGACCTGCCCGGCGTGAGCGCGCCGGTCTCATCGCCGAGCCCCATGGCCTCCGCGCCGTTGATGGTGAAGGCGGCGATCGCCTCTTCGAGTGATATCGCCTGCTCGGGCCACAGGCTGCCGGGGTAGTCGCCGCTCGGATCCTCGCGCGTCACCAGACCGTGGATGCCCTCCCAGGCGTTCGGCGAGGGGGAGACGGGCCAGTCGGAGCCGCCGGCGACCAGGGCTCCGGCGTCGATGAGCGCGCGGTTCGGCTGGATGCGGTCGGCGCGCTCGCGGGGCAGCACCTGGCGGATCGCCTCGACGATCGGGCCCGGCACCCAGATGAACGGCGAGATGTCGGCCGAGACTCCGAGCTGCGCAAAGCGCGGGATGTCGTCGGGGTGCACGAACTGCCCGTGCGCGATCTGATACCGCGGCTCCGTGATGCCCGCCGAGCGCAGCTGCTCGACCGCGTTCAGCACGACGTGCACCGACGCATCGCCCGTGCAGTGGATCTTCGCCGAGAGCCCCGCATCGGCGACACGTCGCAGCCAGTCGGCGAGCTCCTCGGGGTCGAGCAGCGTCTCGCCGTGGAAGTGGTCGCCGTGCGCGTCGTCGGGAAGGTAGGGCTCGAGGAAGGCGCCCGTCCGCGTGGGCGGCACGCCGTCGAGGAAGATCTTCACGAAGTCGGGGCGGTGGTGCTCGGTGCGGAAGCGCTCGCCGTCGAAGACGAGGTCGTCGCCGACCTCCGCGAACCCGAAGATCTCGTCGTTGATGAGCATCGAGCTCACGACCCACGCGTCGAGCTCGCCGTCGGCGTCGAGCGCGCGCAGCGCCTCCAGGATGTGCGTCGAGACACCCGCGTCCTGAAACGCCGTGACCCCGAACGAGTTGAGGATCGCGACGCCGCGCCGGGCGGCTTCGCGCTCCTGGGCTGGGGTGAGGCCGCCGGCGGAGCTGTGCGCGCGTGCGACGGGGACTCCCGCGGCTTCGAGCAGCACCCCGGTGAGCCTGGCGGGATCGTCCGCGTCGGTGAGCGCTCCGGGGTGCCCCGCCGCGATACCGGCGAGCTCGAGGGCGCGGGTGCTCACCCACCGGTTGTGGTGCGAATCGTCGGAGAGCATCACGGGGCGCCCGCCCGCAGCGGCGTCGAGTCGCGCGAGCGCGGCTGCCGTGTTCACGTCGTTCAGGCGATCGCTCGCCCAGGGGCCGCCCACGACCCACGCGCCCTCCGGGAGCCCCGCGGCGTACTCGGCGACGGCGTCCACGATGCCGTCGAGGGAGGCGCCGATCGGAATGCGCAGCTCGAACAGATCCTCCTTGCCCGCGAGGAAGTGATGGTTGTGCACGTCGACGAGCCCGGGCATCACGAAGCCTCCGGCGAGATCGCGCACCTCGGTCGAGGGCCCCGCGAGCGCGAGCACCTCGGCGTCGCTGCCGACCGCCGCGATGCGGCCGCCCGACACGGCGATCGCCTCTGCCCACGGCCGCTCGGCGTCGACGGTGTAGATCCGGCCTCCGGTGAGCACGAGTTCGGGCTTGGGCAGGGTCATCAGCGACTCCGTTTCGTCAGCGAAGGGACCGCGGTGCGGGGCACGGCGGGCGGTCGATGCCAGTCTCGCAAACGGACGCTCGTGGGCGTTGACCGTGCGCGCGCCGGTCTTGTGCGTGCGAGACCGATCGCGGCCACCGGCGCGGGGCCGGGTCAAGCTGGAGCGATCCGGCCGGTGCCTCGCGCCGGATCCACTCGATGCAGGAGGAATGGCGAGCATGACCGAGGAGAACGGGGCGCCGGTGCCGGCGCAGATGCAGATGCGGGATCGCGTCGTGATGGTCACGGGCGGGGGCACCGGCATCGGCGCCGCGATCGCCGAACGCTTTGCGGGCGAGGGGGCGCGGGTCGCGATCGTCGGCCGGCGGCGGGAGCCGCTCGAAGCGGTCGCCCGCGCCACCGGTGCGCTGCCGATCGCGGCGGATGCGGCTGACGGAGAGTCCGCTCGCGCGGCCGTGGCGCAGGTGCTCGAGCGCTTCGGGCGGATCGACGTGCTCGTCGCCAACGCCGGCGGGCACGGGTTCGCCGCGGTCGGCGAGACGAGCGACGCGGAGTGGAGCGCCGCGATCACGGCCAATCTCACGACCGCGTTCGTCATGGCCCGCGAAGCCCTGCCCGCCCTCACCGAGAGCGCGACGACGAACGGGGGGAGCCAGATCGTCGTGGTGTCGTCGCTCGCGGGCCTCTTCGCGGGGCCGTCGGTCGCCGGCTACACCGTCGGCAAGCACGCGCTCATCGGACTCACGCGGAGTCTCGCCCGCGACTACGGAGCGGCCGGCGTGCGGGTCAACGCGGTGTGCCCGGGCTGGGTGCGCACTCCGATGGCCGACGCCGAGATGGACGAGTTCGCCGCGCACGCGGCGGCGATCGGTGACCGGGAGGCGGGCTACGCCGCGGTGACGCGCGACGTGCCGCTCGGCCGGCCGGCGCAGCCCGCTGAGATCGCCTCCATCGTGCGGTTCCTCGGATCGCACGAGTCGTCGTACATGACCGGTTCGGTGCTCGTCGCGGATGGCGGCGCCCACATCGTGGATCTGCCGACCGTGGCGTTCGCGCACGCCGGCATGTGACCGGAGCGGAGAGCTGCGCTGAGCGCCCGAATCGGCGTCGGAGCAGCCTCTCCACCCGGTCTCGCGCACGGCACCGGGGCGGGGCCCTGCGGCGTCATCCCCCGAGGTACGCCGCTCGCAGCAGATCTGCATCATCCGCGAGCACGGACGCCGGGGCCTGCGCGTGGCCGACCCGGCCGCTTGCGAGCACCATCGCCTCGTCGGCGATGCCGAGCGCGAGATGGGTGAACTGCTCGACGAGCAGCACGCCCACGCCCGAGGCCGCGATCTGCTGGATCAGCGGCAGCAGCCGCATGAAGACGACGGGCGCCAGCCCGAGCGACATCTCGTCGATGAGCAGGAAGCGCGGCTTCGCAGCGAACGCCCGCGCGAGCACCACCATCTGCTGCTCCCCGCCCGAGAGCAGCACCGACTGCGCGTCGATGCGCTTCTCGAGCTCGGGGAACGCGGCGAGCACCTCGGTGAGGGCGGGCTCGGTCTTCGCAGTGAGCATGATGTTCTCGCGCACGGTGAGCGAGGGGAAGATCGCGCGACCCTGCTCGATGTGGGCGATGCCGGCGCGCGAGCGCTGCACCCGTGTGCGCTTCGCGATCGACGCGCCGCCCAGCCGGATGTCGCCGGAGGCGTGGGGGATCACGCCCGACACCGATTCGAGGAGGCTCGACTTGCCCGCCCCGTTCGGTCCCACGAGTGCGAGGATCTCCCCGGGGCGCACGACCAGGTCGACGTTCGAGACGACCGGCCCGGCGCCCCGGTTCACGGTCACGTCGTGCAGCTGCAGTTCGCTCATGAGCTGATCTCCGCATCTCCCATGTAGGCCGCGATCACGGCCGGGGTGTCGAGTACTTCGGAAGTCGGGCCCTGGGCGAGCACCCGCCCGAAGTCGAGCACGGTGAGTTCCGTGCACACCGAGCGTACGAGGTCGAGGTCGTGCTCGATGAGCACGATCGCGGTGTCGAAGCGCGAGGGGATCCGGGTCAGCCGATGCCCGAACTGCAGGTGCTCCTCGTGCGACAGACCCGCCGCCGGCTCGTCGAGGATGAGCAGCCGGGGGCCGGAGAGCACCGCTGCGGCGACTTCGACGAGTCTCCGGGTGCCGACGTCGACCGTCGACAGCGGCGTCTCGGGAGCGGGGCAGCCGAGGAACGCGAGCGCGTCCGCGAGCTCGTCGTGGTTGATCGTGCGGCGCGCCACGAAGCGGACGTACGCCTCGACGGTGAGCTGCGGCGGCACCCGATCCTGCTGGAAGGTGCGGCGCACCCCACGACGGGCGCGTCGGGTCGGCGACAGCGCGCTGATGTCGGCGCCGTCGAGCAGAGTCTGCCCGGTGTGCTGGGGGAGGAACCCCGACACGGCGTCGACGAACGTCGACTTGCCCGCGCCGTTCGGGCCGATGAGCCCCATGATCGACCGGGGTCGCACGGCGAGCGAGACGTCGTCGAGCGCCGCGAGCGCACCGAACCGCACGCCGAGGCCCCGCACCTCGAGCACGGGCGGGGCGTCTGCGGGCACGGGCTCGGCCGCTTCGGGCACCGCGAAGACGTCGAGCACGCTGGTGCCGACCTTGGGCTGCGCTGCGGTGCGCGCCGCGGTGCGCGCCGCAGACCGCCGGCGAATCGCGCCGCGGACGACCTCGCCGAGGTTCGAACCGCTGGTGAGCGCCTGGATGCCGAGCAGGCCGAACACGACGAAGCCCCAGTCCTGCGGCACGCCCCACTTCTTCAGCAGCTCGGGCACCACGACCCACAGGATGCCGCCGAAGATCGCCATGTCGATGAGGTAGGCGCCGCTCATCACGGCGAGGATGTAGAGCGCGAGCGATTGGATCGGCGAGAAGCTGGTGGCGAACGGCAGCTGCACCTGGCCCGCGAGCAGCCCGCCCGAGACGCCGCCGAGCGCTGCGCTCACCGCGAAGGCCGACAGCTTCGCCGCCGATACGCTCTGGCCGACCGCGGCGGTGCCGCGCTCGGAGAAGGCGACCGCCTTCCAGCCGCTGCCCATTCGGCTGCGCTGCAGGCCGAACACTGCGAGCGCGCACAGCACGGTGACGATGGCGGAGAAGAAGAAGAACTCGCGATCGCTCGAGAACGCCTCCGGTCGCTGCACGGCGATCCCGTCGGCCGCGCCGGGGAACTGGATCTGCACGAGCATGACGTCGAAGGCGGCGGCGAAGCCGAGTGTGACGACGGCGAGGTTCACACCGCGCAGCCGCAATGCGGGGAGGCCGATGATGATGCCCGCGACGCCGGCGGCGGCACCGCCCGCGACCAGCCACACGATGAAGCCGCCGGGCGCGTCGAGCGTGTTGAGCCAAGCGACCACCCACGCGCCGATCGCGGCGAAGGTGAGCTGCGAGAGCGCGATGATGCCCGCCGACCCCGTGACGACCCCGAGGCCGAGCACCGCGATGATCGCGGTGAGCGCGCTGATGCCGAGGAACACGTAGTAGCCCGAGAGCCCCGCGCTCAGCGCCCAGCCGGCACCGATGCCGACGACGGCGACGAGCAGTGGCAGTGCGGTTCGCAGTCTGCGGTTAGCGAGCGGCATCCCACACCTCCTTTCGCTGCGACCAGAGGAGCAGCACGACGATGAACAGGAACGGGATGAAGTTGCGCACGAATGAGAATGCCGGGATCTGCGCGACGACGCCGGAGATCACCCCGAGCAGCAGGCCGCCGCCGACGGCGAGGTCGAGGCGGCGGAACCCGCCGAGCAGCGCCGCTGCGGACGCGGGGATGATGAGCATGGAGAGGCTGATCGCATCGTTGGACTGCGACGGCGCGATGACGAGGATCGTCACCGCGGAGATGGCGCCGGTCGCCGCCCACACGCCGATGGAGAGGGGCTTCGCCGCGATGCCGATCAGCTCCGCGGTCGTGGGCCGCTCGGAGAGCGCGCGCAGCTGCGTGCCGACGGTGGTTCGCCTGAGCAGCAGAGCGCACCCTCCGGCCACGGCGAGCGCGAGGGCGACCATGATGATCGTCACCCAGCTCACGACGACGCCCGCCACCGCGAATGCGGGGCCCGAGAGGATCGGCGCGAACGGCTGCGGCTTGTTCCCGAAGATGATGAATGAGAGCGAGATGAGCATGAGGAGCGGCGCCACGGTCATCGCGGACCGGAGCGTGACGGAGGCCTCGGCGAGCCAGGTCGCGGCGACCCACCCGATCGCGCCGTTGAGCGCCGCCCCGATCAGGACGCCGACGATCGTCGCCGCCCAGACCGGCAGCCCCAGCTCGGCGGCGAACCAGACCGCGGCGAACGCGGCGAACATGCCCGTTGCCGCCTGCGCGAAGTTGACGACGCGCACGAGGCGGCTCATGAGGGTGAGCGTCACCGCGAGCACCGCGTAGAGGCCGCCCGAGGCGAGGCCTGCGAGCGCGCCCTGGAGCACGCCGTCGCCGTTCACGCGACGCCTCCGTGCTCGGAGTGGACGAGGATGGTCGAACGCATGGGGCTCCTTCGCCGGTGATGGGGGAACGGATCGGTGCGGGCGCCCGGTGCGGCATCGGAGTCGCGCCGGGCACCCGCCGGCCGGCGGCGGACGCCGGCCGGGCAGCGGTCAGCTGCTCGGGATCAGCCAGTCGTCGGCCGACTGCTTCCAGGCGCGGGTGCCCGATTCGAGCACGACGGGCCAGCCGCCCGGGGTGTACTCCTGCGCCGCGACCTGATCGAACTGGTAGGGGGCTGCGACCATCGGGTTCTCGATCGGGTCCATCCCGTGCAGCGCCTCCGCGACGGTCTCGCGGGTGATCTCGCCCTCCATCCCCGAGAGCACCTCCACGAGGTGCGTCGCCGCGAGGTAGCCGCCCTGGCTGAACGAGGTGAGCGCGATGTCGTTCTCCTCCATCAGCGACTTCCAGTCGGCGTTGATCTCGTTGTCCTCCGTGAAGGGGTAGAACTCGGCGGGCACGTGCACGCCCGCTCCCGTCCAGTCGAGCGCGGAGGCGAAGTTCTCGCTGTACACGCTGGTGAGGAACAGGAACGTGACGTCGTCCCATCCCTGCGCCTGCGCCGCCTTCACCTGGCCGATCGCATCCGGTTCGATGCCGTTCACGGCGATCGCCGAGCAACCCGCGTTCTTCGCCTTCACGATGTAGGGCGTGTAGTCCGACCCGCCGTAGGGGAGGCTGTCGTCGACGAGCAGGGGCTCCTCGCCGGTGATCTCCGTCCACTTCTCGACGCCCGCGAGATACGCGGGCTTCGTCGATCCCGCGATCTCGAGCAGCACGCAGATGTCATCGAGACCGAGGTTCTCGGAGCCGTTGAGCAGCGTGAGGGTCATGTCGTTGAAGGGGCCGAGGTTGGCGGGCGCGATGTTCGGCGAGTCGAAGCAGCCGGTGTCGACCCCGATTCCGGGCATCGACAGGACGTTCTCCTGCGCGTAGTACTCCTGGTTGATCTCGCACTCGATGAGCGAGGCCCCGCCGACCAGAGCGACCACCTCGTCGCTGCCCACGAGCTGCCGGGCGGCCGCCGTCGCGGAGGCCGGGTCGCCCTTGTCGTCGACGGTCGTGTACTCGATCTGGCGGCCGTCGATGCCTCCGTCCGCGTTCACGCGGTCGAATACGGCCTGCGCCGCGGCGC
>NZ_LDRK01000090.1 GCF_001477055.1 Leucobacter chromiiresistens
GCACGAGCTCGAGCAGCACGGGTTCACCGTCGAGCGCGACGCCGCCGGCAACCAGTTCGGCCTGCTCGAGCTCGTGCCCGGCGCCCCCTACGTGGTGACCGGGTCGCACCTCGACTCGCAGCCGACCGCGGGCCGCTTCGATGGCGCCTACGGCGTGATGGCTTCGGCGCACGCCTGCTTCCGGGTCGCCGACGAGCTGCGGGCCGACCCCGCCGCGGCGCGCCTGAACCTCGCGGTCGTCAACTGGTTCAACGAGGAGGGTTCGCGCTTTAAGCCGTCGATGATGGGCAGCTCCGTCTTCACCGGCAAGATGCCCCTCGACGCGGCGCTCGCGACGACCGACCCGCACGGCACGACCGTTGCCGAGGCGCTCGACGCCATCGGCGAGCGCGGCACGGGCGACGTGCTCGGCGGCGATTCGGGCCGCGAGGTGGCGTCGTACGCCGAGATCCACGTGCAGCAGGGGCGTAGCATGGAGGAGGACGGGGTGACCATCGGCCTCGTGAACGCGACGTGGGCGGCGCACAAGTTCGAGTTCTCCGTGACCGGGGCGCAGGCACACAGCGGCTCCACCCTCATGTCGGATCGCCGGGACGCGCTGCTCGGCGCCGCCCGGCTCGTGGTGGCCGCCCGCGAACTCGTCGACGAATTCGAGCCGGGCGCCCTCCACACCGCGTGCGGCGAGCTCAACGTCTACCCCAACTCGCCCGTCGTCGTGGCGAGCCACGTGGAGCTGCTGCTCGACCTGCGCTCGCCGAGCGCCGACGTGATCCGCGCCGCGCACGCGTCGCTGCAGCGCACGATCGAGCGGGTGGAGCGCGAGGATCGGGTGGAGATCACGGTCACGGCCGAGCACAGCTGGGATCAGAACCCCTATTCCGAGGCGGGCGTCGAGCTGGCGCGCGAGGTGGCCGCCGAGCTCGGGCTCCCGCACGATCGGGTGATGACGGTGGCCGGGCACGATTCGACGAACATGAAGGACGTCGTGCCCACGGTCATGCTCTTCGTGCCGAGCGTGGCGGGCATCTCGCACAGTCTCGACGAGTTCACCGAGGAGGCCGACCTCGTCGCGGGCGCGAACCACCTCACGGGCGTCGTGCGCCGGCTCGCCGCCGGCGCGCCCGTCGACTGAGGGTTCGCCCGAGCCGCGGCGAAGGAATCCCGGAGCGGGACCCGCGGCCCGCCCCTCCGCTCGCCCGGAGCCTCAGCTCCAGGTGAACAGTTCGCGCGGGTGGGTGAGGCGCCAGCCGTAGCTCGGTGCGACCACATCGGCTCCGGTGACGAGGTCGATCGTGCGGTCGGCCGGTGTGCCCGGGCTCGTCCCGTTCTCCGCGTCCGGTTCCGCGGAATCCTTCGGGTCGCCGGGGCCGGTGACGCGGATCGCGCCCACGCTCCGCCCGGCTGCGGCATCGGCGCCGGTGAGCCCCGCATCGGGCTCGCCCGCCTCCGAGAACCCGCCGGATCGGAGCGACGCCGTGCGCGTCGCCTCCTCGCCGGGCAGCAGCACGGCGTCGGCACCGCCGTCGGCGAGGATCGGGATCTCGACGCCGTCGACGGTCGTGGCGGTGCCCAGGCGCTCGCCGGGCTCGACGATCGCGAGTCGCCGGGGCGCCGCGTCGAGCGCCGAGAACAGGTCGAGGCTCGAGCGCAGGCGATCCTCGTCGGAGTCGCGCCCCAGCACCACCGAGAGCTGCACCACCTCGCGGCCCAGCGCATCGCTCGTGCGCGCCGCCGCGAGGTTGTACCCGGCGGCGTTCGTGCGCCCGGTCTTCACCCCGACCACTCCGTCGAGCACCCCGTGCAGCGGATTCGTGCTCTCGACCGTGCCGATGCCCCAAGGCAGGTCGACGCGGGGCAGCGCCACGATCTCGGCGACCGTCTCGTTCTCGAGCGCGAGGCGCGCGAGGCGCAGCACGTCGGCGGCAGACGCGGCGTTGTGCTCGTCCATGCCCGTCGGCTCGTGCAGTTCGAGCGAAGCGAGGCCCGCGCGCTGCTGCCAGTCGCGCACCGCGGCGAGGAACCCCGCGTTGTCGCCGAACACCGAGTAGGCGTACGCGGCGGCGAAGTCGTTGGCCGATGGCACCAGGGCGAGCTGCAGCATCTGGCGGGCCGTCACCTCGGTGCCCACCGGAATCGGGAACGCGACCCCGTCCTCGGCCAGGTACTCGGCTTGACGCGCGGCGTCCTCGGCCGTCCAGATGTGCGTCGGGCCGTCCGAACCCGCCTCCACCGGCTGCGCGTCGAGCACGACGAGCGCCGTGACGAGCTTCGAGATGCTCGCGATCGGCGCCGCGCGCTCGGAGTTCGTCCACACCGCGTCGTCGTGCAACCAGCCCACCGCCGTCGGCTGCTGCTCGGCGTCGACGGCGCGCTGCACCTCCGCGGCGTCGGCCGAGAAGCGCGCCGTCACCGGCTCGTCGAGGCGCACCACCGGCTCGGGGAGCGGCGCGATGGCGCAGAGCACGGCGTAGGCGAGGGCGAGCAGCGCCGCGAGGCCCGCAGCGCCGAGGCCGACGATGCGGCGCGTGCGGCGGCGCGGGGCGCGATGCGGGAGTGGGGTCGGGCTCACCCGATCCACCCTAGGGCGCGCCGCCCTTCCGCTTCAGTGAGAGATTCGGCGTACGTGAGGCGATCCGCCCCCGAAGTCTCTCACCGGCGCCGAATCTCTCACCGAAGCTGGGGGTGGCGGCGCACCGTCCGGCGGCGCCGCAGACCTGCACACTCCGGGCCGCGCCGCCCGTGCAGGTGTGCGGCACGCCGCGGCGGCCGCATGCGCGATGATGGGTGCAGTCCGCCGCACCACCGAGGAGTCAGCCGATGACCGCACTCATCGCGGGATACGCCCGCACGCCGTTCACCCGTTTCACCGGTCAGCTGGCCGCGCAGCCCGCCACCGAGCTGGGCGCTCACGCCGTGCGCGCCGCGCTCGCGCGGGCGGGGGTGGCCGCGTCCGACGTCGACGCCGTCGTGGTCGGCCAGGTGCTGCAGGCGGGCGCCGGGCAGAACCCGGCCCGTCAGACCGCGGTGGGCGCCGGCATTCCCCTCGGCGTGCCCGCGATCACGCTGAACGCCGTGTGCCTCTCGGGCGCCGAGGCCGTGTCGCAGGCCGTCCGGCTCATCGCGAGCGGCGAGGCCGAGGTGGTGGTCGCCGCCGGGCAGGAGTCGATGTCGCTCGCGCCCCACGTGCTGCCGCTGCGCGCGGGCACCAAGTACGGCGACGCGACGCTCGTCGACACCGTCGACCGCGACGGCCTGTCGGATGCCTTCGATCAGGTCGCGATGGGCGCGCTCACTGAGACCGGCAACGCTCCGCTCGGCCTGACCCGCGCCGAGCAGGACGCCTTCGCGGCGGCCTCGCATCAGCGCGCGGCCGCCTCGGCGGAGTTCCTCGCCGGCGAGATCGAGCCGTTCACGGTGTCCTCGCGCCGGGGCGACACGGTGGTCGCGAGCGACGACGGCGTGCGCGCCGACACCACGGCGGAGACGCTCGCCGGCCTGCGCCCGGCCTTCTCGCGGGAGGGCACGATCACGGCGGGCAACGCCTCGCAGATCACCGACGGCGCCGCCGCGCTCGTACTCGTGAGCGCGGCGGCCGCCGAGCGCCTCGGCCTCGCGCCGCTCGCAGCGGTGGAGGCGACCGCGTTCGTCGCGGGCCCCGACACGCACCTGCACTCCCAGCCCGCGCGCGCCATCGAAGCCGCCCTCGCGAAGACGGGCGGTGCCACGGCCGCCGACCTCGCCGTCGTCGAGATCAACGAGGCGTTCGCCGCGGTCGGCGTGCAGTCGAGCCGCGAGCTCGGGCTCGATCCCGCCGTCGTCAACCCGCACGGCGGGGCGATCGCGCTCGGCCACCCGATCGGCGCATCCGGCGCCCGCATCGTGGGCACGCTCGCGCGGCAGCTCGCCGAGCGCGGCAGCGGGTCGCTCGGCGCCGTCGGCATCTGCGGCGGCGGCGGGCAAGGCAGCGCCCTCGTGCTCCGCGCCGTCTAGCGGGTCCGAGGCCGCTGCCGATACACTCGCCGCTATGGGAGTGCAGCACGCAGCCATCGGCATCGACGTCGGGGGCACGGGTATCAAGGGCGCCGCGATCGACGTGGCGACCGGCGACAAGATCACCGCTCGGCACAAGGTGGCGACCCCCGCGGGCGGGGCTCCGGCAGACATCGCGGCGGCGGTCGGCCGAATGGCCGCGGCGATCCGCGCCGAGCTCGCAGCCGGCGGGTTCGCCGGTGCCGAGACACTGCCGGTCGGCGTCACCCTGCCCGGGGTGGTGCGCGACGGCGTGATGCGCACGGCGGCGAACATCGACC
>NZ_LDRK01000091.1 GCF_001477055.1 Leucobacter chromiiresistens
GCGCGCGGCTTCGCCCGCCGCACGGAGTGGGCGATCCGCACGGTGCTCCTGCACTGGCCCGCCGACTTCCCGTCGGTGCGCTGGATCCGCCTCGCGCTGCGACGACTGCTCCACCGTCTGGGCGTGCCGACGCCGCGCGGGGCCCGCTCGTGACGGCGCACGACGTGCACGACGCGCACGAGGCGCACGAGGTGCGCGTGATGACCGCGAACATCCGCCGCGACCTCGGGGTCTGGGCGCTGCGACCGCCGGATCGCTGGACCGTGCGCCGCGACCGGCTCCGCGCGCAGCTGCGGGCGTTCGCCCCGCACGTGCTCGGGGTGCAGGAGGCGCTGCCGGGGCAGACCCGGTGGGTGCGCGAGTCGCTGGGCGACCGGTACGGCTTCGTGGGCCACGGGCGCGACGCGGACGGCGGGGGCGAGGGCTGCCCCGTGTTCTTCGACCGCACGCGGCTCGAACTGCTCGGCTGGCAGCAGACGGCACTGTCGGATGCACCGCACCGTGCGGGCTCGCGCAGCTGGGGCAACCCGTTCCCCCGCGTCGCGGTGACCGCGCGCTTCCGCATTCGCGGCACCGGCGCGGAGTTCCGGTGCGTGAACACCCACCTCGACCCGGTGAGCGCCCGTTCGCGGGAGCGCTCGCTCGCCCACCTGCGTGATGCGATCACCGCCGAACCGGGCCCCGCGATCCTCACCGGCGACTTCAACACCGGGCCGGGGTCGGCCGCCCTCGACGCCCTGCTCGCCGACGGGGCCCTGCGCGATGCGTGGCTCGTCGCACGCGAACGCGACTCCCCCGAGTACGCCACGTACGCGAACTACCGCGCACCGCGCCCCGGCCGCCGGCTCGACTGGATCGTCGCGACCGACGATGTCGTGGTGGATCGCGTGCGCATCGTCGCCGAACCCGTTCTCGGCGGATGGCCGTCGGATCACCTGCCCGTGCTCGCCGAGGTGCGCCTCCCGAAAGGCTCCGACCCCGTATGAAAGAGAACTTCCTCCGCCCGCCCCGGGGCTTCGCCGAGTATGCGGCCGACGCGCTGCGCGTCTTCGGGCTGCTCGGGGTCGTCTTCGCCGCGATCCGACTGCAGCCGACCGATGCGGGCATACTCGCGCTCACCCTGCCCGCGCTCGTCGCGCCGCGCTTCCTCGGTGCGCGCGCATCGTTCGACATCGCCTTCTCCGCGATCGTGCTGCTCGCGGCGTGGAGCAACGTGATCGACCTCTACCGCACGGTCGACGGCTGGGACATCGTGATGCACATCGTCTGCATGGCCGCGCTCGTACCGATGGCGTATCTGCTGCTCGCCCACTGGGGCGTCGTTCCGGCGACCGCGTCCCCCGATTTCCGCAAGCGGGTGCCGATCGTGCTGTACCCGATGCTCGGGCTGGCGCTCGGCGCGGTGTGGGAGATGATCGAGTGGGCCGGCTTCGTGTTCATCAGCGACGACATCTTCGTGGAGTACCACGACACGATCAGCGACATGGCCGTCGGCGCGCTGGGTGCACTCGCCGCGGGGGTGCTGCTCGCCGGGGTGCGCCTCGATCGCGCATGAGCCGGGGGCGCCTCGGCGCCTGAGACGCCCCCGGGCCCCGCTGACCGGCCCGACCGACAGCCCTACGCCCCGGGCACCGTCATGCGCTGCGTGAACGTCATGCGGTCGCGCACGACGCGCTCCGGATCCCAATCGGCACCGGGCGTCGACGCGATGAGCAGTTGCGTGTAGGGGTGCTGCGGGTGGGCGAGAATGCGCTGCGTCGCGCCCGCTTCGACGATCGCGCCGCGGAACAGCACGAGCGTGCGCTGGCACAGCTGCTGCACCACGGCCAGATCGTGGCTCACGAAGAGGTAGCCGACGCCCGAGTCTCGCTGGATCTCAGCCAGCAGGTCGAGCACCTGGGCTTGCACCGAAACGTCGAGAGCGGAGACCGCCTCGTCGAGTACGACCAGTTTCGGCTCGACGGCGAGCGCGCGGGCGATCGCCGCACGCTGCCGTTGGCCGCCCGAGAGCTCATGCGGTTTCGCCGCCGCATGGCGTTCGCTCAGCCGCACCTGGTCGAGGAGCCGAAGCGCTTCGGCACGGGCGGCGGCCGCCGTCGAGGTGCGCCCGTGCAGTCGGATCGCGCGCTCCAGCATCTCACCGATCGTCAGCCGCCGGTCCAGTGAGCCATTCGGGTCCTGGAAGACCATCTGCACCGCGCGCGCTCGGCGCAGACGTGCGGCACGGCCGCGAGCGGGGGTGAGGCAGTCGAGACCCTCGATCGTGGCCGCGCCCGAATCCGCCCGCTCCAGCCCGACGAGAATTCGCGCGATCGTCGACTTGCCCGATCCGGACTCTCCGACGAGTCCCACCGCCTCCCCGGCGCCTATGTGGAACGAGACCTGGTTCACGGCGGTCACGCCTGCGGAGCGGCGTCCCATGCGGAACACCCGGTGGAGGGCGTCGACTTCGAGGAGACTCATGAGCGCTCCTTTCGAGCGAGAGCGGGCGCAGACGCTACGAGCGAGCGCGTGTACGGGTGCGATGCAGCGTCGAAGAGGCCCGGGCGCCGCAGTGTTTCCACGATCTCTCCGCGCTGGAGCACGTGGATCCGGTCGCAGATCGCTCCTGCGAGATGCAGGTCGTGCGTGATGAAGAGCATGCCGAGCCCGCGTTCGCGGATCTGGCGCTGGAACATCGCGATGATCTCGGCCTGCGTCGTCACATCGAGCGCGCTCGTCGCCTCATCGGCGAGGATGAGCTTCGGATCCGTGCTCAACGCCCCCGCGATGATGACGCGCTGCAGCATGCCGCCCGAGAGTTCGTGCGGGTACTGCCGCATTCGACGTTCGGGGTGTGTGAGTCCGACCTCGGTGAGCAGCGACAGGATGCGCTCGTCGGCGTCGGCGCGACGCATTCCGTGCACCCTGATCAGTCGCTCGGCGAGGGAATCCCCGATGCGGCGCACCGGGTTCAGCGCCGCTCGCGGGTCCTGCTGCACGAGCGCGACCGATGACGCCCGCACGCGACGCTGCTCGGTCGCATTCGCCCGCACCATGTCGACGCCGTCGAGGAGGATGCGGCCGGAGATCTGCGCCTCATCGCCGTAGAGCCGGAGCGCGGCGCGCACCGTCGTCGATTTGCCCGATCCGGATTCGCCGACGAGCCCGATGAGCTCGCCGGGTGCGACGCCCACATCGATGCCGGTGAGCACATGCGCGGGAGTGTCGCGCGCGACGAAGGAGAGGTGCAGCTGTTCGATTTCCAAGAGCATGCGGCTCACCCTTTCGCGAGCAGTCGGTCGGCGACGCGCACGCCGACGATGTTGACGGCGATCACCACGAGGGCGATGGCGGCGCCGGGGATGAGCGTGGGCAGGAAGTGCCCCTGGATGATGCCCGCCTGCCCTTCCTGGACCATCAGCCCCCACTCGGAGCTGGGCGGCTGCGCACCGAAGCCGAGGAAGCTGAGCGTCGCGAGACTCATGAGCGCTTCGCCGAAGAGCACGACGAGGTACCCGACGAGCGCTGGGAGCAGGTTCGGCACGATGGCGCGGAGGCAGATGCCGAGTCCGCCGATGCCCTGCACACGGTAGGCGTCGACGTATGGGCGCGCGATCTCACTCAGAGCGAGGCTGCGGGTGTACTTCGCGATCACCGGAGCGTACGCGAGGGCGAGTGCCACGATCGCCGTCACCGGCCCCTTGCCGAAGACGGCGATGACGAGCACGACGAAGAGCAGACCGGGGAAGGCGAACATGACATCGGTGATGCGGGCGAGGAGCGTATCGACCCATCCGCCCCGCCATGCGGCGAGGACGCCGATGGTGACGCCGAGCACCGTGGCCAGCGCCAGGAGGAGGACCGGCCCGATGAGCGTCTCGCCGGCGCCGATGAGCAGCCGCGAGAACAGGTCGCGCCCGAGCTGGTCGGTGCCGAGCAGATGGCCGCCGCCCGGCCCGGCCCAGATCGCGGCGAAGTCGATCTCGTCGGCGTCGTAGGGAGCGAGTACGGGGCCGAGCAGTGCGGCGCCGGCCACGAGCGCGAGGAAAGCTGCGGAGACCCACGTGCCGAGCGCAGTGCTGCGGCGGCGTCTGCTCTGCAGTCGCGGGAGGACCAGTGCGGTCATGCGGACACCGCCGTTCGATTGATGCGAGGGTCGAGCACGGGCAGCAGCAGGTCGACGACCGTCGTCACGACCATGTACGCGATGACCATGAAGAGCAGGACGGACTGCACGACCGGGAAATCGTGGGTGTTGATCGCGTCGACGAGCAGCGAGCCGACGCCTGAGATGCCGAAGACGGTCTCCACCGCGACCGTCCCCGCGATCATGCTGGCGATGACGAGGGCGACCATCGTGATGATCGGCCCCCACGCGCCGCGCAGCACGTGGTCGCGCACGACGAAGCGCTCTGCGAGTCCCGTCGCCCGTGCGGCCTCGACGTGCTCCGACGAGAACTGCTCGATCATCGATTGGCGGGTGACGCGACTCACGATGGCGAGCGCGCCGATCGCGAGCGTGAGGGCGGGCAGCGTGAGCGCCCAGACGCGGTCGGCGCCGCCAGATCCCGCGCCCGCGACCGGGAACCAGCCCAGCTGTACGGCGAAGAGCGCCACCAGCGCGATGCCCAGCACGAAGGACGGCACGCTTGCGGCGAGGGTGGTTCCGCCCACGATCGCGGTGTCGATGGGCTTCCCCCGACGCACCGCGGCGAGCACGCCGAGGCCGATTCCACCGATGGCGAGCAGGACGGAGGCGTAGGCGACGAGCGAGAGCGTGATCGGCACCCGGGCGGCGAGGATATCGCTGACGGGCTGATGGTATTGGAACGATCGGCCGAAGTCTCCGGTGACGACCCCGGACGCCCAGTGCCAGTACTGCGCGAGCAGCGGCTCGTCGAGGTGGTACTGCGCGCGCACGCTCGCAATCCGTTCGGGTGTGAGGTTCTCGGGGTTGCCGATGAGGAAGGTCACCGGATCGCCGGGGGCCGCGTACATCGCGGCGAAGATGATGAATGAGGCGATCACGAGAGTCAGCAGCATGCCGCCGATCCTGCGCAGGGCACGAGCCATCGGGATCAGCCCTCCGCCGTTCCGAGTTCGGCAGCCCACGGGTAGTAGATGAAGGCCGCAGACGACGGCACGCCGGTCACGGTGTTGGACATCACCAGCGTGGCTGGCGTGGCGACGACGGGAATCCATACCGCGTTGTCGACCCAGCGCTGCTGCAGATCGATGGTGAGTTCGGCGCGCTCCGCGTCGTCGGTCGCCGCGTAGGCCTCGTCGACGATCCGATCGTATTCCGGGTCCTGGAAGACGCCGAAGTTCACGCTCGCATCCGATTTGCCGTTCTTGTAGAAGCCGAGCGGATCGTTCTTCGAGATGTAGTACTCGTCCGGCCACAGGTCCGCTTGTCCGCGCAGGTCGGCGTCGGAGTAGAAGTCGCCGTACTGCGCCTGCGGCACCACGAGGATCTCGGCCTCGAGCCCGACGCTCTTGGCGGCCGCGACCAGGGCGTTGGCGATCACGTTGTGCGATGACGACCCGTTCGAGGCGACGACGAGCTGCTCGCCTGCAGCACCGGCGTCGGCGATGAGCTGCTCGGCCTGCGCGATATCGTCCGCGCTCGGGGTGGCGGGTGCTCCGTCGAGCTCTGCGAACGCGGCTTCGAACGCCTCGACCTCGTACCCCCAGGCGCCCGCCCCCACCGGGGTCTTCCAGGGTTCCGCGAGTCCGCCGAACGCCGCGGTCGCGATGCCCTCGCGGTCGAGGGCGAGGGAGAGCGCGCGACGCACGTCGGGGTCGGTCAGGATCCCCCGATCAGTGGTTTCGAGCACCCACGCATTCGTCGACGGCCCTTGGAAGACCGTGACGTCGGAGCTCTGCGCGAAAGCGGCGGCCGACCCGGCGTTCTCCAGGTACGCGCCCTGCGCTTCGCCCGCCGTGAGGCTGTTGGCGATGGCCGATTCGTCGGCCCAGCGGAAGACGACCTGCTCCGCGCGTGCGTCGATCTCGGTGTTCCAGTACTCGTCGAACTTCTCGATCGTCAGCTGCGAACCCGGCTCCCACGAGGCGATCCGGTAGGGGCCGCTGCAGGCCGAGGCGGAGCCTGGCCCGCCGAAGTCGTCGCCCTCGGCCTCGATCACCCGGGGGTTCCAGACGATTCCGCCGTCCCCCGCCATCGCCTGCAGGAAGATCGCGTCGGGCTGGGTCGTCGTCACCGTGATCTGGTCGTCGCCCGTCTGCTCCATGGAGACGACGTTCTGGTACTCGTCCGATTCGGCGGCTCCCTCCGCAGCATGGCGCTCCATGCTCCAGAGCACGTCGCCCGTCGTGATCGGGCTTCCGTCGTGAAAGGTCGCGTCCTGTCGGATCGTGAAGACGACGTGCGTGTCGTCGACCCATTCGGCTCGGGACGCGATGCCGTTGCCGAGCGTCAGGTCGGGCTGCACCTGCATGAGCCGGTCGCAGACATTCGCGAGCACCGTGTCGTCGGCGGTCGTGGCGTCGATGTCCGCGTCCATGGTGGTGGGTTCGCTCCCGAGCATCCAGGTGACGGAGTCGACCGGCCCCGCAGCGGCGGGGGTCATGTCGCCGAAGGGCGCCTCCATCTGGGCGGGCTTCGCCGACGCTCCGCCCGGGTCCGAGGCCGAGCAGCCGGTCAACGCGAGGGCGGCGGCAGCCGTCAGTCCGAGTGCCGCGCGGGCCCCCGTGTGCAGTGTGTTCTTCATTGAAACGTCTCCTTCTCAGCGTCAGTGCTGGTCTGCGGCGATGTGGGGTGTGCGGAATGCGCCGGTGTCGTCGTGCTCCGAGTCGCCGGGTCCGTCGTACAGGTTCCACGGGAGCAGTTCGTAGTCGGTTTCGCACGGGAAGCCGGGCGCTACGCGGTACTCGCCGGTGGTGAGGTCGACGCAGCTCGACAGCAGCGTCGACCACTGCGTGAGATGCGGGGCGCTCGTGTCGGGGTGCGTGCAGACGCCCTCGGGATACCCGAGGTGATCCGACATCGCCGCGCGCACGAGCGCCAGGCTCTCGTGCGCGTCCCGGGCCGACGCCACTCGCTCGAGCCCCGCTCGCACGCGCGGCAGGCGCAGCAGCGAATCGGCGGAGACCGGACGGTAGTGCCCGGCGAGTTGCGGCGGCACCGAGGCCTGGAAGTGGTTGGTGTGCGCGATCGCGCCCTGCGCGTCGGGGAAGAGCCAGTCGACGCCGTGCGGTGTCGTCTCGAGATCGATCCCGTATCCGCTCCGATGGGCGAGCAGGGCGTTGCTCGCGATGTGGGGGCGCGTCTTCACGAGAGTCTTCAGTGCGCCCGCGAGGTCGTGGTGGTCGAGTACGAGGCGGCGGATGATGGTCTGCGGCACGCCGATCTCACTGCCGAAGCTGCCGCCCAGCCCGTTGGCGTTCAGCGCGATGCCCGCAGAGTTCGCGCCGTGCCGACCGATCTGACCCGCTTCGAGCTGCATGATGATGGTGGGCAGCGGATCCTGCACGATGCGGAGTACGAGCGTGGTGGCCCCGGTCAGGGTGCGCCAGTCCCAGTTCTGCCCGACCAGGGTATGCCCGGTTCCACTCGCGCGACCGGTGAGGAAGAAGGACGTGCAGCCGTCGACGGCGTCGCGTTCGTCGTGGTGCGCCGCGGTGCCTGCACCGCGCGCTTGGTGGCTGTAGACGAATTCTCCGCGCACATTGAGTGTCAGGATCTCGAGGAATGCGACGCCCGCGCCTTCCGCGACTCCGCGCATCTCCTCGACGAGATGCGGTGCGACGCGCTCCGAGATCGGAAGCCACTTCGCCGCCGATTCGACGATCTCGTGCCATGCCATGCCGGTCTGCGCGGCGAGCGCCTCGGAGTAGTAGCCGATGGCCTTCGCGATGAGGTCGCTCGCGCCGGCTCCGTACTGCCGCCCGCGCTCGCGCGGCGATCCGCTCACTTCGAGCACTCGAATACCGTGCGCCTCGTCCATTCCGACCCCCTGTACGTCTTCGTGCTCTCGGACCCCACTTGCGCTCGTGCGCTGCGGGGGGAAGGATGAATGGAACATCCGTTACAAAAGCACCCTGAATAGGATGAAACAATACAGCAATGGAACCGTTTGTAACAAGTGATACGGAAAATCGCGCGGTGACCCGTCTGCGCGATCGCATCTCCGAACGCTGGGACTCCCTCGCGAAGTCCGAGCGCGCGGTCAGTCGGGTGCTCACCGCGATGTCGGCCGAGCGAATCCTGTACGCGAGCGCCGCCGAGCTCGGCGCTCAGAGCAAGACGTCGAACGCCTCGGTCGTGCGCACACTGCAGACCCTCGGCTACGCCGGACTCTCGGAGTTGAAGCAGGAGGTCGCGGCGCCCTTCAGCTCGACGGTCTCCCCTGAGGTGCGCCTGCGCAGTCGCCTCGAGCATCTCGGGCAGGATCTCGGCCAGATTCAGCGCGAGATCTGGAGCGAAGCGCAGGATCTCGTCGCTCTCGCGAGCCGCGCGAATACCGACGCGCAGTACTCGAGCGCCGTCAACCTCGTCATTCACGCCGATACGGTGTTCTGCTACGGACTCGGCGCGTCGGGCATCGCGGCAGACCATCTCGCACTGCGGCTGCGGCGCATCGGGGTCAGCACTCGACGGCTGACGACCGATGGCTTCCGGCTCGCGGACGAGGTGATGAGCCTCGGCTCGCGCGATCTACTCGTGATCTTCGCACCGGGGCGGGTCACTCGGGACATCGAAGCCCTGCTCGACCAGGCGCACCTCGTGGGCGCGAGCGTGCTGCTCATCACCGACGAACTGCACGAACAGCTCGGGTCGCGAGTCACCGTTTCCCTCGCTGCGCCGCACACCCCGACCGGGCTCACCGCCGAGGGTATCGCCGGCATCCTCACGGGTGACGTGCTCGTCCAAGGCGTTTCCGCCGTCGGCCCGGATACCGCCCTCCGGTCCTCCCAGACCCTCAACGATCTCCGGGGGCGCCTCGGCTACTGAGACGCCCCCGGGCCCCGCTGACCGGCCCGGCTGGCCGGCTGGACGGCCCTACGCCCCCGGCATGACGGAGAGTTCGAGCGCGTCGCCGTCGCCGGCCACGTCGACCCGCACGGCCGAGCCGTCGCGCACCTCGCCGGAGAGGATCGTCCGGGCGAGCCGGTCGTCGATCTCCTTCTGCATGAGCCGCCGGAGCGGTCGGGCGCCGTAGATCGGATCGTAGCCGCGAGATGCGAGCCAGCTGCGCGCGTCGGGGGTGACGGCGAGCGTGAGGCGCCGATCCGCGAGCCGCAGCTGCAGCCGGTCGATCGAGAGCTCCACGATCTGCGCCAGGTCGGCCTCGCTGAGCGGGTGGAAGATCACCATCTCGTCGAGCCGGTTGATGAACTCGGGCTTGAAGGCGCGCCGCACGGTCTCGCGCACTGCGCTCTCCTTCTCGCTCCACACCATGTCGGGGTCGATCAGGTACTGGCTGCCGAGGTTCGAGGTGAGGATCAGGATCACGTTGCGGAAGTCGACCGTGCGGCCCTGCCCATCGGTCAGGCGGCCGTCGTCGAGCACCTGCAGCAGCACGTCGAAGACCTCGGGGTGCGCCTTCTCGACCTCGTCGAGCAGCACGACCGAGTACGGCCGGCGCCGCACGCTCTCGGTGAGCTGGCCTCCCTGCTCGTACCCGACGTACCCGGGAGGGGCGCCGACGAGGCGGGAGACGGAGTGCTTCTCGCCGTACTCCGACATGTCGATGCGCACCATGGCGTGCTCGTCGTCGAAGAGGAACTCGGCGAGCGCCTTCGCGAGCTCGGTCTTGCCGACGCCGGTCGGGCCGAGGAAGAGGAAGGATCCGGTGGGCCGGTTCGGGTCGGCGATGCCGGCTCGGGTGCGCCGCACCGCATCGGCGACGGCGCGCACGGCGTCGCCCTGCCCGATGAGGCGCTTCGCGAGCTCGTGCTCGAGGGCGAGCAGCTTCTCGGTCTCCCCCTGCAGCAGGCGACCGACGGGGATGCCGGTCCAGGCGGCGACGACCCCCGCGATGTCCTCGTCGGTGACCTGGTCGTTGACCATCCGATCCTCGTCGCCCACCGCCCCCTGCGCCTCGGCGTCCTCCGCCTCGGTCAGCTGCTTCTGGATGACCGGGATCTCGCCGTACAGCAGCTTGGACGCCTTCTCGAGCTTGCCCTCGCGCTGGGCGACCTCGGCCTCCATGCGCAGCTGATCGAGCTTCTCGCGCAGCGCGCCGACGCGGTTCAGCGAGTCGCGCTCGCGCTCCCACCGCGCCTCGAGCGCGTCAAGCTCGGTGCGCTTCGCCGCGAGGTCGTCGCGCAGTTTCGCGAGGCGCTCCTTCGAGGCCTCGTCCTTCTCCTTCTTGAGGGCGAGCTCTTCGAGCTTCAGACGATCGACGGCGCGTCGCAGCTCGTCGATCTCGACCGGGGCCGAGTCGATCTCCATGCGCAGCCGGCTCGCCGCCTCGTCGATCAGGTCGATGGCCTTGTCGGGCAGCTGCCGCGCGGTGATGTAGCGGTCGGAGAGCGCCGCGGCCGCGACGAGCGCCGAGTCGGCGATGGTCACCTTGTGGTGCGCTTCGTACCGCTCCTTCAATCCGCGGAGGATCGCCACCGTGTCGGTGACGGACGGCTCGCCCACGTAGACCTGCTGGAATCGGCGTTCGAGCGCGGCGTCCTTCTCGATGTACTCGCGGTACTCGTCGAGGGTGGTGGCGCCGATGAGCCGCAGCTCGCCGCGGGCGAGCATCGGCTTGAGCATCTGGGAGGCGGCCACGGACGATTCTCCGCCGCCGGCCCCCATGAGGGTGTGCAGCTCGTCGATGAAGGTGATGAACTTGCCGTCGGAGTCCTTGATCTCCTGCAGCACCGCCTTCATGCGCTCCTCGAACTCGCCGCGGTACTTCGCCCCCGCGATGAGGGCGGAGATGTCGAGTGAGATGAGCTCCTTGTCCTTCAGGGATTCGGCGACGTCGCCGGCGATGATGCGCTGCGCGAGCCCCTCGACGACGGCGGTCTTACCGACGCCCGGTTCGCCGATGAGCACGGGGTTGTTCTTCGTACGGCGGGTGAGCACCTGGCTCACGCGGCGGATCTCGGAGTCGCGGCCGATGACCGGATCGAGCTTGCCCGAGCGGGCCACCTCGGTCAGGTTCACGCCGAACTGCTCGAGCGCCGACTGCTGCTCGCCCTCGCCCTGGGCGGGGGTCCAATTTGCCTGCATCTGGAGTCCTCTCTGCGTCGATGCCGGTTACGGGCGATGTGCGCCCTGATCAGGCGCTCCCGCAAAGTTGAGTGAATATGACTCAAGTTTAGCGCCTGCGAAGCGATTGCGCTAGAACCGCTCCGCGACCCGACCCCGCTCGCGACCGATAGCCTGGGAGCGACCACCATCAGACCGCGAAGGAATGCCTCTCATGTCCAAGATCGCCCTCGTGCGCCAGCCCAGCCCCCGCCTCGACGACGGCATCGTCGACCACATCGAGAAGGTGACGGTCGACCTCGAGCGCGCAGTCGAGGAGTGGCACGGCTACGTCGCCGCGCTCCGCGCGCACGGCTGGGAGACGATCGAGGTCGAGGCCGCCGACGACTGCCCCGACTCCGTGTTCATCGAGGACACCGTCGTGATGTTCCGCAACGTCGCCGTGATCTCGCGCCCGGGCGCCGACAGCCGCAAGCCCGAGACCGCGGGCACCCGCAAGGCGCTCGAAGAGCTCGGCCTCCCCATCGCCGAGATCCGGGAGCCCGGCACGCTCGACGGCGGCGACGTGCTGAAGATCGGCGACACCGTCTACGTGGGCCGCGGCGGCCGCACGAACGCCGAGGGCATCGCCCAGCTGCGCCGCATCCTCGGCCCCCTCGGGGCCACCGTCGTCGCCGTTCCCGTCACGAAGGTGCTGCACCTCAAGACCGCCGTCACCGCGCTCCCCGACGGCACGGTCATCGGCTACCCCGAGTTCGTCGACAACTCCGATCTCTTCGACCGCTTCCTGCCGGTGCCCGAGCCGCACGGCACCGCCGTCGTCTGCCTGAGCGAATCCGAGCTCATCATCTCGGCGTCGGCCCCGAAGACCGCCGAGATGCTGCGCGACCTCGGCTACACGGTGACCGAGGTCGCCCTCGCCGAGTACGAGAAGCTCGAGGGCTGCCCCACGTGCCTCTCCGTGCGGGTGCGCAACGCGCACTGACGCACCGACCGGCGCCGGGCGACGTCCGGCGTCGGCGGACTTCCGGCGCCGACGGGTGACGCCGGGGGCCGGGCGCGCGTACGCTGGCGTCATCCGACACGCACCGGGAGGCCGCACATGAGCGCACTGATCACCGCCGATCCCCCGCGGGCCACGCCCCTGCAGCACGTCGCGCGCGTGCTGCAGGGAGCCGCCCTGCTCTTCGCGGGGATCGCGCACCTCACGTTCGCGCGCCGCGAGTTCCAGGCGCAGGTGCCCGCCTGGGTTCCTGCCGACAAGGACTTCGTCGTCATCGCCTCGGGCGTCGTCGAGATCACGCTCGGCGGCGCCGCGATCGTGCTCGGCCGGCTGCGCGTGCCGGTGGGCTGGGTGATCGCCGCATTCTTCGTCGCCGTCTTCCCCGGCAACATCTCGCAGTTCGTCACGCGCACCGACGCGTTCGGGCTCGAGAGCGACGCAGCGCGCGGGATCCGCCTGGTCTTCCAGCCGCTCCTCGTGCTGTGGGCGCTGTGGTCGTGCGGCGCGCTCCAGGCCGTGCGGCGCTCACGGCGCCGCTGAGCGTCGGCTCCGCGGGCGCTGCGGACGCCGAGGCGGTCAGACGTGCCGCGGGCGCCGAGGCGGTCAGACGTGCCGCAGATCCTCGGTGATCGCCGCAGCCGTTTCGAGCAGTCGCGGCAGATGCGCGTCGCGGAGGTGCGCGAGCGTGTCACGACTCGCGCTCGTCGAGACGTTCACCGCGGCGGCGACGGAGCCGTCGCGACGGCGCACCGGGGCCGCAGCCGAGCGCAGCCCCGGCTCGAGCTCGCCGTCGACGATGGCCCAGCCCTGCTCGCGCACGCGCTGCAGCTCGGCGCGCAGCCGCCCGGCGTCGGTCGTCGTGCGCTCGGTGAGCGGCTCCATCGGCGCCCGCGCGAGCGCCTCGTCGCGCTGCGCCTCCGGGAGCGCGGCCAGCAGCACCCGCCCCATGCTCGTCGCGTACGCGGGGAAGCGGGTGCCGATGGTGATGCCGACCGTCATGATGCGCCGCGTCGGCACGCGGGCGACGTAGACGATCTCGTCGCCCGAGAGCACCGCCGCCGACACCGACTCGCCCGTCTCGCGCGAGAGACGTTCGAGGTGGGGCTGCATCGTCTCGGGGAGCGACAGTGCGGACAGGTAGCTGAAGCCGAGCTCGAGCACCCGCGGGGTGAGCGCGAACGCGCGGGCGTCGGAGCGCACGTAGCCGAGGGTGTCGAGGGTGCGCAGGAAGCGGCGCGCGGCGGCCGCCGGGATGCCGGCGCGACGGGAGACCTCGCTGAGGCTCAGCTCGGGGTGCTCCGCGTCGAATGCTCGGATCACGGCGAGACCGCGTGCGAGCGACTGCACGAAGTCTCCGCTCGACGACTCGCCGGCGGGGTCTGCTTGCGCGTTCACGCGCCCACACTACCGGCAGGCGGCGCGGCACGGCGCTTCCCCTGCGGCACCCGATCAGCGTTCGAGCACGACGGCGAGCCCCTGGCCCACCCCGATGCAGATCGCCACGACGGCGACGCCCGAGCCGCGGCGCCGCAGTTCGTGCGCGGCGTGCCCGATGATGCGGCCGCCCGAGGCGCCGAGCGGGTGCCCGATCGCCAGGGCTCCGCCGTGCACGTTGAGCCGTTCGGGGTCGAGATCCGGCCACCCGGCGAGGCAGGCGAGCGACTGCGACGCGAAGGCCTCGTTCAGCTCGACGACGTCGACCTCGGCCCAGGTGCGGCCCGCGCGTTCGAGCGCGCGGTTCGCGGCCTCGATCGGCGCGATGGGGAAGCGATCGGGGTCGACCCCGTGCGCCGCTCGGCCGGTGATGCGCGCGAGGGGCTCGGCGTCGAGCGCCCCCTCGCCGCCGACGAGCACCGCGGAGGCGCCGTCGTTGATCGACGAGGAGTTGCCGGCGGTGACCGTGCCCTCCGCCGCGAAGAGCGGCCGCAGGGCCGCGAGCTTCTCGACGGTCGACCCATCGCGGATGCCCTCGTCGCGCGCGAGCTCGACCCCCGGCACCTGCACGATCTCGTCGGCGAACACGCCCGCGGCCCAGGCGGCCGCGGCCCGCTCGTGCGATCGCACGGCGAACGCATCCTGCGCGTCGCGGGTGATGCCCCACTCCCGCGCGATCTGCTCGGCCGACTCTCCGTTCGAGATGGTCCAGTGGGCGGGCAGCGCCGGGTTGACCATGCGCCAACCGATCGAGGTGTTCCACATGGTCGGGTTGCCGGCGGCCGGCCACGGCTTGGGCGACTTCTCGACCACGAAGGGGGCGCGGCTCATCGACTCCACTCCGCCGGCGAGCACGATGCCGGCATCGCCCGTCTCGACCGCCCGCGCGGCCTGCACCACCGCTTCGATTGATGACGCGCAGAGGCGGTTGACGGTCGTACCGGTGACGGTGGTGGGGAAGCCTGCGAGCAGGGCGCCGAAGCGCGCCACGTTGCGGTTGTCCTCCCCCGCCTGGTTCGCATCTCCGAAGATCACGTCGTCGATGCGCGCCGGGTCGATCCCGCCGCGCTCGACCGTCGCGCGCATGACGACGGCGGCGAGATCGTCGGGGCGCACGCCCGCGAGCGCCCCACCGGCCCGCCCGAACGGCGTGCGCACCGCGTCGTAGATATAGGCTCCGGTCATGATCGCTCCTCCGCGGTCGCATCGATGAGGCGCAGCCCGGTGGCCGCCTCGAGCGTGCTGATCGTGTGCTCGCCGAAGGTCTCACGCACGGCGAATCCGTTCGCGGTGACGTCGAAGACCGCGTGATCGGTGTACACGCGCGAAACGCACCCGGCGCCGGTCAGCGGGTAGGTGCAGGCCTCGACGAGCTTCGACTCCCCCTGCTTGGTCAGCAGGTCGGTCATCACGTACACGTGCTTCGCGCCGATGGCGAGATCCATCGCACCGCCCACCGCCGGGATCGCGCCGGGCGCCCCGGTCGACCAGTTGGCGAGGTCGCCGTTGGCCGCCACCTGGAAGGCGCCGAGCACGCACACGTCGAGATGGCCGCCCCGCATCATCGCGAAGGAGTCGGCGTGGTGGAAGTACGCGGCGCCGGCGACGGCGGTGACCGCCTGCTTGCCCGCGTTGATGAGATCGGGATCGACGAGGCCCGCGGCGGGGGCGGCCCCCATGCCGAGCATGCCGTTCTCGGTGTGCAGGATGATCTCCGCGCCCTCGGGCAGGTAGTCGGCGACGAGCGTGGGGGCGCCGATGCCGAGATTCACGATGGAGCCCTCGGGGATGTCGGCGGCGATGCGCGCGGCGAGCTGCCGGCGGCTGATGCGCATGGTCATCGGGCGGCCTCCTCGGGGGGTGCGGCGGGTGCAGCGGGCGCCGCGGGTGCGGGGGCTTCGGGCACGGGGTCGCCCGCGAGATCGACGCCGCCGACGAAGGCGCCGTCGCGCAGCCAGGGGCGCTCCCCCACCGCCACCACGCGGTCGACGTAGATGCCGGGGGTCACCACGACCTCGGGATCGATGCCGCCGAGGGGCACCACCCCGTCGACCTGCGCGACCGTCAGCTGGGCCGCCGCGGCCATGATGGGCCCGAAGTTGCGCGCGGTCGCGCGGTACACGAGGTTGCCCCACCGGTCGGCGCTCAGCGCGCTGATGAGGGCGACGTCGGCGCTGATCGGGTATTCGAGCGCGTAGGTGCGCCCGCCGATCTCTCGGGTCTCCTTGCCCGCGGCGAGCTCGGTGCCGACGCCCGTGGGCGTGTAGAACGCGCCGATCCCGGCGCCGGCCGCACGGATGCGCTCCGCGAGGTTGCCCTGCGGCACCAGTTCGAGCTCGATGGCGCCCTCGCGGTACAGGGCGTCGAAGACCCACGAGTCGCTCTGGCGCGGGAACGAGCAGATGATCTTGCGCACCCGCCGCTCCGCCAGGAGCGCGGCGAGGCCGACGTCGCCGTTGCCGGCGTTGTTGTTCACGATGGTGAGGTCGCGCGCGCCCTGCTCGATGAGCGCGTCGATCAGCTCGATGGGCTGACCCGCTCGGCCGAACCCCCCGATCATCACGGTGGCGCCGTCGGCGATGCCGGCGACGGCGGCTGCGGGATCCCGCACGACCTTGTCGATCATCCGAGCCGCTTTTCGCTCAGCGAAATGTTCTTCATCATGCGAACATGCTACTTCGGTCCGCGGCATCGCGCATCCCCTGGTCGCACTCGGGCGCCGGTGCCAGACTGTCGCCATGGCTCTCACCGCACTCATCACCGGCGCTTCCACGGGACTCGGGGCGGAGCTCGCCCGCCAGATCGCGACGAAGGGGGTGCACCTCGTGCTCGTCGCGCGCGACGGCGAGCGACTCGAGGGGCTCGCCGCCGAACTGCGGGGCCGTCACGGGATCGAGGCCGAAGCACTCCCCGCCGACCTCACGCGCGCACCCGACCTCGAACGCGTGGCGGCGCGTCTCGCCGACCGCGCGCACCCGATCGACATCCTCGTCAACAATGCCGGCTTCGGCGTCGCCGCCGGCTTCGAGACGAGCGAGCTCGACGACGAGCGCCGCCTGCACGAGCTGCTGTCATGGGTGCCGCTGCACCTGTCGCACGCCGCCGTACCCGGCATGCTCGAGCGGGGGTACGGCTGGATCCTGAACGTCGCGAGCGTCGCCGCGTTCACCCCCACCGGCACGTACGGCGCCGCGAAGGCCGCGACCGTGTCGCTCTCGCGCTCGCTCAACGCCCGGTACCGGCGCCGCGGCGTGCACGTCACCGCCCTCTGCCCCGGCCTCCTCGACACCGAGTTCCACGCCCGCATGGGCGAGGATCACCTCCCACGCCTGCCCCGCCTCTCCTGGGCGAGCACCGCCCGCGTCGCACACGAGGGCATCTCGGCGGTGCGCCGCGGCCGCAGCGTCGTCGTCTCCGACTGGAGGTACCGCCTGCTGGCTCCGCTCACCCACCTGCTGCCCGACCGGCTGCTCGAACGCGCCTCGACCACCAACGACGGAGCGCTCAACTGACACCGGCGCTCGGCACCCACTCGCCGGGCGCCGCCCGATCCCGATCGCCCCGATCCAGTGCCCCCAGCCGGCCCGCCGTGCCGCACGCCGGCCGCCCGTCGCCCGATCCAGATTCACTGCCCGCACCCGAGCAGCGGGCATAGTCTGGGGCCATGGTCAACTATCGGTATCTCGGAAACAGCGGCTTCAAGGTCTCAGAAATCACGTTCGGCAACTGGGTGACGCACGCCTCCCAGGTCGCCGACGACGCGGCGATCCAGACGGTGCACGCGGCGCTCGACGCCGGCATCACGACGTTCGACACGGCCGACACCTACGCGAACACCGCGGCAGAGGCGGTCCTCGGCCGCGCGCTCGACGGCCAGCGCCGCGAAGGGCTCGAGATCTTCACGAAGGTCTACTTCCCGACCGGCCCCAAGGGCCCGAACGACACCGGGTTGAGCCGCAAGCACATCCTCGAGTCGATTAACGGCTCACTGCGACGCCTCGGCACCGACTACGTCGACCTCTACCAGGCGCACCGCTTCGATTACGAGACGCCGCTCGAGGAGACGTTCCAGGCGTTCGCCGACGTCGTGCGGCAGGGAAAGGCGCTCTACATCGGTGTCTCGGAGTGGACGGCCGAGCAGCTGCGCGAGGGCCATCGACTCGCCCGCGAGTTCGGGGTGCAGCTCGTCTCGAACCAGCCGCAGTACTCCATGCTGCACCGCGTGATCGAGGGCAAGGTCGTTCCCGCCTCCGAAGAGCTCGGCATCTCGCAGATCGTGTGGTCGCCGATGGCGCAGGGCGTGCTCTCCGGCAAGTACCTGCCCGGTCAGCCCGTCCCCTCCGGCTCGCGCGCCACCGACGGCAAGAGCGGCGCCGAGTTCATGCAGAAGTTCCTGGACGACCGCATCCTCGAAGCCGTGCAGCGCCTGAAGCCGATCGCGGAGGAGGCGGGCCTCACCATGCCGCAGCTCGCCATCGCGTGGGTGCTGCAGAACCCGAACGTCGCCGCCGCCCTCGTGGGCGCCTCGCGCCCCGAGCAGCTCGCCGACACGGTGAAGGCGTCGGGCGTCGTGCTCGAGGCCGACGCGCTCGAGGCGATCGACGCAGCGCTCGGCGATATCCCGAACCGCGACGCGGAGGACACCTACCGCGTCTCGCCGAAGACCCGCCTGGTCTAGCCGCCGGCGCGGGCGGGGCGGGGCGCCGCGCGCCCGCGCCG
>NZ_LDRK01000092.1 GCF_001477055.1 Leucobacter chromiiresistens
TGGGTCGGTGGGGTCCTGGTTGTGGGCGTCGTGGTGGAACGGGACGTAGGCGGGGCCCTCGAGCACCGTGGTCTCCCAGCCGGGCTTGTCGGCGGCGGCCGCGATGTTGTTGAACGACCAGTCGAAGACGAGGGGGGTCTCGCCCGAGGCGATCGTCGCCGGCGTCGGGTCGACGGTCAGCAGGTTGCCCGCGTCGCGCAGCTCGGCGACGAAGTCGACGCCGGGCCCGAAGTCGTCGACGCCGCCGCCGTTCAGCGACGAGATCGAGCCGACCGCGGCGAAGGCGGCGCCGGCCTGGGTCGGGTCGCCGTTGAGCACGACGGAGCCCGTGTAGTCGTCGCCCAGCAGGTCGTCGATCGCCTGCGGCTCGGGCAGCTTCTCCGAGTCGTAGCCGATCGACATGATGCCCGAGTAGTTGTTCACCCAGAGGCCGGTGGCCTCCTTGTTCGCGTCGGGGATGTCGTCCCAGGTCTCGACCTGGTAGGGCGCGAACTTGTCGACGTTCTCGAGCGCCACGGCACTGCCGAGGTCGAAGACGTCGGGCGCCGTGTCCTGCCCCTGCAGGTTCTCGGCGGCCTGGATCTCCTCGGCGCTCGACGCGTCGGGCGATGCGGAGTTGACGGTGATGCCGTACTTGTCTTCGAAGCCGGTGATGATCTCGCCGTAGTTGGCCCAGGTCTCGGGGAGCGCGATGACGTTGAGCTCGCCCTCCTCCTGAGCGGCGGCGACGAGCGCATCCATGCCGCCGAAGTCTGCGGCGCTCGTGGCGGTGGCGGCGTCGGTCTCCGAGCCGCCCTCGGCGTTGCTCGCCGTGGAGCAGGCTGCGAGCGATCCGCCCATGAGCAGGGCGGTGATCACGGCGGCGGAGCGCAGAATGGCGCGAGAGGTCACGGGTGTTCCTTCCAACGTATGGGGTTCGGATCGCCGGGAGGCGCGTGCGGACTCGCCCCGTGAACGGGCGGCCGATCCGAGACCCCACGCTAGAAGTGCGCGGTGACCGGGAAGGAGCGGTGCGGTGGCTGCACGGTGAACGGTGCGTGCACCGCGCACGGCGTGAGCGTCGGCGGCGTCAGTCGCTCGACAGCATCACGATGGAGCTCGTCGACGGTGTGTCGGCGTTCGGGTCGAGGTACACGTCGGGCTCGATGTAGATGACGCGCGCTGCGGGCACGGCCTCGCGCACGCGCCGCTCGGCGAGGTTGATGATGACGGAGACCTCGTTCATGGTCTTGGTCGGGGCGATGTCGATCTTCGCGCCGACCATGAACTCGTCGGGGCCGAGGTACAGGGTCTTCATGTGGATGATGCGGTTGACGTCCTGCGACTTGAGCAGGGCGGTCTCGATCTTGGCGACGTCGTCGTCGTTCGCGCCCTCGCCGACCAGCAGGCTCTTCACCTCGACGCCGAGCACGATGGCGACGGCGACGAGCAGCGCGCCGATGGCGACGGTCGCGATGCCGTCGAACAGGCCGTTGCCGGTGAGCACGGTGAGGCCGACCCCGATGAACGCGAAGACGAGGCCGAGCAGCGCCGCCATGTCTTCGAGCAGCACGACGGGCAGCTCGGGCGCCTTCGAACGGCGGATGAACTGGAACCAGCTCGACGTGCCCTTGTGGGGGCGGCTCTCGCGGATGGCCGTGCGCAGCGAGAAGCTCTCGAGCACGATCGCGATGGCGAGCACGAGCAGCGGCAGCCACCACACCTCGAGGGCGTGCGGGTGCTGAATCTTGGAGATGCCCTCGTACACCGAGAACACGCCGCCGATGGAGAAGAGCACGATGGCGACGACGAACGCGTAGACGTAGCGCACGCGGCCGTGCCCGAACGGGTGCTCCTTGTCCGCCTGCTGCTGCGCGCGCTTGCCGCCGATGAGCAGCAGCACCTGGTTGCCCGAGTCGGCGAGCGAGTGCACCCCCTCGGCGAGCATCGAGGAGGAGCCCGAGAAGGCCCAGGCGATGAACTTCGTCACCGCGATCCCCAGATTGGCGAGTAGTGCCGCGATGATCGCCTTGCTGCCGCCTGTCGCGCTCATTCCAGATGCCTCCCGTGTTGGACCCCGTGTGCCCGAATTGCTGGCCCAAGTCTATGACGCGCGTCGGATCGGAGCGGCACGGAAGCGAACAAGGTCGGGGCCCGCATTCTGTCGGCGGCCCTCCATACACTGGGGGAATGGACGAAACGACTGCTGACGGCACCCGCGCGCCGGGCCGCACCCCCGACCACTCCCGACTGCCCCGCACCGCGATGATCGGGGTCGGTTCGATGGGCGGTGCGATCCTGGCCGGTCTGCGCGCGCCCGAGGTCGACATCGAGCGCCCCATCGCCGTGACCACCCGGTCGGAGGCGAGCGCGGAGGCGTTCGCCGGTGCGGGCGACGTGACGGCGCTGTCGTCGGAGCGGGATCCGGAGGCCAACCGTCGGGCGGTGCGCGGCGCCGCACTGGTCGTGCTCGGGGTGAAGCCGTGGATGGTGCGCGACGTGGTGCGCGAGATCGCCGGCGACCTCGAGCCGGGCGCCGTCGTGGTGAGCGTCGCCGCGGGCGTGACGAGCGCGGCGATCGAGGCGGAGCTGCCCGACGGCGTGGCCGTGGTGCGCGCGATGCCGAACACGCCATCGACCATCGGGCTCGGCGCGACGGGCATCGCCGGCGGGGCCTCGGCGAGCGAGGAGCAGGTCGCCCTGGTGCAGCGCATGTTCGCGACCGTGGGCGAGGCGCTGATCGTGCGCGAGGATCAGATCAATGCGGTAGCCGCGGTCTCGGGATCGGGCCCCGCCTACATCTTCCTCTACGCGGAGGAGATGACTGCGGCGGCGGAGCGCGCCGGGTTCGATGAGGATCAGGCCCGCACCCTCGTCAAGCAGACCATCGTCGGGGCGGCGCAGCTCTGGGCGCACAGCGACGAGACCCCGGAGACGCTGCGCCGCAAGGTGACGAGCCCGAAGGGCACCACCGAGCAGGCGGTGCTGGAGCTGCAGCGCGGCGGCTGGGCGGAGTTGTTCGACCGCGCGCTCGCGGCGAACGTGCGCCGGTCGGAGGAGATCGAGCGGGGGGAGTGAGCGGCCGTTCCGGGAGCGGCGGTTCCGGGAGCGGCCGTTCCGGGAGCGGCCGTTCCGGGAGCGGCCGTTCAGGAAGCGGCGCCGCGTCACGTCGGGTCCTGGCGATGGGTGAGGAAGCAGCGAATCGCCTGCTGGGGATCGGCGAGCGCGCCGCGGTGCTGGGGGCGGTGCAGGAAGAACTGCAGGATCGCGGCCACCGTCACCGGGTCTGAGCCGACCTCCAGAGCTCTGACGCTGCTCCGCCGGCCGTTGGTCTCGACGATGACGAGGCGCGGTTTGCCCGTGTTCACTGCCTCGATGTCTGCGATCTCCTCCCATGATGGAGTCCGCTCGAAGGGCGAACTCGTGAATGTCAGTCCTCGCTCCTCGAGGCGCACGCCCGGGGGAAGGCGCAGGTGCCGTGCGAGCTGAGCCAGTCCGTACGCACTGAGGGGAATGACCGCCAGGACTCCCCAGGCGAGCCGTGGGAGATCGATCGCGCTTCTCCCCGCGACGACGAAGAACTCCCAGGTGTACACGGCGTTGGCGATGCCCACGAGGAGGCCGTTGAAGAGCAGGAGGGACGCGATGCAGCGGTGCATCGGCTGCGGGTAGCCGATCCACAGGCCGGTTGCGCGCGTGAAGTAGCGAATGCGGTGCGGCCGCGCGGCCACCCGGTGCGTCGCCCAGGTCAAGGCGAGCGCA
This sequence comes from Leucobacter chromiiresistens, assembly GCF_001477055.1. Lineage (GTDB taxonomy): Bacteria > Actinomycetota > Actinomycetes > Actinomycetales > Microbacteriaceae > Leucobacter > Leucobacter chromiiresistens_A. The sequence goes on from NZ_LDRK01000092.1 coordinate 3,742, forward strand.
ATCGCTGCATTCACGACGAAGTATGGTGCGACGGCGAAATGCCAGCCTTCGGGATCGCTGAGCAGGCATGCCACGAAGTAGAGGCCCGTCACGACGAAGAAGACAGCTGCAAAGCACTGCCGTGCACGAAACGCTCCGCCACCGTCGATGAATCGTGCGTCGGTGCCGACAGCGGGCAACCGCAGCATGCGCGATGGGCCCCGGGCAGTGCGCGCGCTCATCGGATCAGCGGAGGGCGAAGGTTCGGGTCGAATCTCGCCTTGAGGCGGATGCCTCGCCTGCGTCCGCAGCGGAGGGGGTCGAGGAGAGCGACGTTCGAAGATCCTCGCCGCTGCGCTCCATCTTCGCGAAGAGCGGCACCACCGCGTCTCGGTCGATCGACAGGCTCGTCATGACAGGCGCCCTCCCTCGAGCAGCTCGATCGGGATGTCGGGGTCGAACGCGACGAGGTCGAACGGCTGCTCGGCCTGCAGCGCATCGAGTGCGACGACCTCGACGACGGCCCAGGCCTGCGACGCGCCGCAGGAGTCGACGAGCCGATCGAGCGCCGTGAACGCGAGGAGGGCGACGCGCTCGTCGGTGGTGCGCAACCGCTCGGCGATCCGCGAGCCATCGGGCAGCAGTCGCACGGGGAGGTACAGCAGCGGCGGGACGATGCGCTGCGGATCTCGCGGTCGTGCGTTCGCAGCGGCTGCGCGCCCGGCTCTCGCTCGGGCGCCGCGCAGGCCGCTGGTGTCGTGCAGGGGGTCGTTGAGCATTGCGCACTCCGGTGGTTCAGTAGGAAAACCACCCCCCGCGGGAGAACCTACCCGGTTCGGCGCCCGAGTGCCAACACGCCCGGCGCAGCGGTGCGCGCTGCGCCGGCAGCCCTAGCCGATGGCGGCGAAGCGCTCCACGTCTGCGGCGGTGCCGCTCACGATGATGAGGTCGTGCCGCGAGACGACCGTCTCCTGCGTCGCATGCGTGAAGGGCTGCCCCGGCGTCTTCACGCCGACGACGGTGACCCGGTACCGGGTGCGCACCCCGCTCTCGCTGAGCGAGCGGCCCCGGATGGAGCGCGGCGGGTACATCTTCGCGATCACGTAGTTGTCGTCGAACTGGATGAAGTCGAGCATGCTGCCGCTCAGCAGGTGCGCGACGCGCTCGCCCGCCTCGCGCTCGGGGTAGATGACGTGGTGCACGCCGATGCGCTCGAGGATCTTGCCGTGCGAGATGGAGATGGCCTTCGCCCAGATCTGCGGCACCCCGAGATCGACGAGGTTCGCGGCGATCAGCACGCTCGACTCGATCGACGCTCCGGTGGCGACGACGGCGATCTGAAACTCGTCGGCGCCGATCTGCTTGAGCGCCTCCATCGAGCGCGCATCGGCCTGCACCGCATGGGTGACGCGGTCGGCCCACTTCTGCACCAGGGCCGAATCGGTGTCGACGACCAGCACCTCGCGATCCTGACGGTCGAGCTGCCCCGCCGTTGCGGCGCCGAAGCGCCCGAGGCCGATGACGATCACGGGGGCGTCACTGCGAATATCAACCAACGATCGGCCTTTCTTCAGGGAGGCGGAACATGCGCGACCGGCTCGTCGCTGCGACCGCCGCCGCCAGCGTAACGGTTCCGACGCGGCCCGCCCACATGGTGGCGGCGAGAATGTACTTGCCCGGGTCGTCGAGCTCGCCCGACAGCCCGGTCGAGAGGCCGCAGGTGCCGAAGGCCGAGATCACCTCGAACAGCACGATGTCGAGCGGCTCGCCGGTGAGATGCATGATGGCGACCGAGGCGGCGAGCACGATCGTCGCGCCCCAGATGAGCACGGAGACGGCGACGCGCAGCACCTCGTTGGGGATGCGCCGGTCGAACGCCTGCATGTCCTTGTAGCCGCGCGCCTCGGCGTACGCCGCGAGGAACAGCACGGCGATGGTCGTCACCTTGATGCCGCCCGCCGTCGACGCGGAGCCGCCCCCGACGAACATGAGCATGTCGACCACGAGCAGCGTCGACCCGTTCATGTCGTTGGGATCCATCACTCCGAGCCCGCCCGAGCGGGTCATCACCGACATGTACACCGAGCTGAAGAGCGTGTCCCCCAGATTCTGCGAGCCGAGGGTGCGCGTGTTGTTGAACTCGAGCGCGGCGATCGCGAGCCACCCGAAGACGACGAAGAGGAGCGTCGTCGTCAGCGTGAGCTTGGCGTGCAGCCCGAGCCGCTTGTGCGCGCGCCACCCGCCGCCGACCACGTACCGGTAGAGCGCGAAGATCACCGGGAAGCCGATGCTGCCGAGGAAGACGCCCACGGCGAGCACGCTGAGCAGATAGGTGTCGGTGGCGAAGGGCTCCAGCCCACCGGGCAGGGGCACGAACCCGGTGTTCGTGAACGCCGACGCGGCGAGGTAGAACCCGTTCCAGAGGGCGTGCCAGAAGTCGTACCCCTCGGCGATGAGGCGGGGCGTGATGAACACGGTGAGCGCCAGCTCGATCACGACGAGGCTCGTCGCGACCGCCGCGAGCAGCCCGCCGATCTCGCCGAGCCCGACGGCCTGGCTCTCGGACACGTCGCGGCCCATCCGCATCGGGTTCGTGTCGCCGGCGGCGAGCAGTCGCGAGCGCAGGCCGAGTCGTCGGGTGACCGTGAGGCCCAGGATGCTGGCGAGGGTGAGCACGCCGATGCCGCCGATCTGCAGGCCGGCGAGGATCAGCAGGTCTCCGAAGAGCGACCAGTGCGTCGCCATGTCGACCGTCGAGAGTCCCGTCACGCAGATCGCCGAGACCGCGGTGAACAGCGCATCGGCGAGCGGGGTCACCTCGCGCGCGCGGCTCGCGATCGGCAGCGAGAGGAGCGCCGTCCACACCAGGATCAATGCGGTGAAGACCAGCAGCGCCACACGTGCGGGCGACGAGTGGATCATGCTGCCGATCCATGACTTCAGCGAGAGCAATCCGGTGAACCGGACGCTCGCAGCGCGTGTCCTCACGACTCCTGCTTTCGGGCGATGGCGAGAACCGAGGAGCGTACCGGCCTCGATTCGATGCTGTCATGCTACACACGCGCGGCGGCTCGCGCGTACGCGGTCGCTCCGGGGTGCCGGGATCGAGCGCGGATCGGGACCGCTGCGGCTACTCTGGTGGCTATGCCAGATATCTTCGGAGTCATCGCCGACGCCACGCGTCGCGACATTCTGCAGGCGCTGCTCGAAAAGCACGTGCAGAGCGCTGAGATGAGCGTCTCGGAGATCGTGAGCCGGCTCGGCATCAGTCAGCCCACGGTGTCGAAGCACTTGAAGGTGCTGCGCGAGGCCGAGCTCGTGGTCGTGCGCGAGAAGGGGCAGCACCGCTACTACTCGCTCGATCCCGAGCCGCTCGAGATGATCGAGGATTTCGTGATCCCCTTCCTCTCGGCGGGCTTCGAGACGGAGGTCACGGTCGAATACCTGTCGGAGAGCGGCGAGCGCGTGCCCGGGCCGGGCATGGACGACGAGTTCGACGAGGTGCTGCCCGAGGAGGCGACCGCCGCCGCGGAGCGCATCGGCCGCGCCGCCGCTCGCGCGGAGCACCGGGTGAAGGAGCTCGTCGCCCGCTTCAAACTGCGCGGCTGACGGGCTGCGCGCACCGCATGGTGCCGGATCGCGGCGGCTCGCGACGGCTCGTGCCGCAGCGGCCCGCACCGCTCGGTTCGCATCTGCGACCGACGCCAGCTAAGATGTATGTTTTATGGGCCCCGACTCCCAGCGGCCCGAGAGACGTTGTGAGGTTAATGTGGGTTCAGTAATCAAGAAGCGTCGCAAGCGCATGTCGAAGAAGAAGCACCGCAAGCTGCTTCGGAAGACGCGTCACCAGCGCCGCAACAAGAAGTAATCGGAGCCGTCGCGAGACGGATCGCCGAGGGAAGGCGCCGACCCCGCGGGGTCGGCGCCTTTCGCATGCCCGGAAGGCCGCGGGCGCGGTGGGCTGCGCGGGCGCGGTGGGCTGCGCGGGCGCGGTGAACGTAGAATCGGAGCATCATGTCTCCCGTTCGCCTGACCCTGATCGGCAAGCCCGGTTGCCATCTCTGCGACGACGCCCGCCTGGCGGTCGACGAGGCGCGGCGCCGGCTCGACGCTGCGGGCATCGCGGTCGCGGTCGAGGAGCTCGACATCACGCATGATGCGGCGCTCGCGGAGGCGCACGCCGAGCACATTCCCGTGGTGCAGATCGACGGCCGACGGCACGCCATCTGGCGCGTCGATCCGGATCGCCTCGTCGCGGCCGCGACGAAGGCCGCCCGCAACCCGCTGCGCGCTCTGCGCCGCCGATAGACCGCCCGCCCCACCCCGACACCCTCAAGGAGCCGCCATGGCACTGCGCCACATCGTCAGCTGGAAGTTCGCCGGAGAGACCCGCGAGGAGCGCGACGCGCACGCCGCTCGGGCGATCGCGGCGATCGAGCCGCTCGCATCGCTCGTGCCGTCGGTGCGCGCGCTCTCCGTGCACCGCAACGAGCTCTTCGACGGCGCGAACTACGATCTGACGCTGATCGCCGACTTCGACGACGAGGCCGGTCTCGCCGAGTACGCCTCGCACCCCGACCACCTGCCGGTGATCGACCTCATGAAGAGCATCACCACGGCGCGAGCGGCGAGCGACTTCACCGTCTGACAGCCGGGGGAAGATTCCGCCGAGTCCCCCCGACCGCGCCGAGTCCCTACCCGGAGTACGCGATCTCGACGGGGGCTCGGCCGGTGGGCGGGGACTCGGCGCCGGCCCCCGCCGCGAACGAGTCGCCCGTGTATGCGACGTATCCGCGCTGGATGGCGATCTGGTCGGCCACGTACTTCGCGTCGTGCCAGACGCCCCAGATGAAGCTCGACCCGCGGCGGGACTGCCACGGGATGCCCAGGAAGTAGACGCCCGGCTCGACCGAGACGCCGCGCTGCTGCAGCGGTCGCCCGCGCTCGTCGAACGCGTCGACCTCGAGCCACGAGTAGTCGACGGTGAACCCCGTCGCCCACACGATCGACGTGATGCCGCGCTCGGCGAGGTCGAGTTCAAGCAGCGGGTGCGACACGCACTCGGGGGTGGGGCCGAACTCGCGGGCGGCGGGCTCCTCGGGCAGGTCCAGCCCGTTCCGCTCGATGTACGCATCGGCTTCGTCGAGCAGCGACAGGTAGTTCTCATCGCCGCGCGCGATGTTCGCGGCGAGGTCGGCGCCGAAGCGCAGCACCCCGTTCGCGTACGCGTTCGCGCGGCCCACGAGCGTGATGCCGGATGCGGCGAGCTCGCGGAAGTCGATGGTGCGGCCGCCGTTCGCGCCGCTCACCGCGATGGTCACGTGCTCCGCGCCCTGCGGGGGAGCGGCCGCCTCCCACTTGCCGAGCACCCCCAGCCACCAGACGAAGTTGCGGCCGCGGTAGCGCTGCGGCGGCCGGTCGTGCGGGCCCACGGCGAGCACGACGTCTCGGCCGGATCGCCGCAGCTCGTCGGCGATCTGCACGCCGGAGGAGCCGGCGCCCACGACGAGCACGCCGCCGTCGGGCAGCTGCTCGGGGTTGCGGTAGGCGCTCGAGTGGAGCTGGTGCACGCCCGCGTCGGCGGGGACCAGCGGCGGGATGGAGGGGTTCTGGAAGGCGCCGGTCGCCGCCACGACGTAGCGTGCGCGGATGGCCCCCGAGGTGGTCTCGGCGAGGAAGCCGGGCTCGCCGGCGAGCTTGCGCACGCGCGTCACGTCGACGCCGGTGCGGATCGGCAGCGCGAAGCGGCGGGCGTACTCCTCGAAGTAGGCGGCGACGCGATCCTTCGGGGCGAACGCGTCGGGGTCGACGTCGTCGAACTCCATGCCGGGGAAGCGGTCGTGCCAGGCGGGGCCGTTCGCGACGAGCGAGTCCCACCGCTCCGACCGCCAGCGCTCGGCGATGCGGCGGCGCTCGAGCACGATGTGCGCGATGCCCTGCCGCGACAGGTGCTCGCTCATGGCTACGCCGGCCTGGCCGGCTCCGACGACGAGGACCTCCGTGTCCTCGATCTGCTGGCTCGTCATACGTCACTTCTCCACTCGCGTCGCTTCGCTGCTGACGCGCTCCGGGCGATGCCTCCGGTGCGCTCCGGGCGTCGGGGCGGCCCGGTGCAGTTCAGACAACCGCACGAGGGGAGTGGTGCGCCAATACACGTTCGCGGTGCACTCGATCGCTCTGGCAGATCGCGCTCCGCTGAGTGATCGGTTTTGGGGATCGTCAGGCGGGGGTGAAGAGGGTGCGGATCGCCTGCTCCACCGCGCGCCCGCGGCTCGTGCGCCGCACCTGCGCGAGCGACGAGACCTCCAGGGTGAGGCCCGGAGCGTCGTCGGAGATCTCGACGGCGACCGTCTCGGCGCCCGCGTACGTCTGCGCGGTGCGCGGTCGCTGGTTGAGGATCGAGAAGCCGAGCCCCATCGCCACCATGGAGCGCACGGTCTCGTAGCTCCGGCTGCGGTAGCGCAGGTTCGGAGTGATGCCCGCTTCGGTGAGGATGCGCACGAAGTAGTCGGTGCTGCTCGGGAGATCGAGCAGCACGAACGGCTCGTCGGCGAGCTCGGCGAGCGCGAGGCGCTCGCGGGAGGCGAGGGGATGCGACCGCGCGAGGATCACGTACGGCCGGAACTCCGCGACCCGCGTGTTCTCGATGCCGTCGCCGCTCGGCAGGTCGTACGTGACGGCGAGCTCGGCGCTGCCGTCGCGCAGCGCGGCGAGGCACTCGGCGTGGTCCCCCTCCCGCACCGTCACCTCGAGTTCGGGGTGCGCATCGCGCAGCTCGCTGAGCAGCCGCGGGAGCACGAACGGAGCGAGCGTCGTGAAGCAGGCGATCGTGATGGCGCCCTGCACGTGGTTCTGGTCGGCCCGGATCGTGTCGATCGTGCTGTGCAGCGAACCGAACAGCCGATGGGCGTCGCGCAGCAGGGTCTCGCCGGCGGGCGTCAGAATGAGCCCCTTCGAGTGCTGGCGGATGAAGAGCGACGCCCCGAGCGAGCGCTCCAGCTGCGTGATCGCCGTCGACACGGCCGATTGGGCGACGTGCAGCTCGGCGCTCGCCGCCGTCATGTTCAGGGTCTTCGCGCACTCGGCGAAGTACACGAGCTGCGTCAGCGTGATGGGGAATCGTTGCGCCATGCCGGGCCTCCTCGCTCGAACGCGCGCCCTCGCGGCGCTTTCGGCACGATCTGATCGACAGATGACGTGCGTAACTTTTAGCTATTTTACAGATGCCGAGGGCGCTTCGAGAATGAAGTGAAGCCGGGCGCGCGAGCGCCACTCGACGAGGAGGATCCCGTGACGGAAACGACCCACGTGCGTCTGCGCAAGTTCAACACGAAAGAGACGTACCCCGAGCAGAACCTCGACAACGATCTGTGCCAGGCGGTCGTGGCGGGCGGCGTCGTCTACCTGCGCGGGCAGATCGGACAGGACCTCGACACCCGCGAATCCGTCGGCATCGGCGACGTCGCCGCCCAGACCGAGCAGGCGATGGCCAACATCGAGATGCTGCTCGCGGAGGCGGGCAGCCGGCTCGCCGACATCGTGAAGATCACCATCTACATCGTCGATCCGCGCTACCGCGAAGACGTCTACCGCACTGTCGGCAAGTGGCTGCGCGGCGTCCACCCCGTCTCGACCGGCATCGTCGTGCAGGCCCTCGCCCGACCCGAGTGGCTCGTCGAGATCGACGCGACCGCCGTGCTGAGCGAGCGGTGAACGCATGACCTTCTCACTGCTGCTGCGCGACCCCGAGTCGGGGGAGTTCGGATCGGCCATCTCCTCGTCCTCCCCCGCGGTGGCGGCGCGCTGCGTGAACCTCGCCGACGGCGTCGGCGGCGCCCACTCGCAGAACGTCACGGACCCGCGGCTCGGCCATCGGCTCCTCGATCGCCTGCGCGCGGGGGACCCGGCGGCGGAGGCCCTCAGCGCCGTGGTCTCCGCAGCCGACGACGCCTCGATCGCCTACCGCCAGCTGCTCGTGCTCGATGCCGCGGGTCGCACCGCGGTCTACTCGGGTGCGCAGGCGCTCGGCGTCTTCGGCTCCGCGGAGCGGGAGAACGCCGTCGCCGGCGGCAACATGCTCGCGGGCCTCGATGTGCTCGACGCGCTGGTGGAGACGGCGCTCGCCGCGACGGGCCCGATCGAGCAGCGGCTCCTCGCAGCACTGGAGGCTGCGATCGAGGCGGGCGGCGAGGCGGGGCCCGTGCACTCCGCGGGCATCTCGGTCGTCGCGAACGCCGGCTGGCGCGTCACCGACCTGCGCGTCGACTGGTCGGAGCACCCGATCGCCGAGCTGCGCCGAGCGCTCGACGTCTGGTTGCCGCAGCGCGACGCGTACGTCGACCGCGGAATCGACCCGTCGGCCGCGCCCTCGTACGGAGTGCCCGGCGATGAGTGACGCGCTGAAGGAGCGCATCGCCGCAGCGCGCGAGCGCATCGACGCCGACCTCGTCGCGCTGTCGAACCGCCTGCACGGCGACCCCGAGCTCGGGTGGCAGGAGCACCGCGCGTCGGCGGCGGTCGCCGCGCTGCTCGCG
>NZ_LDRK01000093.1 GCF_001477055.1 Leucobacter chromiiresistens
CGATGCGGCCCAGGGGGATGCCGAGGCGGAAGTCCTCGGGACTGCCGGCCACGGGCACGGCGCTGCGGTCCTCGCCGTCCCAGCCGGAGGTGACCATGGGGGTGCGGGTGGTGCCGGGGCTGACCGCGTTGCAGCGGATGCCGTGGCGGGCCAGCTGCAGGCCGAAGCTGCGGGTCACCGACGTCGCGGCGGCCTTGGAGGCCCCGTAGGCCCCGAACTCGGTGCGCGGCACGCGCCCGGCGTTGGAGCTGATGGTCACGATCCCGCGTCGGTTGCCCGGGTCCTGCGCACGCTGCCGGATCATCAGGCCCGCGCTCTCACGCAGCACGAGGAACACCGCCCGGGCGTTGACGGCCAGGATCTCGTCCCACTCCCGCACGGAGGTCTCCAGCAGCGGGGCGGCGTGCACGATGCCGGCGGCGTGGACCGCCCCGGTCAGCTGCTGCCCGGACTCCTCGATCCCGCGCAGCAGGTCAACGACGTCGCGCTCGGCGGAGACGTCCAGGACGGCCGGGGTGATGCGCTCGGGGTCGGACCAGCCCTGCGGATCCGGCATGACCCGGTCCGCGGCCCACACGTGGTGCCCGTCCTCGGCCAGCAGCCTGACCACCTGGCTGCCGATCCCGCCGGCGGCTCCGGTGACGAGGACCGCGCTCATCGGCTGACCCCCTGGCCCTGCTCATCTTGGGCATCCTGCCAGGAGGCCAGGATCTCGGCCGTGTCCTGCACGCGGGCGCAGCGGCCGGCGGCGTAGTCCAGGGCCCGCACGTGGTCCTCGCGGGTGAAGTCCGCGAGCGCGTCGGCGACGAGGAAGGCCTGGACGTCCAGCATGAAGGCGTCCAGGGCGGTGGCCAGGCACCCGATGTGCGCGTACACCCCGGTGATCGCCAGCTGGTCCCGGCCCCGGGCCAGCAGCTGCTCGCGCAGGGTCGAGCGCATGAACGCGGAGTAGCGCCACTTGGGCAGGACGATGTCCCCCTCGGCGGGGGCGAGCCCGTCGATGATCCGCGCCTGGGCGTCGGTGCTCAGCCCGGTCCCCCAGAAGTCGGTGAGCAGGGCCCGGTCGGCCAGGTCCTGCCGCGGCGGCTGAGCGGTGTAGACGATGGGGATCCCCGCCTTGCGGGCGGTCTCCAGCAGAGCGGCGATGCGGCACACCGCCACGTCGATCTGCCCCCGCGCCGACCGGGGCCGCCTCGCCCTGCG
>NZ_LDRK01000094.1 GCF_001477055.1 Leucobacter chromiiresistens
GGGGTGGTGTTGGGCCGGTGGCGGAGGCGGGGTCGAAGAGGATCGCGTCGACGCCCTCGGCGATGAGGTTCTGAATGGCGGCGTTCTGCTGCGCGGCGTCGTTGTCGTTGGTGCGCACGATCTTCAGCTCGACCGTGTCGCCGTAGTCGCGCGCGGCGAGGGCCTGCATCGCGGCGAGGCCCGTCTCCCGCCAGGCCTGGCCGCCGAGCGGCTGCTGGAAGCCGATGACGAACTTGCCGTCGTCGCCGCCCTCCGCGCCCCCTCCGCCGCCCTCGGCGGGGGCCGAGCTGCAGGCTGCGAGGGTGAATCCGAGGGCCGCGATCGCGGCGACGCCCAGGCCGCGGGCGAGGGTGCGTGAGTGCTGCATGCTTTCTCCTTTGAAATCAGACTGCGGGGTGCTGCGCCGCGAGGCTTCGATGCCGAGCGCGTTTCCGAGAGGTTTCGAGAACGTGTTGACGAGCGCTGCGTGGTGACACTAACATCAAAATGGCAGCGCTGCCAAGAGCGCTAACATAACAAATGTGACATGATGGCCGCGGCGCCGCGAGGCGCGAACTTCAAGGAGGAAGTGCAGATGACATCAGCGGTGATGGAGCAGACGGCCGAGGCGTTCGACCTCGAGCCCGACGTGCGCGTGAGATCGCGTTCGCATCCGATCGGAGCCATCGGCGCCGGCGCGATCATGGCCGAGCAGCATCTCGAGGCGTACCGGCTCGCCGGATTCCCGGTCGTCGCCATCGCATCGCGCACCCGAGCCAACGCCGCAGCGGTCGCCGAGCGCTACGGCATCGAGACCGTGCACGAGTCGCCGCGCGACCTGATCCTCGACCCGCGCGTCGAGATCCTCGACATCGCCTTCCCGCCCGATCAGCAGCCGGAGCTGATCAGGCTCGCCCTCGCCCAGCCCCACATCTCGGCCGTACTCGCGCAGAAACCGCTCGCGCTCTCCCTCGACGAGGCCATCGCCCTGCGCGACGAGGCCGCCGCCGCGGGCAAGATCCTCTCCGTCAATCAGAACATGCGCTACGACCAGTCGATCCGCTCGGTCAAGCAGCTGCTCGAACGCGGAGCGCTCGGCGAGCCGGTCTTCGCGGCCATCGACATGCACGCGGTGCCGCACTGGCAGACCTTCCTCACCGAGTACGACCGCCTCACGCTGGCGAACATGAGCGTGCACCACCTCGACGCCCTGCGCTATCTCTTCGGCGAGCCCACCGAGATCTACACCGCCGGCCGGCCCGACCCCCGCACCGAGTTCGCGCACACCGACGGCATCGTGGCCTCGACGCTGAAGTTCGAGAACGGCGTGCTCGCCGTCTCCCGCGAAGACGTCTGGGGTGGCCCGCGGCAGGAGGGCTACGACTCCGACTTCTTCATCTCCTGGCGCATCGAGGGCACCGCCGGGGTCGCGCGCGGAACGATCGGCTGGCCGAACGGCGCACCGTCGACGATCAGCTACGCATCGGCGCACGAGACGAACGGGGAGTGGGTGTCGCCGACCTGGGACACCCACTGGTTCCCCCACGCCTTCATCGGCGTCATGGAGCAGGTGCAGCACGCCCTCGACAGCGGGCAGCCCCCCGCACTCACCGTCGCGGACAACGTGCGCACGATGGCGCTCGTCGAAGCCGGCTACCGCTCCCTCGACGAGCACCGCGCCGTACGGCTCGACGAGTTCGCCCTCTGACCCCGCGCACCGAACCGACCACCACGCCACCCACCAGCACACCCATCACCACACTCAGCACAACACCCACCAGGAACGCAAAGGAGCTCTTCCACCATGATTCAGATCGGCATCTTCTCCGGGTACTTCCCCTACGACCTCGAGACCACGGCGCAGAAGATCCAGGACCTCGGGCTGAACGCCGTGCAGCTCGACCTCCACTTCAAAGACATCGACCTCTCGTCGGGTCAGATCACGAAGGAGAAGGCGAAGCGCGTGCAAGACACCTTCCGCGATCATGACGCGCCGATCTGCGCGATCTCGGGGTACACCAACATCGTGCACCCCGATCACGACAAGCGGCGCTCCAACGTGGAGCGCCTCAAGGAGATCATCCGCAGCGCGCGCGACTTCGGCACCCCCTACGTCATCAGCGAGTCGGGCACCTTCAACGCCGAGAGCGAATGGGACCACGACCCGCACAATCGCAGCGAGGACGCCTACGAGCAGGTGCGCTCCGTGCTCACCGAGCTCGCCCAGGAGGCATGGGATCACGGTGCCACCTTCCTGCTCGAGACCTACGTCAACAACGTGATCGGGTCGGTGCGGGAGACGTCGCGCGTGTTCAACGACATCGACCACCCCGGGCTCGAACTGCTCATGGACCCCACGAACTACTTCGACTCCGGCAACATCGACGACCAGGCGGGAGTGCTGAACGAGGTCTTCGACACCCTCGGCGACCGCGTGCGCATCGCGCACGCCAAAGACGTGAAGCGCGCCGGCGACGACAAGAGCGAGAAGCACGCCGACATCGGCGACGACGACGCGCTCGCCTCGCACACCTTCCGCGGAGTCGGCGAGATCGAACTGCCCGCCGCCGGTCTCGGATCGCTCGACTACGACCTGTACGTGCGCCGCCTCTCCGAGCGCAACCCGAACATCCCGCTGATCATCGAGCACCTCGACGAATCCGACGTGCCCCGCGCGAAGGAGTTCCTCCGCGAGGTGCTGAAGCGTCAGGGCGTCTGAGCATGACCGCACCTGCAGCGTCCGCCGCCCGCTCGGCCCTCGTGACCGGGGCGGGCGGCGCCCTCGGGCGCGCCATCGCCCTCCGGCTCGGACAGGACGGCTACGCGGTCGGCGTGGTCGGCCGCGCGGGCGAGACGCTCCGCGAGACGGGCGCCCTGCTCGACGAGCACGGGATCCCGAACCTCGTCATCGACCTCGATCTGCGCGACACCGCCGCGATCGACGGAGCCGTCGCACACGTGGAGCGCGAGCTCGGCCCGCTCGAGGCGATGATCAACAACGCGGCCATCTATCCCGCCACCCCCTTCCTCGACATCCCCCTCGCCGAGTACGAGGACGTGCTGCGGGTCAACCAGATCGCCTATTTCGCCGGAGCCCAGGCCGCCGCACGGCGCATGGTGCCGCGCGGTCGCGGATCGATCGTCAGCATCGGATCCATCACCTTCCACGGGGGGTGGGAGCATCTCGTGAGCTACGTGTCGACGAAGGGCGCCGCCGTGGGGCTCACGCGATCGCTGGCCCGCGAACTCGGGCCGACCGGGGTGCGCGTCAACGCGGTCTCGCCCGGCGCATTCCCGACGAAGGCGGAGGAGATCAACGGGGACCCCGAGGCCTACAACCGCACGGTGATCGAGAAGCAGTCGATCAAACGCCGCGGACGCAACGAGGAGCTGGCGGCGGTCGTATCGTTCCTGGTCGGGGAGGACGCGTCCTTCGTCACCGGGCAGACGATCAACGTCGACGGCGGATGGGTGATGGAATGAACGACCACGACTGGTTCGGCGCCGCGGTGCGGCAGCCGACGAGCGAACTCCGGCGGCGCAGCGGCGACCTCGCGGCCTTCGCCGAGATCAGAGAAGTGGTGCGCGCGAACGGGCAGGAGCGCGGCGTGCGCTCGCTGCAGATGCGCAACGCCCACGGGCTCGAGATCGAGGTGCTCATCGACCGCGCCTTCGACATCGGCGATGTGCGCTACCGGGGTGTGCCGGTCTCGTGGCGCTCGGGCAACGGCTACCGCCACCCCGCGCTCCACGAGGTCGAGGCGGAGGACGGGCTCGCGTGGCTGCGCACCCTCGACGGCTTCCTCGTGAGCGGCGGCCTCGACCACGCGCTCTTCGGCGGCGAGTACGACGCGTCGCACTACCACTACCCGCCCAAGCAGACGGTGCGGCACGGCCTGCACGGCCGCCTGAGCTCGCTGCCCGCGCGTCTGCTGTCGGTCGACGAGGCGTGGGAGGAGAACGGCGGGGTGCTGCGCGTGATCGGCGAGGTGGTGCAGGCGACGTCGTTCGGCGAGCATCTGCGCCTGCGGCGGACGATCGAGGTCGACGTGCACGGCTCCGGATTCCGGATCGACGACGAGGTGACGAACCTCGGATTCGAGCGCACACCGCACATGTTCCTCTACCACATCAACATCGGCTGGCCGGTGGTCGACGAGGGCTCCGAGTTCTGCGGCGCCGTCGAGGAGCACCTCTGGAAGTCGGATTCCGTCGACGAGCAGGGGGCGCCGTTCGATCGCCTGATCGCTCCCGAGCGGCACTTCGTCGAGCAGGTGTGGGAGCATCGCCTCTCCGCGAGCGAGACCGGCAGCCATCGCGTCGCCCTGATCCGCCGCGACGGCGAATTCGGCGTCGAGCTCGAATGGGATGCGGCGGGGATGCCGCACTTCTTCGAATGGCAGAACCTCCGCGAGGGCCAGTACGGCGTCGGGCTCGAACCGTCGACGCACCACGTCAGCGGCGAGGCCGCCGCGCGCGAGGACGGAAGCATGATCTGGCTCGAGCACGGGGACTCGCGGAGCTACCGCACCGCGGTCACCCTGCTCGACGGCCCGCAGGCCACCGCTGCTGCGCGATCGCGCGTGCAGTCCATCTCAGGGAAGGAGGCAACCGCATGACCACCCCATCAGGTGTGCTGAGCGGCTACCGCGTGCTCGACTGCTCCATCGCGATGGCGGGGCCGTTCGCGGCGCAGCGCCTCGGAGACCTCGGCGCCGACGTGGTGAAGGTCGAGCCCACCGCGGGCGAATGGCAGCGCCACACCCCCGCGGGCGGCGTGACCGGCAACCAGGTGAACGTGTCGTTCCTGTCGCTCAACCGCAACAAGCGCTCGCTCGCGCTCAATCTCAAGAACGCAGAGGGCCGGGAGCTGCTGTACCGGCTCGTCGCTGAATCCGACGTATTCCTGCAGAACTATCGCCCGGGGGTCGCGCAACGTCTCGGGGTCGACTACGAATCCCTGCGCGCGATCAACCCGTCGATCGTCTACGTCTCCATCTCGGGTTACGGCGAGGACGGGCCGTACCGCGACCGGCCCGGGCAGGATCTGCTGCTGCAGGCGATGTCGGGCGCGATGCTGTCGACCGGTGCCGCCGGACAGCCGCCGCAGGCGGCGGGTCAGTACCTCGCCGACGCGGTGACCGCCTCGACGGCGTTCGAGGGGGTGCTCGCGGCACTGCTGCACCGGGAGCGCACCGGGGAGGGGCAGCTCGTGACGGTGAACATGCTCGACGCCATCACCACGCTGCAGATGCAGGAGCTCTCCGTCTACACCGTCGGCGGCGTGCCGCAGCAGCGGAGCGCTCAGCCGCACGCCCACGTCTACATCAGATCGCCCTACGGCTCGTTCCGCACGCAGGACGGGTACATCGTGCTCGCGTTCCCCTCGCTCGACGTGCTCGCCGACCTCTTCGACGACGACTCGCTGCGCGGCCTGGACGACGAGCAGGCGGCATGGAGCATGCGCGACGAGCTGTTCGCCCGCACCGCCCGGGCGCTCGAGCAGCGCACGAGCGCCGAGTGGCTCGCGCTCTTCTCTGAGCGAGGCGTGTGGGCGGGCCCCGTGTACTCGTACGAGGACCTCGTCAACGATCCGCAGATCGCGCACAACGGCACCTTCGTGGAGTACGAGCACCCGACCGAGGGACTCGTGAAGACCCCGGGGTTCCCGTACCGGTTCTCGCAGACCCCGCCGGCGGTGCGCCGCGGGGCGCCGCAGACGGGGGAGCACAGTCGCGAGATCCTCGCCGGGATCGGGGTGTCGAGCGCCGAGGTCGATCGGCTCGTCGCCGAGGGAGTCGTCGCGCAGCTCGATGCGGCGCTGGAGGCGCAGTGAACCGCTACCGAGGGTTGACCTGGGATCACCCCAGGGGTCGGGTGTGGCTCGAGGCGGCCTCCGTGCTGTGGCGCGAGCGCGGCATCGACATCGACTGGGAGGTCCACTCCCTGGAGGGCTTCGAGGCGCACCCGATCGGGACGCTCGCGGAGCAGTACGACCTGATCGTGCTCGACCACCCGCACATCGGCGACGCCGTCGAGGCGGGCTGCCTGCAGCCGATCGAATCGGTGCTCGGCGCAGAGCACCCGGCGCTCGCCCGGGTGTACGCGGGTCTCTCCCTGCGCTCCTACCGGTGGGCGGGCAGCACGTGGGCGCTCCCCATCGACGCGGCCGCCCAGGTGAGCGCTCGCGATGCGACCCGGGTGGATGCCGAGCCCGAGACCTGGTCCGACGTCGAACGCCTCGCCCGAGAGGTGCCGGTCGCGCTCAGCGTCTCGGGACCGCACGCGCTGCTCTCGTTCTTCTCGGCGGCAGCGGCACTCGGAGCCGAACCGGTCGATGCGCCCGGCGAGTCGTGGGTGCCGGATCGCGAGGCGCGCGATGCCCTCGACCTGCTGCGCGCGGTGCACGCGCATGCGGCGCCCGGGTACGACCGGCTCAATCCGATCGCGCTGCTCGAGCACCTCGCCTCCGACGATCCGCTCGCGTACGTGCCGCTCGTCTACGGCTATGTGAACTTCGCCACGCGGGGGAGCGGTGCGCCCGTCGCTTTCGGCGACGCGCCGCGCATCGCGCCCGGCGCGCGCATCGGGTCGACCATCGGCGGCACGGGGGTGGCGATCAGCGGCCGCACCCGCGTGACCGAGGCGCTCCGCGACTACCTCGACTGGCTCGTCTCGCCGCGCACCCAGCGCGCCGTCATCCCCGAGTTCGACGGGCAGCCCGCGCTCGCCGCAGCGTGGAACGACGCCGAGGTCGACGCCGCCGCCGGCGCCTTCTACTCGAGCACCCGCGACACCATCGAGTCCGCCTGCCTGCGCCCGCGGTACGCCGGTTACCCCGACGCCCAGATCGCCGGGTCCGCCATCGTGCGCGCCGCGCTCGCGGGAGACCTCGACTCCGACGAAGCGATCGGGCGCCTCGGCGCGCTCGCCCGCGAATCACGCCGTCACGTACCGGAAGGCACCCGATGAACGACATCACACAGTTCGCGACCGACCAGATCGGGGTCGCCCTCGACGGCTTCGTGCTGACGATCACGCTCCAGCGCCCTGAGAAGCTCAACGCCGTCACCCCGGAGATGTCGCGCACGCTCGAGCGCATCGCCCATGCGGCGAACGACGACGCGGCGATCCGCGTCGTGATCCTCACCGGGGCGGGAGACCGGGCGTTCTGCGCCGGCAGCGACATCCGCACGCTCGACGACTACGCGACGCCCTGGCGGTTCCGCAACCGCATGGACTACTGCGACGCCCTCCACGAACTCCGCAAGCCGATCATCGCGGCGGTCAACGGCTACGCCCTCGGAGGCGGCCTCGAGACGGCACTGATCTGCGACATCCGGCTCGCGTCGACCACGGCGAGGTTCGCCGCTCCCGAGGTGAAGCTCGGGTGGATCGGCGGCGGCGGCATGAGCGCGTTCCTCTCCGCCGCCGCGGGCCCGAGCAACACCGCCGTCATGACGATGACGGGCGACATGATCGACGCCGAGACCGCCCTGCGCTGGGGCCTCGTCAGCGAGGTCGTCCCCGGGGAGGGGCTGCTCGATCGCGCGCGCGAGCTGGCGACGACGATCGCATCGCGCCCGCCCATCGCCGTCGAGACGGCGAAGGCCAACATCAGGGCGGCGTACAACCTGCCGCACGACCAGGCGGTGGCCTACGAACGCGATCTGCAGACCATCGCCTTCGCCACGGAGGACGCTGCAGAGGGGCGACGCGCGTTCGCCGAGCGCCGCGACGGCGTCTTCCGCGGGCGCTGACCGCCGCACCGACACTCAGAACGAACGGGAACGAACATGACCCCAGCAGCGAAGCCCATCGCGCCGACTCCGCGGCCCGCCCCGGAGGCCCGCGGCGCCGCCTGGCCGGCGACCCTCGCGGAGACCCTCCCGCACGATCACGCCGAGGCCACCCTCGTCGGCCGCGTCTGGGACCCGGCCGCGCCGGGCCCGAGCCCCGTGCTGGTGACCGGCGAGACCGTGTACGACCTCTCGCACGTGTACCCGACGGTGAGCGACCTCATGACGGCGGAGGATCCGGCGGCGGCGGCCCGAGCCTCGGCCGGAGCGCCGCTCGGCGCGACGGAGGCGGTGCTCGACGCCACCATGCGCGGCGACCGGCGCTCGCCGACCTTCCTGTCGCCCGTCGACTTGCAGTGCGTCAAAGCCGCCGGGGTGACCTTCGCGGTCTCGATGATCGAGCGCGTCATCGAGGAGCGCGCCCGCGGCAACGCGGAGGAGGCGGAGCGCGTGCGCGCCCAGGTGCTCGGTGTGATCGGTGGCGACCTCGGCGCGATCCGCCCCGGCTCCGCGGAGGCGTCGAAGCTGCAGGAGTACCTCGTGGAGCAGGGCCTGTGGAGCCAGTACCTCGAGGTGGGCATCGGACCCGACGCGGAGATCTTCACCAAGTGCCCGGTGCTCGCCTCCGTCGGCACCGGCAGCGAGATCGGCGTGCTCTCGACGTCGAACTGGAACAACCCCGAGCCCGAGATCGCGCTGATCGTCGACCGCAATGGCAGGATCCTCGGGGCCACGCTCGGCAACGACCTCAACCTCCGCGACGTGGAGGGGCGCAGCGCATTGCTGCTTCCGAAGGCGAAGGACAACACGGCGTCCGGCTCCCTCGGGCCGTTCATCAGGCTCTTCGACGCCTCCTTCTCGCTCGACGACGTGCGGCGGGCCGAGGTGCGCCTCCGGGTCGACGGCGCCGACGGCTTCGAGCTCGACGCGCGGTCGGACATGACGCAGATCAGCCGAGACCCGGCGGACCTCGTGCGCCAGCTCATCGGACCCCAGCACCAGTACCCGGACGGCGCCGCACTGTACCTGGGCACCCTCTTCGCGCCGACCGCGGATCGCGGCGAGGTCGGCGCGGGGTTCACCCACCATGTCGACGACATCGTGCGCATCTCGTCCCCTACACTGGGGACACTGGTCAACCGGGTCGCGCACAGCGAGACGTGCGCTCCGTGGGAGTTCGGAGTCGGCGCGCTCATGCGAAACCTGGCGAGGAGAGAACTGCTGAGGTGAGCGATGCATGCTGATGGCGACCGCCGATCGAGCCGACGGTCCACCCGGAGCGTGACCCTCGCCGAAGTCGCAGCGCACGCCGGGGTCTCGCCGCAGACCGTGTCGCGCGCGATCCGCCAGCCCGACGTCGTCTCCGCCGAGACCCTCGAACGCGTGCAGGAGTCGATCCGCTCCACCGGGTACGTGCCGAACCTCGCGGCGAGCAACCTCGCCTCCAACCGCAGCCGCACGATCGCCGTGCTGATCCCCGCGGTCTCGGCGTCGGTCTTCGCCGAGACCGTGCAGGGCCTCGAGACCGTGCTCGCCCCGCACGGCTACCACCTCTTCATCGGGACGACCGAGTACAGCCTGCAGCAGGAGGAGGAGATGCTCCGCGCCTTCCTCGGCCGGCGCCCCGACGGCGTCGTGCTGGTCGGCACCGAGCACACCCCCGGCGCGCAGGCGCTGCTGAACGCCGCGCGCGTGCCGGTCGTCGAATCGTGGGAGCTGACGCAGCACCCGGTCGACTCGGTGGTCGGCTTCTCGAACTACGCCGCGATGAGCGCGCTGATCGAGCACGTGCACGCGCTCGGCTACCGGTTCCCAATTCTCGCCGGGCAGTTCAGCGGGGGCGACGTGCGCGCGCTTCGCCGCCGCGCGGCATTCGAGGACGGCATGCGGCGGCTGTTCCCCGGCGTGCCCGTGCGCATTCTCGATGCGGGATCGGCCGGCGTCAGCATGGACGCCGGCCGCGACCTCTTCCGCCAGGCGCGAGCCGACTTGCCGCAGGCTGACGTCGTCATGTTCTCGAGCGACGTCTTCGCCGCAGGCGCCGTGCTCGAGGCGATGCGGGCGGGCGTCGCCGTTCCCGGCGAGATCGGCGTGACCGGCTTCGGCGGGTTCGACGTCGGCCAGCACCTGGTGCCCACGCTCACCACCATGCTCGTTCCCAGCAGACGGATCGGCGAGGAGGCCGGGCGCGTGCTGCTCGAGCGCATCGAATCAGGGAACCGGCCCGCCGCTGCGGCGATCGTCGACGTCGGTCACACGCTGGTCGCGGGCGAGAGCACCGCCCAGCAGTAGCGCCCCGTCCGCATGCGGCGGCCCGTGGGCCCGGTCCCGGGGCGCGGGGTCGGTCCCAGGGGCCGCGGGTGGTGTTGTGCGGGTCAGTGCCAGCGGTGTCCCCAGGTGCGGGATTGGCCTGCGGGGGTGATGTGCTGGGGGATGTGGAGGGGGT
>NZ_LDRK01000095.1 GCF_001477055.1 Leucobacter chromiiresistens
CGAGCGGTACGGCGATCGCGAGGAGGGCGCCGCCCTTCGCGACGAAGCCGACCGCTCCGAGCGCCGCGATCGCCCGGCCCCCGCGGCCCGGCGGGATGCTCATCTGCTTGCGGAAACTGCGAGAGGCACCCATCCAGATCCAGGCCGCCCCGACGCCGGCGACTCCGATCCCGATGAGGATCAGCAGCACCGTGCCGCCCGGGATCGTGAGCAGGCCGCGGCTCGCGTCGCGCGTGGTGCGGTCGGGGTCGGGCCGCGCACCGACGGCTACCGCTGTGGCGATGCCGCCCATGACGCAGAACGCGACGCCCTGACCCCACTCGGCGAGCCGACGCCCCCAGCGGCGCCTCCGGGAGGCGCGATCGAGCGCGAAGCCGTGCACGATGTGGAAGACGCCGAGTGCGAAGAGCAGCACGGCGACGGCGCAGAGAGCCGCGAGACCGAACGGCGCGTTCGCGATGGAGGTCAGCGCCCCGACCTGATCCGCCTCCGCGCGTCCGTGCCGCACGACCAGCGCGATCGCGAGCGCTCCGATGAGGCCGTGGACGACGCCGCTCGCCGCGTACCCGCCGCGCGCCATCGCGCGGAAGGCGCGGGTGCGCTCGGTTCTGCGCGCCACGGATTGCAGTCGGTCGTCCATGGCTCGAGGCTAGCGGATCGCGCGGCCCCTGCCGGCGTCGGTGCAGTCGATGCCGGCGCCGCACCGGCGCGCGTATCGTGGTCCCATGACCCATCGCATTCTCGATCGCGTTCCCTCGGCCGCCGAACACGCCGCCCTCGCCGCCGCCGTCGGCTGGCAGTCGCACTTCGACGAGGAGGTGCGCGCCGCTTCGCTGCGCGCGTCGCTCGCCGGGGTGGTGTGCGTCGACGCGAGCGGCGAGGTCGTGGGCATGGCGCGAGCGGTCGGCGACGGGCTGCAGTACGCGTACGTGCAGGACGTGATCGTCCACCCCGAGCACGAGGGATCGGGCATCGCGACGCGAATGGTCGAACGGCTCCTGGAGCTGCTGCAGCCGGAGGGCGACGTCGAGCTCTTCGTGGGACTGTTCGCGAGCGACGCCGCGGTCGGCGTGTACGAGTCGCTCGGCTTCACTGCGGAGGATGCAGTCGGCATGCACCGTCGTCTGCGGGGCGACGCTTCCTGAGAACGCAACCCCCTCGTCGCGGGAGGAACGAATTCCTAGTCTCGAGGCATGTCAGTGAACAAGCTCAGACTCGTCGCCACCGGTGTCATCTCGCTCGCACTGCTCGGAGGGGCGACGGGGTGCGGCGGCGTGTCGCCCACCGAGGGATCGGGCGAGGTGCGCGATCAGGACGACGCTCCCAACGGGTTGGGCGACGAGGTGGAGGAGCAGATCGACGATCGCCTCGCGGTCGGCGATGCGGAGGGCTTGAGCTCGGACGAGGTCGCCCTGCTCGAGCGCATCGACGAGTACGAGGACGTGTCGACCGACACGGTCCGGGTGCTGGTGGACGGCGAGCTCGCCGAGGCGGATCGCGATGCGCTCGCGGAGGCGGTCTTCTCGGCGAGCGAGAATCCGGCCCTCGGCACCGTGCAGATCGTGGACGCATCGGGCGACGAGACGGAGCACACCCAGTAGTTCGGGCCGTTCGCCCGTGTCAAGGGGCGTCCGTCGCGCTCAGGCGCTCCGATACCCTGGCGCGATGACGCCTGACACCGAGGCCGGATCCTCTCCGACCGACACGAAACTCCGCCGCTCCGTCTCGGGCCTCCTGCTCTTCGCCTTCATCCTCGGCGATGTGCTGGGCGCCGGCATCTACGCCCTCATGGGTGTGCTCTCGGAGGAAGTGGGCGGCATGCTCTGGGCGCCGCTGCTGCTCGCCCTCCTGCTCGCGCTGCTCACCGCCGGATCCTACGCCGAACTCGTGACGAAGTATCCTCGGGCCGGAGGCGCGGCGGTCTTCGCCGAGCGGGCCTTCAAGAGGCCCGTCATCTCCTTCCTCGTGGGCTTCTGCATGCTCGCCGCCGGCGTGACCAGCGCGGCCGGGCTGGCGATCGCGTTCGCCGGCGAGTACCTGCAGACGTTCGTGCAACTGCCGACGACGCTCGTCGCGATTCTCTTCCTGGTGGTCGTCGCGCTGCTGAACGCGCGCGGGATCCGGGAATCGCTCGGCGCGAACCTGGTGATGACCGCGATCGAGGTGAGCGGACTCGTCATCGTCATCGTCGTCGTCGGGCTCCTGCTCGGCTCCGGCGGCGGAGACGTCTCGCGCGTGCTCGAGGGGCCGCAGGGCACGAGCACGGCGGTCGCGGTGCTCGGCGGCGCGATCATCGCCTTCTACTCGTTCGTCGGCTTCGAGACCTCGGCGAACATGATCGAGGAGGTGCGCAACCCCGCGCGCACGTACCCCCGGGCGCTCTTCGCGTCGCTCGGCGTCGCCGGCCTCGTCTACGTGCTGGTCGGCCTGGCGAGCTCGATCGCCCTCCCCGCCGACGAGCTCGCCGCCTCGAGCGGTCCGCTGCTGGCCGTCGTCGAAGCATCCGGATCGCACATTCCGTCGTGGGTGTTCAGCGCCATCGCGCTCGTGGCCGTCGCGAACGGAGCACTGCTCACCATGATCATGACGAGTCGCCTCGCCTTCGGAATGGCCGAGCAGGGTCTGCTGCCGGCGCAGCTCGGCCGTGTGCTCCCGCGGCGGAAGACGCCGTGGGTCGCGATCCTGGCGACGACGCTCGTCGCCGCGCTGCTCACCCTGGTCGGAGATCTCGCCACGCTCGCGGAGACGGTCGTGCTGCTGCTGCTCTTCGTGTTCCTGAGTGCGAACGTCTCCGTACTGGTGCTGCGGCGCGACCGCGTCGAGCACCGCCACTTCCGGGTGTGGACGTTCGTGCCCGTGCTCGGAATCGCGTCGTGCATCATGCTCATGACGCAGCAGAGCGGCACCGTCTGGCTCTTCGGCGCAGTGCTCATCGCCGTGGGCGCCGTGCTCCACCTGCTCGCCCGCTGGGGTGCGCGGCGCAGCGGTGCAGCAGCTCGGCAGGACGGCTGACGCGGTGGCGGCCATTCCGCGCGCGTTCGCGATCGCCGCGGCGTTCACGGCACTGCTGATCGCCGCCGCAGTCGTCGGCCAGTGGGCGTTCAGCCTCAGCTTCGAGCCCGACGACCTGGGGTTCTTCACCGTCAACTTCTTCAGCTTCTTCACGATCCTGTCGAACGTCGCGGCGGCTGCCGCGCTCGCGAGCGGAGCATGGTTCAGCGGTCGGGGAGCGGGCGCGCCCGAGTGGTTCTGGGGAGTCTTCGGCGCCGTCACCACGTACATGGCGACCACGGGCGTGGTGTACAACGCCCTGCTGCGGGGCATCTCGCTCGATCAGGAGGCGACGCTCGGCTGGTCGAACGAGGTGCTCCATCTGATCGGACCGATCCTCGTCGTCGCGCTCTGGTGCGTCGCGCCCGGGCGACCCGCGCTGCCGTGGCGGCACCTGGCCCTCGCCGCCGCGTTCCCCCTCGTCTGGGGCGCGTACACACTCCTGCGCGGGGCGCTCGTCGGGTGGTACCCCTACCCGTTCATGAACCCGGCGCAGCCGGGAGGCTACGCGGCGGTGGCGCTGTACATGGTCGCGATCGCCGCGTGCATCATCGGCGCCGACGCGGCGATCGTGCGGGTGAGCCGCGGCCGGCGCACCACCATCGCGCGTGCGCGCGGCTGAGCCCGGCCCGCACGGCCGGGCCCCGGGCGATCGCGCGCGCCCGGGGCCCGGCGTGCATCCCGGCTACTCCTTCTTCAGCGCGTCCTGCGCGCGACCCGCGAGCTTCTCGACGACGTTCGGCACGTCGGTCGTGCCGTAGAAGCGGGCATCGGGATGGGTGGGCGGCGGCATCGGCACCCCGGCCTCCGGAGCCTCGTGGTAGCTGAACTCGCCGAGCCCGTCGGGCGTCGGGCCCGACGCCCAGCTGCCCTCGCTCGCGGCCGCGCCGTCCGAGAAGTTGATGTACTGGTACGACACGTCGCGCTCCTCCTTGCCGATCGGGAAGTTGCTCGGCACCGGCAGCGACTCCACGCCCTCCGCCTGCAGCTCGGCAGCCGCGGCGAGCCACTGGTTCTGATGCATCGTGTCGCGGGCGAGCAGGAAGCCGAGGAGATCGCGCACGCCGTGATCGTCGGTCATGTGGTAGAGCCGCGCGACCTGCACGCGCCCCTGCATCTCGGCGTTCGCGTTCGCCTGGAAATCGGCGAGCAGATTGCCGCTGCTCGTGATGTAGCTGCCCATCCACGGGTTGCCGTTGCTGTCGACCGGCCGGGCGCCCGCGCCGGCGACGATGCCCTGCTGCACGTCGGTGCCGCCGATCACCGCGGCCACCGTCGGGTCGTTCTGCACGGCCTCGTCGGTGATGCCGAGGGGCGACTTCTCGAGCAGCTGCGCGATCATCACGGCGAGCATCTCGACGTGGCCCATCTCCTCCGCGCCGATGCCGAAGACGAGGTCGCGGTACTTGCCGGGGATGTGCATGTTCCACGCCTGGAACTGGTACTGC
This sequence comes from Leucobacter chromiiresistens, assembly GCF_001477055.1. Classification (GTDB taxonomy): domain Bacteria; phylum Actinomycetota; class Actinomycetes; order Actinomycetales; family Microbacteriaceae; genus Leucobacter; species Leucobacter chromiiresistens_A. Next base: position 4,500 of record NZ_LDRK01000095.1, read on the forward strand.
AGCGCGACCGTGATCTCTCCGTACTGCCCGCCGAGCACCTCCTGCAGCTTGCGGGCGTACACCGCATCGGGCTTGTCGGGCGTGGCCTTGTGCTGGAGTTCTTGCCGGTGAAAATACATCGTGCGCTTCCTCTCCGTCGCCGTTCGGAGACCCGCGGTTCGGCCCTGCTGCGACCGGCGATGCGGCCCAGCCCACACCCGTCCCCTGCTCGCGGCGATGGGGTTGCACTCGAGAGAAGCGAGGCGTACGGTGCGCCGGAGAGTTCAGCGCGGCACCCGGAACGCGTGGAGCCCCAGGTCCGCGCTCAGCAGCGCACTCGCGCGGTGGCCCCGCACGCTCGTGCCCTGATCGTCGAGCGGGGGGCTGAAGATCGCGGCGCCGAGAAAGCCGGGCGACGCGAGCACGATCGCCCCCGAGACGCTCGACTTCGCCGGCACCCCCACCTCGCGCATCCAGCGCCCCGAACCGTCGTACACGCCGCAGGTCGCCATGACCGAGATCACGTCGCGCGCCACCTCGGGGGAGACGACGCGTTCGCCCGTGCAGGGGTTGACGCCGCCCGAGGCGAGCGTCGCGCCCATGACGGCGAGGGCGGACGCATCCACCAGGGTCGCGCAGGCGCGGCCGTACACGCCGATCGCGTCCTCCGCCTCGACCCGCAGGGTGCCCTCCGACCGCATCAGGTGCGCGAGTGCGAGATTGCGGTCGCCGAGCCGCTGCTCGGCCGCCGCGACCTCCTCGTCCACCTGCAGCGGACGCCCGGCGAAGGCCGAGAGGCCCGCCGCGATGCGCTCGGATCGCGCGCCCGCGTCACGGCCGTCGACGATCGAGCTCGTCAGGAGCGCGCCGGCGTTCACCATCGGGTTGGGCGGTCGACCGGTTCCGCTCTCGAGCTTGACGGCGTCGAAGGCTTCACCGGTGGGCTCGATGCCGACCCGCTCGAGCGCTGCGCGACCCGTGTCCTGGAGCGCGAGGGCGAACACGAACGGCTTGACGGCCGATTGGATGCTGAACGCGGCCTCGCCCTGCCGGCTCGTGCGCACCTCCCCGTCCAGCGCGACGAGCGCGATGCCGCAGAGATCGGGATCCGCCTCGGCGAGCTGCGGAATGCTCTCCGTCACACTGCCGGAGGTCTCCGGCAGTACGCGCTCCCGCAGCGCGTCGAGGTCGTAGGAGCGCACGTCGTCGGCGAGGTTCATGCCTTCAGCTTGCGGGAGCGTCGGGTGCGAGGCCGGCGTTCGCGCGGCGCGGCGCGGAATGGGCGAACCGCTCGGCGACGCTCGCGAAGGCGGCGGCCAGTTCCGGGGGGCCGACCACCCGCATGTCGGCGCCGAACCGGCCGAAGGAGGCGGCGAGCGAGTCCCACGACCACGATCCCGCTTCGAGTGTGCACGAGCGATCATCGATCGGCGTCACGGTCCCGTCGCCGGCGAACGGGATCACGTCGCCCGCGGGAAGCTGCAGCACCACCGCCCCGCGGCACGGCCACGCATCGATGTCGGATCCCTTGAACCTGGCGGCGACGAATTCCCCGACGGTGGGCGTCGGCAGCTGCCGCCGCGCGAATCGCGGCCCGTAGGGCGTGCGCAGCGCGATGCGGTGGACGGCGAAGAGGCGCCAGTCGTCTCGTTCGACGTCCCACGCGAGCAGATACCAGCGTCCGTGCGCGGCAACGAGGTGGTGCGGTTCTGCGCAGCGGGGGGCGACCGGCGGCCCGCCGTCGGGTGCGGTGGTTCCGAACCGGTCGTAGGTGAAGCGGATGGAGTGGCGTTCGCGGATGGCGCGCGCGAGTGCGAGGAGCTCGGTCGGGTGCACGGGCGGAGCGGCGGAATCGCCGGCGCGGGCGACCGTCGCGATGTGCAGCGCGTGGAGGTGGTGCGCAAGGCGGGCGGGCATCACGCGGCGGAGGGTCGCAAGCGCCCGCGCCGCCGCGTCTTCGATCTCGGCGCCGAGTGCGCCGCTCGCCTGCAGTGCGATGGCGATTGCTGTGGCCTGTTCGTCGTCGAAGAGCAGTGGAGGCAGCGCCGTGCCCGCGCCGAGTCGGTACGCGCCGTCGCGGCCGTGGGCGGCGTCGATGCGGTATCCGAGTTCGCGGAGCCGCGCGACGTCGCGGCGAACCGTTCGGGCGCTCACCTCGAGGCGGGAGGACAGCTCGGCTCCCGACCACCGGCGTCCCGATTGCAGCAGCGAGAGCAGGGCGAGGAGGCGGGGAGCTGCCGACATGCGCTCAACACTAGTTCCGAATGAGGACAGGATCTGGCCGCATCGGCTGCGAGAGTGGGCGAACCGCTCGAACGGCGGATCTCACACAAGGAGCAGCGATGACGATTCAGACGACGGCCCACCTCAACTTCCGCGGCGATGCGCGCGCGGCGCTCGAATTCTACCGATCCGTGTTCGGCGGTGACCTCCGCGTCAGCACCTACGGAGATCTCGGCATGCCGGAGGAGTTCCCGGACGCTCGCAAGGTCGTGTTCGGGCGCCTCGCCGCGGATGACGGATTCGCGGTCATGGCCTACGACATTCCGGGCGAGAGCGCGGGTTCGATCGCCGGCGGCGGCTCGACGCGGCGCGAGGGGCAGACCACCATCACCGATCAGGCGATGTTCCTGTCGATCAGCGCGGAGACGCTCGCTGAACTGAGCCCCTACTGGGATGCACTGCGCGCCGGTGCGACGGTCGTCGCGCCGCTGTCGGCCTCGGCGTGGAGCCCTGGCTTCGGCATGCTCACGGACCGCTTCGGCGTGACGTGGAGCTGCAGCGTCGCGACGGAGTGAGCGAATCCCCTCGGCGCGGCTCTCCGCGCGCATGCCGAACGCCGCCCGCCCGAGTGCTCTCGGGCGGGCGGCGTTCGTCGCGGTCTCAGATCAGATCCGGATTCTTCTTCACGTACCGCTCCGCTTCCTCCTCGGTGATCGCGACCAGCCCGCGCGGCGTGTGCGCCAGCGCGTTGAGTGCGCGCACCCACACCTTGCTGAGCTCCGGATCGCGGCTGCCCGAGAACCGGAACGCCACCGTCGCGTACGGCGACAGCCAGATCGACAGCCGCCCGTCGCCCTGGTCGTGCGGCTTGTGCCAGCTGAGGAAGAAGCACTCCTGCTTCTTCAGCTTCTGCCCGATCACGAATTGCAGGTGAGCCAGCAATCGATCCTCGAACTCGTATTCACGTCCCCCGTGTATCAGATTCCCCATATGGGGCAGTCTGGCAGTTCAAACAAACCGCGATAGGGGTTGCTTTTCTCTGCGGAGTGTGATCTTCCGTGGGCGGGTCGGTGTCAGGCGATCCGGTCCGTGCGCAGGTTTCCGGGGTATTGGTTGCCGCTCGCCTCGGCCACGGCGAGCTTGCCGTCCTCTCTCGTGACGATGAGCCCGGTCGTCGCGTTCGCAGACTCTCCGAGTCGCTGCAGCCACTCCTTGTTGATCTCGGGCACGCGGCTGCCCAGGAACTTGAACGTCAGCGGAGTCTCCGGGGAGATCCAGATCGCGGTGCGCCCGTCTCCGGCGCTCATGCTGTCCTTCCACGACATCAGGAACGGCTCCTCGCGCATGAGCTTCTGCACGATGACGATCTGCAGGTGCGCGAGCAGGCGATCGTCGAAGTGCGTGGTGAGTCCGTCGTATCGGATCGATCCCATGGGTCACTCTTCCTTTCGTTCCGCGGCGATCCGGTCGCCGCGGGTGAGCGTCACCAGTGTCTCAGGAAACGAGTCGTTCCGAGCGCACGTCGGATCACGGAGTCGGATCGACTGCGACTGCGGCCGCCAGTGCGACCGCCCTCCGCTATTGTGAACGCATATCCACGCTCGCGGAAGGTGATCCGATGCACAGCTCGACGCGGGGGAGCGACGCCCCGAAGCCCTCCGTGCTCTTCGTGTGCGTGCACAACGCCGGCCGGTCGCAGATGGCCGCGGCGTACCTCGCGCACCTGGCGGGCGGTGCGATCGAGGTGCGGTCGGCGGGCTCCGCCCCCGCGTCCTCGCTCAACCCGGCGGCGGTCGCGGCGATGCGCGAAGTCGGCATCGACATGTCGGCCGCGACCCCCCGCGTACTGACGCCCGAGGCCGTGCGGGAGTCTGATGTGGTGATCACGATGGGCTGCGGCGACGCCTGCCCGATCTTCCCGGGCAAGCGCTACGAGGACTGGGAGCTCGACGACCCCGCCGGGCGCGGCGTGGAGGCGGTGCGCCCGATTCGCGACGCGATCCGAGCGCGGGTGGAGGCGCTCGTCGCGGAGCTCACGCGCGGCGATGCTCCGGCGACGGAGGCGGCAGCGCGAGCTCGTCGAGGTGGCGCGACAGCGTTGTGAGGGCGTCCGCCGGTGCTGCCGCGTCGCCGCGCCAGAGGCCCTGCATCGCGATGCCGTCGAGGAGCGCGCGCAGCCGGGTCGCCTCGAAGGCGGGCTGGCGTGCGGCGTGGAGCCCGCCCGTATCGTCGAGGATGCCGATGGCGGCCCTGCAGGCCCGATCGACGCCGTCGTGGAGCCGCTGCGCCGCGGGGCGCAGGGAGTGATCGGTGAGCGCGAGCACGCCGAGCTGCGCCTGCGCGACGATCTCCAGCCTCCGCTCCGCGTCGAGGGGGAGGAGCTGCGCGAGCAGCGCCTCGGCGAGCGCGCG
>NZ_LDRK01000096.1 GCF_001477055.1 Leucobacter chromiiresistens
GATCGGCGGGGCGGGGCGGTGGGGGATCCTGATCCTGCCCGGTCAGCATCCCCCGCCGCGACGACTCAGAAGTCGAAGTCGTCGATGTTCTCCGCGTTGAAGCGGAACGGGTCGCCGAGCAGCACGACGCCGTCCTCGCCGACGGTGTACTCGCCGAGGTCGCCCGCCTCGAAGGTGTCGCCCTCGGCGCCCTCGATCTCGCCGGTGGCGAGCGCGTTGGCCGCGTAGGCGGTGAGGTAGCCGAGATCCTCGGGGTTCCAGAGCGCGAACTCGGTGACGGTGCCGTCCTCGACGTACTCGCGCATCTGGTTCGGCGTGCCGAGGCCGGTCAGTGCGACCTCGCCCTTGGCGTCGGAGGTCGACAGGTAGCGCGCGGCGGCCGCGATGCCGACGGTGGTCGGCGAGACGATGCCCTTGAGCTCCGGGTAGGTCTGCAGCAGCGCGGCGGTCTTGTCGAACGACGTCTGGTCGTCGTCGTCGCCGTAGACGACCTCGACGAGCTCGACGTCGGGGTGGTTGGCCTCGAGCTCCTCCTTCATGAGGTCGATCCAGGCGTTCTGGTTCGTGGCGTTGGCGGCGGCCGAGAGCACCGCGATCTGGCCCTCGTCGCCGATCTGCTCGGTGATCATGTCGACCTGCACCTGGGCGATGCCCGCGGCGTCGGCCTGGTTCACGAACAGGTCGCGGCAGTCGGCGCTGGTGTCGGAGTCGAACGTGACGACCTTCACGTCGTTGTCGCGGGCCTCGTTCACGGCGTCGCAGATCGCCTTCGGGTCGTTCGCCGAGATGGCGAGCGCGCCGACGCCCTGCTGGGTCGCGGTGTTGATGAAGCTCACCTGCGCGTCGGGCGTGGCCTCGGTGGGGCCGACCTCGCTGAAGGTGCCGCCGAACGCCTCGACCGCGGCCTTGCCGCCCTTGCTCGAGGTGTCGAAGTAGGGGTTGCCGAGGTTCTTCGGCAGGAACGTGATGCTCGCGCCGGATCCCTCGGAGCCGCCCTCGGAGCCGCCGCCTCCGGCGTCACCGCCCGAGCAGCTCGAGAGCAGCAGTGCCGCGCTGGCCGCCAGCGCGAGCACCGCGCCGGCCTTCTTCGTATTGTTCTGGAACCACATCGTTCGTCGTTTCCTTTCATCGCCCCGCGGTGCGGGGTTGGGTGTGGGTGGTCGTGGAAGTCTTCCGGGGGTCCGGGCCCGTGGTCCGGGGCGGCGGCCGCTCGACCGCCGAGGCGGCCCGCGGCGCCAGTCGCCCGGCCCGGGGGTCAGGCGGTCGTCGCGGCTCGCGCGCCGGCGACCTGCAGCTTCCTCCCGGTTCTCCGCCGGTTCTTGACGGCGGCGATCACGCTCGTCGAGATGACGGCGGCGATCAGCAGCGCTCCGGTGATGATGTTGATCACGTCGGAGGTGACGTTCGCGAGGCGCAGGGCGCTGCCGAGCACGCCGATCAGCACGACGCCGGCGATCACCCCGTGCAGGGCGCCGCGGCCGCCAAAGATCGACACGCCGCCGAGCAGTACGGCCGCGATGACCTGCAGCTCCATGCCGGTGGCGTTGTCGCCGCGGGCGCTGCCGTAGCGCAGCGTGAAGTAGATGCCGGCGAGGGCCGACACCGCGCCGCTGAGCACGTAGAGCAGCATCTTGGTGCGGGCCACGTCGACGCCGGAGAAGCGCGCCGCCTCGGGGGAGAGGCCGATCGCGAAGACGCCGCGGCCGAACTTCGTGAAGTGCAGCAGGATGGCGAAGGCGATCGCCAGCACGACAAAGACGATCATCACGACCGGGATGCCGGTCGAGCCGATCTTCTCCTTCGCGAGGTCCGTCCAGAACTCGGGGAACTCGGTGACGGCGGTGGTGCCGAGCAGACCGACGGCGATGCCGCGGAAGAGCGCGAGCGTGCCGATCGTCACCGCGAGCGAGGGGAGGCCGACTGCGGTGATGAGGAACCCGTTGATGACGCCCGCGAGGAGCCCGGCGGCGAGGGCGAGCACGATGGTCAGCCCGAACGGCACGCCCGCCTGCGTGAGCACCCCGGTGAGCACGCTCGACAGGCCGACGATGCTCGCGACCGACAGGTCGATCTCGCCCGTCACGATGATCGCGGTCATCGGCAGCGCGATGATGAGGATCGGGAAGATGTCGAGCAGCAGGTACGTCATCGTGATCTTGCTGCCGAAGTTCGGCACCACGATGCTCGCGAAGACGACGACGATGACGACGAGGGCGATGATCGCGCTCTCGCGGGTGAGGAGGAGGCGCTGCCACAGCGGGCGGTCGTAGTCCGCGATGGGGCGGAGGCTCGTCGTGGAGGTGGTGACGGTGGTCTGAGCGGTCATCGCTGCGTCTCCCGTTCTTCGATGAGTTTGCGGTGCTGCCGGAGCGAGAGCACGCGGTCGAGCACGATGGCGCCGATGATGAGCACGCCGACCACGGCGCGCTGCCAGAAGTCGGGCACGCCGAGCACGGGGAGCGCGCGGTTGATGGTCATGAGCAGCGCCGCGCCGATCGCCGCGCCCCACACCGATCCCACGCCGCCGAAGATCGCGACGCCGCCGATCACGGCTGCGCCGATCGCGTCGAACTCCCAGCCGGCGCCGGCCTGCGAGTTGATCGTGCCGTAGCGCGCCGCGTACAGCACTCCGGCGAACCCGGAGAGCGCGCCCGAGAGCACGAACGCGGTGAGCACGCGGCGGGTGACGGGCAGGCCGTAGAGCTGGGCCGCATCGGGATCCGATCCGATCGCGTAGCACTCGCGCCCGCCCCGCGTGTTCTTCAGCCACCAGGCCACGGCGATCAGCACGACCACGGCGATGATGGTGAGCACCGGGATGGTGAGCACCTGGGCGGTGCCGAGCGCGAGGAATCCGCGGGGCATGTCGGAGGCGTTGATGCGATCCGACCCCGTCCACAGCACGTTGATGCCGCGGAACGCGTACATCGTGCCGAGCGTGATCACGAGCGCCGGCACCTTCGCCAAGGCGACGAGCGCGCCGTTGATCAGCCCCAGCAGGCCGCCGAACACGATCGCGATCAGGACGACGGCGATCGCGGGCACCCCCGGCAGGTCGATGAAGAGGCGGCCGGTGAGGTACGCGCTCAGGCCGAGGATCGAGCCGACCGACAGGTCGACGTTGCGGGTGATCAGCACGACCGCCTGGCCGACGGCGACGAGCAGCAGCAGCGAGGGCGTCAGCCACAGGTCGCGGTAGCCGTCGGTGGAGAACAGGAAGTTCGGGTTCTTGATCGTGGCTGCGGCGACGACGAGCAGCACGGCGAGCAGGATGCTCGCCTCCCGCGCGCGGGTGAGTCGCCCGACGATCGCGCCGAATCCGACGCCGGGGGCATTCAGGGTGGTCGCGCTCATGCGGCGTGCTCCGATTCCGTGCTCGAGCTGTGGGTGGCCGCGCGCATGACGTTCTCCTGCGTCGCCGCCTCGCGATCGATGGTCGCGGTGATGCGCCCCTCGTGCATGACGAGCACCCGGTCGGCCATGCCGAGCACTTCGGGCAGCTCGCTCGAGATCATGAGCACGCCCATGCCCTGACTGGCGAGCGTCGACAGCAGGCGGTGCACCTCGGATTTGGTGCCGACGTCGATGCCGCGCGTCGGCTCGTCGATGATGAGCACGCGCGGGTCGGTGGCGAGCCACTTGCCGAGCACGACCTTCTGCTGGTTGCCGCCCGACAGGGTGCCCGCGATCGTGGTCAGCGCGTTGGCCTTCACCTCGAGCTTCTCCGACCAGGGTCGCGCGGCGCGGTTCTCCGCCCCGGTGGTGACGAGGCCGAGCTTCGCGATCGAGTCGAGGATCACGGAGGTCGTGTTGCGCCCCACGCTGGAGTCGAGCACGAGTCCCTGCTTGCGGCGATCCTCGGGCACGAGCGCCAGCCCGGCGCGCATCGCCGCGGTCGGCTTGTTCGCGGGCACCCGGGTGCCGGCGACGGTGACGGTGCCGCTGCGGTACGGATCGACGCCGAACACGGCGCGGGCGACCTCGCTGCGCCCTGCGCCCACGAGGCCCGCGAGCCCGACGATCTCGCCGGCGCGCACGGTGAAGCTGATGTCGCTGAACACGCCCGGGCTCGTGAGCCCCTCGACCACGAGCAGCGGCTCGCCGACCTCGGTCTCGAGCTTCGGGAAGAGGTCGGTGATCTCGCGCCCCACCATTTCGGCGACGACGCTGTCGGGGTCGGTCTCGGCGATGGCGCGCGTCGACACGTAGCTGCCGTCGCGCATCACCGTGATGGTGTCGCAGAGCGCGAACACCTCGTCGAAGCGGTGCGAGATGAAGACGAGCGCGCGGCCCTCGTCGCGGAGCGCCCGGGCCACCTGGAAGAGGCGGTCGACCTCGACGCCCGACAGTGCGGCAGTGGGCTCGTCCATGATGAGCACGCGCGCGTCGAGCGAGATGGCCTTGGCGATCTCGATCATCTGCTGGTCGGCGATGGAGAGGCCGTCGGCGGTGCGATCGGGGTCCATGGCGACGCCGAGGCGGGCGAACAGCGACTCGACCTCGGTTCGCATGGCGCCGCGGTCGATGCGCCCGAATCGGCCGCGCGGCTGGCGGCCCATGAAGATGTTCTCGGTGACCGACAGGTCGGGGAAGAGGGTGGGCTCCTGGTAGATGACCGCGATCCCAGCGGCCTTCGACTCGGCGGTGGTCGAGAAGTCGACGCTCTCGCCGTCGTACAGGAACTCCCCGCTGTCGCGGCGGTAGAGGCCGGCGATGATCTTCACCAGCGTAGACTTGCCCGCGCCGTTCTCGCCGACGAGCGCGTGGATCGAACCGGGGTGGAGCGCGAGCGTGCTGTCGCGCAGTGCGATCACCTGGCCGAAGGCCTTGGCGACGCCGCGCAGCTCGAGCAGCGGTGCGCCGGTGGGTGGTTTCTTCATTGAACTCACGGACTTCCTGCCATCGGAAGGGCATGTCGGGGGTGGTGCGCGATCCTCACTGTGAATCGTTTCAATCGCGGTTGAGGCGAGTTTATGGCGCGCGTCGCGAATGAGTCAAGTCGATGTCGAATCGGTTTCGCAGTCGTTATTGAAGCGTTTCAAACCGGTGATGCGATCGGTAGACTGCTCCGAAACGTGCTGTACGAATCTTGAGTGGGGGATCACGCCATGGCTGCGAGCATCCGCGACGTCGCCCGCGAGGCGGGAGTGTCGGTGGGCACGGTCTCGAACGTGCTCAACCGCCCCGAGATCGTCGCCGCCGCCACGGTCGCCCGCGTCACGCAGGCGATCGAGCACCTCGGCTTCGTGCGCAACGACGCGGCCCGGCAGCTGCGCGCGGGCCGCAGCAGCAGCTTCGGCCTCGTCGTGCTCGACACCCGCAACCCCTTCTTCATGGACCTGGCGCACGGGGCGCAGCGGCGCGCCATCGACGACGGGTACACCGTGCTCATGGGCGGCAGCGATGACTCGCCGCAGCGCGAGCACAGCATCCTCGAGATGTTCGAGGAGCACCGGGTCGCCGGCGTGCTCATCTCGCCCGTCGACACCGACCTCACGCAGCTCTGGCGCCTCCGCCAGGCCGGCATCCCCGTCGTGCTCGTCGATCGCGGGTCGAGCGACCGATCCTTCTCGTCCGTGTCGGTGGACGACGTCGAGGGCGGCCGCATCGCCGCCCGCCACCTGCTCGAGCAGGGGCGCCGCCGCATCGCGTTCGTCGGCGGCCCCCTCGGCATCAAGCAGGTCTCCGACCGCGTGAACGGGGCCCGCTCGGTGATCGCCGAGGTCGCCGGGGCCACCCTCGAAGTGCGCGAGACGCAGGCGCTGAGCGTGCTCGAGGGGCGCCGGATCGCCGAGGAGATCCTCGCACTGCCCGCCGACCGGCGGCCCGATGCCGTCTTCGCCGCCAACGACCTGCTCGCGATGGGCGTGCTGCAGGCGCTCGTCATGACCGGATCGCTGCGCGTGCCCGAGGACATCGCGCTCATCGGCTACGACGACATCGACTTCGCGAGCGCTGCGGTGGTGCCGATCACGTCGGTGCGGCAGCCGGCGGTGGAGATCGGCGCGACCGCGGTCGGGCTGCTGCTCTCGGAGGCGCGGGCCGGCGCCGATGCGGTGCGCGAGCAGATCGAGTTCACGCCCGAGCTCGTGGTGCGCGCCTCCACGGTGGGCGGCGCCTGACGCGCAGCCGCGCTGCGCCGCTGCGTCTGCATCGTCGTCGGCGCCCCGCCGCCCCCTCCTCTCCTCTTCTGCGAGCGGGGTCACTTCGGGAGCGTGTCGCGCCCTTCGACGTGCCCGACACGCTCCGAAAACGACCCCGCTGCGCTCTGCCCCCGCCAACCGTGCGAGCGGGGTCACTTCTCGTGCGTGTCGGACGCGACGCAGGGCGCGACACGCCCTCGAAGTGACCCGGCTCGCAGAAGCGGAGAGGAGCGGGCGGCGGGGCGCCGACGACGATGCAGACGCAGCGGCGCAGCGCGGCTGCGCGTCCGGCCCCGCCCACCGTGGAGGCCCGCACCACCAGCTCGGGCGCGAACTCGATCTGCCCGCGCAGCCGCCCGGCGCCGGCCCGCCCCTCCGAAAGACGCCGCCCGCACGCCGCCCGCCCGATGCCCACCCCCCGCCTC
>NZ_LDRK01000097.1 GCF_001477055.1 Leucobacter chromiiresistens
CCCCCGCGCCTGTCCCCGTCGAGACCGAGGGTTTCAGCCGAGCGCGAGGGATTTCATCGTGCAGATTCCATCGCGCTGAGGCGAAACCCTCGGTCTCGGCGCGGGAAGGGGCGCGCCGAGACCGGGAAGGGGCGGGCCAGGCGCGCCGAGCGCCCGCGAAGGGGCGCGCGGGCCGCGCCCTAGGAGGCGGGCGGGGTGAAGCGGCCGTCGATCGCCGTCCAGCCGCCGTCGACGAAGAGGGTCGATCCCGTCACGAACGACGACGCATCCGAGGCGAGGTAGACCACGGCGCCGGCGAGCTCGTCGGGGCGCGCCCAGCGGCCGAGCGCGGCCTTCTCGGCGTACGCCCCGTACCACTCGTCGTTCGCCTTGATCTGCGCGGTGAGCGGGGTCTCGACGACGCCGGGGGCCACCACGTTGACGCGCACGCCCTGCGCGCCGTACTCGGCGGCAGCGGTCTTCGCGAGCTGCACGAGGCCCGCCTTCGTGGCGGCGTAGACGCCCTGGCCGGGCTCGACGACCTGCGCGCGGATCGACGCGAAGCCCACGATAGATCCTCCCCCGTTGGCGGCGAACCGGGCGCCGAAGCGGCGGATCAGCTGGAACGAGGCGCGCAGGTTGAGGTTCACGACGCGGTCGAACTCGTCGAGCGAGTAATCGTCCATGCGCTTGCGCACGTTCGTCGCGGCGGTGAAGACCAGCGCGGAGGCGGTGCCGAAGCGCTCGGCGGCGGCCTCCACGGCGGCGTCGTCGAGCACGTTCAGCTCGACCGCCTCGGCGACTCCCCCGCGCTCGGTGATGAGCGCGACGGTCGCCTCGGCCCCCTCGAGCGAGTAATCGGCGACCACGACGTGCGCGCCCTGCGCGGCGAGCGCCTGCGCCGATTCGCGGCCGATGCCGCTGCCGGCGCCGATCACGACCACGGTGCGCCCGTCGAGGCGGAAGAGCTGCGAGTAGTCGATCGGCGTGTGGCTCATGCGAGGGCCTCCAGGGTCGGTGCGGGATGTGGTTCGGAATGCGGTGCGGGATCGCCGTGCGGCGTCAGCCGCGCGCCCGGGGGCGGATCATCGCCATGCGGGTGACGGTGAACTCCTCGATGGCGAATCGGGGCCCCTCGCGGCCGATGCCCGAGTCCTTCACGCCGCCGTACGGCATGATGTCGGAGCGGAAGCCGGGGATCTCGTTGACGACGACCCCGCCGACCTCGAGCCGGTCGATCGCGGCGAACGCGGTCTCGAGCGAGGCCGTGTAGACGGCGGCCTGCAAGCCGTAGCGGGAGTCGTTGACGAGGTCGATCGCGGCGTCGATGGAGTCGACGGCGGTGAGGCAGACGACGGGCCCGAAGATCTCCTCGCACCACACGTCGACGTCGGCGGGAACGTCGCCGAGCACCACGGGGTTCAGGTGCGCTGCGGCGCCGTCGCCCGGTCCGTCGGTGAGCAGCTCGGCGCCTGCGGCGAGCGCGCGGTCGATCATGGCGCGGATGCGCTCGCCCGATGCGGCGTTGATCACGGGCGCCACGTTCGTGGCGAGGTCGCGGGGGTCGCCCACGACGAGTTCGCGCATGCGCTCGACGAGGCGCGCGGAGAAGCGCTCCGCGATCCCGCGCTCGAGCACGACGCGCTGCACCGAGATGCAGGCCTGCCCGTTGGCGTAGAAGCCGCCGCGCAGCACGGCGTCGACCGCGGCCTCGAGGTCGGCGTCGGCGGCGACGATGAAGCCGGTGTTGGAGCCGAGCTCGAGCACGGCCTTGCGAGGCGCGGCCTGCTGGGCGATGAGGTGCCCGATCTTCGCCGATCCGGTGAACGAGACCACGGCGGCGCGGGGGTCGCGCACGAGCGTCTCGCCGACGACGGGGTCGCCGTTGACGAGCTGTGCGGCGGCCGCGGTCACGCCGTGCGCGTCGAGGATCTCGCGGGTGATGGCGAGCAGTTCGATCGTGGCGAGCGGCGTGTTGGGGGCGGGTTTGATGATGACGGGGCAGCCGGCCGCGATTGCGGGGGCGAGCTTGTGCGTGGCGAGCAGCAGCGGGTAGTTGAAGCCGGCGATGCCGATGACGATGCCCGCGGGCTTGCGCGTGTAGTAGCCGATCATGCCGCGGCCGAGCTCTTGGAGATCGAGGGGCACGGTCTCGCCGTGGATGTGCGAGACCTCCTCCGCGGTCGCCTCGAGCGTGACGATGGTGCGGTTCACCTCGGTGCGGCAGTCGACGCGCGGCTTGCCGGTCTCGAGCACGAGGAGGTCTTCGAGGCGCTGGGCCTCGGCGCGCACGCGGGCGGTGAGGTCGGTGAGGATCGCCTTGCGCTGGGCGGTGGTGAGGGCGGCGACGGCGGCTCGCGCCTGCTCGGCGGCGTCGAGGGCGTCGAGCGACTCCTGCCGGCCGCTCACGGGGGCTCGGCCGATGACGCTGCCGTCGAAGGGGAAGACGATCTCCGCGCTCGCCTCCATCGTGCGCCACTCGGCGCCGATGGGCAGTGCTCCGGCGGGCGCGATGAGATCGAGTGCGTCAGGCATGGCGGTTCCTCTGCAGCTGGTGGCGGATCCGTTCGGGTGCGGCCGTGCACACGAACCCTTCGCGCCGAGTGGTCTTACCATTTAATATAGATCACCACAGGCCCATCTCCAAGGCGCGAGCGGCCGCACGTTCTCGAAAGGACCGACATGACGAAGAGCTACGCCATCGCCGTACTCCCCGGAGACGGCATCGGCCCCGAAGTCGTCGGATGCGCGCTCGACGTGCTCGACGCCGCGGAGGAGCGCTACGGGTTCCGCACCGAGCGCAGCACCTTCGCGGCGGGCGCCAACCACTACCTCGAGACCGGGGAGCTCTTCGACGCGGTCGAGGCGCAGCTGCGCGACAAGGAGGCGATCCTGTTCGGCTCCATGGGCGACCCCCGCGTCACCCCCGGCATCCTCGAGCGCGGGTTCATCCTCGAGATGCGCCAGCGCTTCCAGCAGGCCGCGAACGTGCGCCCCGTGCGCCTCTACCCCGGCGTGCCGACCCCGATCGCCGACCTCACACCGGAGCGCTGCGAGATGGTGATCGTGCGCGAGAACACCGAGGGCGCCTACGTGGGCCGCGGATCGACGGTGCACGCGGGCACCCCGAACGCCGTCGCGATGCAGGAGTCGCTCAACACGCGCGCCGGCATCGAGCGCGTCGTCGACTTCGCGTTCCGCCTCGCCGTCGGGCGCCGCCGCAGGCTGACGCTGTGCCACAAGACCAACATCCTGGTCGCCGCCGGGCAGCTGTGGCAGCAGGTCGTCGCAGATGTCGGCGAGCGCTACCCCGAGGTCGAGGTGGACTACGTGCACGTCGACGCGATGTGCTTCCACCTGCCGCTCACCCCCGAGCGGTTCGACGTCGTCGTCACCGACAACCTGTTCGGCGACATCATCACCGACCTCGGCGCCGTGATCCAGGGCGGTCTCGGCGTCGCGACCAGCGCCAACCTCAACCTCGACGGCAGCGCGCCCAGCATGTTCGAGGCCATCCACGGCTCGGCGCCCGACATCGCCGGGAAGGGCTGGGCGAACCCCGCCGGCGCGATCCTCTCGCTCGCGCTCATGCTCGGCCACCTCGGCGAGGGCGAGGCCGCGCGCGCCGTGGAGGCCGCGACCGTCGAGGTGCTCGGATCCCTGCCGGCGCTCGCGGGCGCCGGCATGGGCGCGACGACGGCGGAGCTCGGAGCGAGGATCGCCGCGATCGTGCGCGACGGCCGCGCCGACACGGGCCTCGTGCCCGACTCGCTGCTCGGCGTGCTCGCGGGCCTCGCACCGTCGCGCCCCGCGGGCTGACGCGTCGCGGGCTGACGCCTCCCGCTCCGGATCCCGCCCGGCGCTCCTCACCCGCCCCGCGGATCCCGCACGCCCCGGTAGGCTGATCGGATGGGGAGCGCGGATCGGAGAGGCAGAGACCGCCTCTCCCGCACCCCGGCGCGCTGGGCCACCGTCGCCGCGCTCGCGTACGCGGGCCTCTGCTCGTCGTTCATGTTCACGCTCGTGGTGCCCCTCCAGGCCGAGCTGCCGCGCCTGCTCGACGCATCGCGCGAGGACACCTCCTGGGTCGTGACGATCACACTGCTCGTCGCCGCCATCGCGACGCCGATCTCGGGCAGGCTCGGCGACCTCTTCGGCAAGAAGCGGGTCGTGCTGGTGCTGCTCGCCCTGCTCATCGTCGGATCGGTCACCGCGGCGGTCGCCGGCACGATCGTCGGCGTGATCATCGGGCGGGCGCTGCAGGGCGCGGTCACCGGGGTGATCCCGCTCGGCATCGCGATCATGCGAGACGTGCTGCCCCCGAGCCGCCTCGGCACCGCGGTCGCGCTCATGAGCGCGACGATGGGCGTGGGCGGCGCCGTGGGCATGCCGCTCGCCGCGTACCTCGCGCTGCACGCCGACTGGCACGCGCTCTTCTGGCTCGCAGCCGGGCTCGGCGCCCTGGGGGTGCCGCTCATCGCCTGGTGCGTGCCGGGCGATGTGCTGCGCTCGACGGGCCGCCTCGACGTGCTCGGTGCACTCGGCCTCGCAGCGGGCCTCTCGGGCGTGCTGCTCTTCGTCTCCCGCGGCGCGCACTGGGGCTGGGCGTCGCCGCTCGCCCTCTCGACGGTCGCGTGCGGCGTCGTCGTACTGCTGCTCTGGGGCTGGTACCAGCTGCGGGCACGGGATCCGCTGCTCGATCTGCGGGTCGCCGCCCGCCCCGCCGTGCTGTTCACCAACATCGCAGCGATCGGCATGGGGTTCGCGCTCTTCTCGTCGAACGTCGCCTTCCCGCAGCTGCTCGAGCTGCCCGTCGCCTCGGGCTCCGGCTTCGGCCTCGACATGATGGAGGCCGCACTCGTCGTGATGCCGGCCGGGATCGTGATGATGATCCTGTCGCCGCTCTCGGGCTGGCTCGAGCGCACGGTCGGCCCCCGCCCGCTCTTCACCGCCGGCACCGCGGCGATCGTGCTCGCCTACGTCTTCGTGCTGCTCTGGTCGAGCGAGGTGTGGCACGTGTTCGTCGCGAACCTCTGCATCGGCGTCGGCATCGGGTTCAGCTTCGCCGCCATGCCGATGATCATCATGCGGTCGGTGCCCGCGCACGAGACGGGCGCCTCCAACGGGCTGAACGCGCTCTTCCGATCGATCGGCACGTCGAGCGCCTCCGCCGTGATGGGCGGGGTGCTCGCGTCCATGACGGTGGAGTTCGGCGGGCAGGCGATTCCGAGCCGCGCGGCATTCGACGTCTGCTTCTGGCTCGCGATCGCGGCGGGAGCGGCCGCCCTGGTGCTGTCGCTGCTGATCCCGAGCTTCGGCGGCGAGCGGCGCCCCGCCCTGCCCGGCTGACACCGGCACCGGCGCGCCGGCCGATGCCCGAGTCGCGGATCGCGGCCCGAGTCGCGGATCGCGGATCGCGAAGCCCGGGGGTCGCCGCCGGCCGGCCGAGCTACTCGCGCGGCGCTGCGGGTGCGAGGTTGGCCGAGGCCCAGCGACCCAGATCGTCGAGCACGGGCACCAGCTGCTCGCCCCCGGGAGTGAGGGCGTACGTCACCGACACCGGCGGTCCGGGCGACACGGTGCGCGAGATGAGCCGCACCTCCGCGAGTTCGGAGAGCCGATCGGAGAGCACCGCATCGCTGATGCCCGGCACCGCGCGCCGCACCTCGGCGAAGGCGAGCGATCCCCCGCCGAGTGCATCGATGATCATGCCGTTCCAGCGTTTTCCGAGCACGGAGAATGCGAGGCTGACTGCGGCATCGCACTCGTGCCGATCGTGCGCGGGGTCTGCCATGCCCCCATTCTACGGTGCTACACTCACCGAAGTCACTCTGAAAATACGAGCGACTCACCACAGTAGAACGGAGTCCGCGTGACCTTCTTCCGCCTGGATGCGAGCATCCTCCCCGCCACCTCCGCGAGCCGCGCGCTCGGCGACCGCGTCGAGCAGGAATGGACGGCCGCCCACCCCGATTCGACGGTCGTGCGCCGCGACATCGCCGCCGACCCGATCTCCGCCGAGGTCTGGCGAGCGGCCGTCACCGGAGGCTTCACCCCCGAAGACGAGCGCAGCCCCGAGCAGCGCGACGCACGCGCCCTCGCCACCGCCCTCGCCGATGAGCTCATCTCGGCCGACGCGCTCCTCTTCGACGTGCCGCTCTACAACTACGGCCCCTCGCAGCACTTCAAGACCTGGTTCGACGTCGCCTACACCGACCCGCGCATCGACCCCCAGGGCACGGCGCTGCAGGGCAAGCCGGCGACGCTCATCACGGTCATCGGCGGCAACTACGGCCCCGGCACCCCCAAGGAGGGCTGGGACCACTCGACGCCGTGGTTGCGGCGCGTGCTCGAAGACGTCTGGGGCCTCGACCTGCGCATCGTCGAGCGGCCCTTCACGCTCGTCGGCGTGAACCCCGCGCTCGACGACTTCGCCGACCTCGCTGCGTCGCTCAAGGAGCAGGCGGAGCAGGATGCGACCCGCTCGGGCCGCGAACTCGCCGAGCTCCGGGAGCAGCGCTCCGCCTGACCGGCGGGGCCGCTCCCCGAGCCCCTGCCCGTGCGCCGAGCCCATGCCCGTGCGCCGAGCCCCTGCCCGCGCGCCGAGCCCCTCTCGTGGGAACGCCATCTCAGCAGGGGCTCGGCGGGCCCG
>NZ_LDRK01000098.1 GCF_001477055.1 Leucobacter chromiiresistens
TAGCTGCTCGCTGATCCGCGCTTCGGCTTCGCTGAGCCGAGCCTGCTCGGAGTCGAGCGCCGAACGCGCGCGGTCGAGCTGCGGCCGCGCGATCGCGACCTCGGATTCGACGCCGGCCTTGCCGCGCAAGACCGCGCGCAGCTCCCTCCTCCGCCTCCGCGCGGGCGCGGCGCAGGCGCTCCGCCCCCTTGTCGCCGCGGCGGCGCCCCCACTCGGCGAGCGACGAACCGCGATCGGCGAGGGGGTCCGCGCGCCGCGTCCGCGTGGGCGTGCGGACCCCCTCGCCGATCGCGGTTCGTCGCTCTCCGAGTGGGAGCGCCGCCTCGCCGACAAAGAGGCGGAGCGCCTGCGCCGCGCCCGCGCGGAGGCGGAGGAGGAGCTGCGCGACGTCGTGCGCGACAAGGCACGCGTCGAATCCGAAGTCGAGATCGCGCGGCAGAACCTCGACCGCGCGCGTGCGGCGCTCGACTCCGAGCAGGCTCGGATCAGCGAAGCCGAAGCGCGGATCAGCGAGCAGATCGGGGCGCGCGCCGAGCTCGACGACGTGGTGAAGATCCTGCGCACCAACATCGGAGACCTCGAATACGTGCTCGAGCAGGAGTCGCTCGCCTACGCGCAGGCGGAGACCCGTCTCGCGCAGGTGAAGCGCGAACACGACCCCTGAATCGCCCACTCGCCGATACTCCGGTTGCCCGCAGCTCCGGAGTGGCGTATGCTCGATCTTTGGCTGTGCGCCGTCCCAGTGCGCAGACCGCGTGAATCGATCGCAGCGAGCCGAAACCGGCGCCGAGGCAGACTCGCGCAGACAAGAAATCTTGGGTGAGACCGTCCGGTCTCACGGTATGAGAGGAAACATCATGGCAGCAGTGTGCCAGGTGACCGGCGCCGTTCCCGGCTTCGGTCACAACATTTCGCACTCGCACCGTCGCACCAAGCGCCGGTTCGATCCGAACATCCAGAAGAAGACCTACTACGTGCCCTCGCTCGGCCGCAAGGTGACCCTGACCCTCTCGGTCAAGGGCATCAAGATGATCGACGCACGCGGCATCGAGTCGGTAGTCGCTGATCTGCAGAAGCGCGGGGTGAAGCTCTAATGGCTAAGGACAAGGACGTACGTCCGATCATCAAGCTCCGTTCGACGGCAGGCACCGGGTTCACCTACGTGACCAAGAAGAACCGTCGCAACACCCCCGATCGTCTCGTGCTGAAGAAGTACGACCCGGTCATCCGCAAGCACGTCGACTTCCGAGAGGAGCGTTAATCATGGCGAAGAAGAGCATGATCGCGAAGAACAAGCAGCGTCAGGCGATCGTTGCGCGTTACGCGGCGAAGCGCCTCGAGCTGAAGAAGGCCCTCGTCGATCCGAACGGCACCGACGAGAGCCGCGAGGCCGCACGCGTCGGCCTGCAGAAGCTGCCCCGCAACGCCTCGCCGGTGCGCGTGCGCAGCCGCGACGTCATCGACGGCCGCCCCCGCGGCGTGCTGACGAAGTACGGCGTCTCCCGTGTGCGCTTCCGCGACATGGCGCACCGCGGCGAGCTGCCCGGCATCACCAAGTCGAGCTGGTAACCCTTCCGCTGGGAACAGCTGCAGCGTGAATGGCGTGGAACCTTCGGGGTCCGCGCCATTCCGCGTTGTACGCGATCGATACTGAAAAACGCTCTCGGACCACTGCAATATCGCTTTTCAATACCTAAGTCTGGGGAATCCCCGACTGAAGTTCGGCATCATTCCGCCGAATTGGGGTAGATTCGTACCGATCAATCGATCGGACCCTCCACCCGGAGGGAACCCTGAACCCAGATCTAGGGGCGTGCCCGATTGCGGCGCACCGCCTTGGAAGGACACAACATGGCACTCAACAAGACCGAGCTTGTCGCGAAGATCGCCGCCGAGACCGGCCAGAGCCAGGCAGCCGTCTCCAGCGTGATCGACGGGCTGTTCTCCGCTGTCTCCGACACCGTCGCTTCGGGTGACAAGGTGTCGATCCCCGGCTGGATCTCCTTCGAGACCGCGACCACCGCTGCTCGCACCGGCCGCAACCCCCGCACCGGCGAGTCCATCGACATCCCCGCCGGCAAGCGCGTCAAGGTGTCGGTCGGCAGCAAGCTCAAGGCTGCTGTCAAGTAACTTCGTCTTCCTCGAAACCCCCGAACCGCACAGCGCTTCGGGGGTTTCGTCGTTTCGCCGCCCGGGTTCGGCGGTCCGCGCGAGTGAGGAGCAGACGCGGGGGGCCGGACGCCGAGCCCGCGGGGACGACGAAGACGGAAGCGGCGGCGCCGGCGCCCCCCACGGGCGCCGACCGAGCTCACACCGCGGTGCGCGTAGGCTAGTCGGGTGCCCCGTCTCGTCCGCGTTCTCGCCCCCGCCGTGCTGCTCGCCGCTACGCTGCTGGCGCTCTGGCTCGGCCTCGGCATCGGCGGTGCCGCCGCCGAGCGGTCGATCGCCGATCCGGGGGCGTTCGTCCGCTTCGGGCTGCCGGTGACGCGCACGATCGTGAACATCGCGATGGCGGGCCTCATCGGCTCGGTGGTGATGGCGGTCTGGGTGTTCGCGAACGACCGGCCGGAGACGCGGCTCGCCATGGACTTCGCGGCGGGGTCGGCTGCGGTGCTCACCGTGGCGAGCGCCGCGGCGACGCTGTTCACCTACCTGGACGTGTCGAGCCAGCCGTTCTCGGGCGACGCCTCGTTCGGGGCGGGTCTCGCGCAGTTCTTGACCGAGATCGAGCTCGGCCAGTTCTGGCTGCTCGAACTGCTGCTCGCCGCGGTGACCACGGTGCTGGCCTTCGCGATCCGCGGCAGGAAGCTCACGCTGGTGGTGCTGGTCGCGGCGCTCGCGACGGCGCTTCCGCTCGCCCAGCAGGGGCACGCCGCGGGGGCGTCGGGGCACGGCGCCGCGGTGAACGCGCTGCTCGTGCACATCGTCGGCGCCGCGGTGTGGCTCGGAGGCCTGCTCACGCTGATCTGCATCGCGCGCACGATCGACCATCAGCGTCTCTCGGCGTACACCGCCCGCTACTCGTCGATCGCGCTGCTCGCGTTCATCGGCGTCGCAGCCTCGGGCGTCGTGAGCGCCTGGTTGCGGGTCGGCTCGTGGGATGCGCTCCTCGGCACCGGCTACGGGCAGCTGGTGCTGCTCAAGACGGGATCGCTCGTGGTGCTGGGCGCCTTCGGGGCGATGCAGCGGGTGCGGCTCATTCCGCGCATCGCCGAGTCGGCGAGCGGCACCCGGCCGTTCGCCTGGTTCGTCGTCACGGAGCTCGCGGTGATGGGAGTCGCGAGCGGGATCGCCGGGGCGCTCGGCCGCACCGCGACGCCGGTGGCCGTGGAGCCCGTGCGCGACCAGCCGGGCGGCATCGGCCCCGCGGAGTGGCTCACGGGCGATCCGCTGCCGCCCGAGCTCACCCCGCTGCGGTATCTGACGGAGTGGAAGTTCGACCTGCTCTGGGCGCTCGTGTGCGTCTTCGCGATCGCGATGTACCTGGCCGCGGTGGTGCGGCTGGCCCGGCGCGGCGACCGGTGGTCGGCCGGGCGCACGACGGCGTGGGTGCTCGGCATCCTGCTGCTCGCCTACACGACGAACGGCGCGCTGAACGCGTACGAGCAGTACCTCTTCAGCGTGCACATGCTCGGCCACATGATGTTCGCGATGCTGATCCCGCTCTGCCTCGTGCTCGGCGCGCCGGTGACCCTCGCGCTGCGGGCGACGCACAAGCGCGGCGACGGCTCGTGGGGCGGCCGCGAGTGGATTCTGTGGGGGGTGCAGACGCCCTTCTCGAAGCTCGTCACGCACCCCGCCTTCGCCGCCGTCATGTTCTCGGGATCGCTGTGGGTGTTCTACTTCACGCCGATCGCCCGGTGGGCGGCGGAGGAGCATCTGGGGCACCAGTGGATGATCATCCACTTCCTGATCTCGGGCTACCTGTTCAACCTGTCGATGATCGGCGTCGATCCGGTGCCGTACCGCTTCCCGTACCCGCTGCGCATCGTCACCCTGTTCGCGACGATGGCGTCGCACGCGTTCTTCGGCGTCACCATCATGACGGGCGACGGCCTGCTGCTCTCCGACTGGTACGGGGCGATGGGTCGCACGTGGGGGGCGCCGCCGCTGGAGGATCAGTCGACCGGAGGCGGGATCGCCTGGGGCATCGGCGAGCTGCCGACGCTCGCGCTGGCGCTGATCGTGGCCATCCAGTGGTCGCGGAGCGACGAGAAGGAGCAGAAGCGCAAGGATCGCGCGGACGACCGCTCGGGCGGCGCCGAGCTCGAGGCGTACAACGAGATGCTCGCGCAGCAGGCCCGGCGGGACGCGCAGCGCTCGGCGCCCCGGCGCTGACGCGCCCCGGCGCTGACGCGCACCGCGCGGCCCGGCGCTGACGCGCCCGCTCGTGCGGTGCGGCGGCGCCGGCGAACGCTCCGGGGTTGCTAGCCTCGAGGCATGACGCACCCCGCCCCGCACGGCCCGCCCGCACTCGACGCCGCGGGCCAGCGCGAGTTCGACGCGCTGTCCCGGTCGCGCATGCGGTTCTTCCTGCGGTTCGCGCTGACCGAGGGAGCGGTGCTCGCGATCCTCGTCGTGCTCATGTACGTCGCGCGCGTGATCGACCCGGACGTCGGGCTGTACCTGCTGATCGGGGTCGCCCTGGTCGGGGGTCTCGTGCTCTCGACGGTGCTCACCCGCCAGGCGAAGCAGCAGCAGCGGATCGTCGCCGAGTCGGAGGCGCGCCGCGCGCGAGGCGTCGCGTGAGGGCCTGGATCTATCTGGCGTCCGCGATTCTGCTGGAGGTCGCCGGTTCGATGAGCCTGAAGGGCGCGCTGGATGCGCCTGCGCTGTACGCCGCGGTCGCCGTGGGGTACGTCGGCTCGTTCGTCTGCCTCGGCAAGGTGCTGTCGCTCGGCATGCCGCTCGGCGTCGCGTACGGCATCTGGGGGGCGACCGGCGTTGCGCTCACCGCGGGGCTGTCGACGCTCGTCTTCCGCGAGCCGTTCACCGCGCTCATGGGCGCCGGGATCGTGCTGATCATCGGTGGCGTGCTGCTCGTCGAGCTGGGGTCGCAGGCGGCGCAGCGCCGTGCGGCGCAGGCCGCGGGTGCGGCGCAGGCGCCGCCGCCGGCGCCATCGGCGCCGCGAGCAGCGGGTGAGGTAGGCGCATGATGTTCCTCACTCTGGCGATCGCGATCGTCACCGAGGTGTCGGCGTCGCTCTCGCTGCGCGTCGCGACCACGGCGGCGCCCGGCAAGCGCCCGAACCGGCTCTGGTTCGTCGCTGTCGTGGTCGGATATCTGACGGCGTTCGTGATGCTGTCGCTGACGCTGTCGCTCGGCATGGCGCTGGGCGTCGCGTACGGCATCTGGGCGGCGATCGGCGTCGCGCTCACCGCGGTGATGAGCCGCGTGCTCTTCAAGGAGCCGCTGACGTGGGTGATGGGCGCGGGCATCGCGCTGATCGGCGCCGGGGTGCTGCTCGTCGAGCTGGGCGCGCAGCACTAGCGCCCCCGTCGGGAGTCAGGCGCCCGGAGCTCCGGCCGCGGTCGTCGTCACGTCGGCGCGGTGGAAGTTGAGGTGCGAGCGCGAGGCCGTGGGGCCGCGCTGGCCGAGGTAGCGGGAGAACGTGGCGCCCGAGCCGTACGGGCGCTCGGCGGGCGAGGTGAGCTTGAAGAAGCAGAGCTGCCCGATCTTCATGCCGGGCCAGAGGCGGATCGGCAGCGTCGCCACGTTGGAGAGCTCGAGAGTGACGTGACCCGAGAAGCCGGGATCGATGAAGCCGGCGGTCGAGTGGGTGAGCAGGCCGAGTCGCCCGAGCGAGCTCTTCCCCTCGAGTCGCGCGGCGATGTCGTCGGGCAGCGAGACCTGCTCGAACGTCGACCCGAGCACGAACTCGCCGGGGTGCAGGATGAAGCCCTCCGCCGGGTCGACCTCGATGAGGCGCGTCAGCTCCGGCTGCTCCTCGGCGGGGTCGATCACCGCGTACTTGTGGTTGTCGAACAGGCGGAAGTAGCGGTCGAGCCGCACGTCGACGCTCGAGGGCTGCACCATCGAGGCTTCGCTCGGGGAGAGCCCGATGCGTCCCGATTCGAGTTCGGCCTTGATGTCGCGATCTGAGAGCAGCACGGGTCGATTCTACGGGAGCGGCGGGTATCCTCGTCTCGAGAGCGGGGGAAGGGGAAGTCGTGCCGACACTGCTGCAGATCGACGGAGCGGTCGCCGATGGGGCCTCGCGCACGCGGGTGCTCACGAACGCGATCGCCGAGGCGTGGATGGGCCGGGGCGACGATTTCACGGTGGTGCAGCGGGATCTGCACGACGATCAGCCGCCGCACCTGCGCGAGCGCGCGCAGCACTGGCCGGAGGCGCTGCGGGGCGGCGACCCGCTCGAGGCGTCGACGCAGCGCATGCAGGATCGGCTGATCGCCGAGCTGCTCGACGCCGATGCCCTGGTGGTGGGGGCGCCGATGTACAACTACGCGATGCCGTCGACGGTGAAGGCCTGGATCGATCTGGTGCACGTGCCGGGCGTCACGGCGTCGTGGGCGGGGTCGGAGCGCCCGCTGGCGGGGCGGCCCGCGGTGATCGTCACCGCGCAGGGCGGCCCGCTCGAGCCCGAGGTGCAGGATTTCGTCACGGCGCCGCTCGCGCATCTCTTCGGGGCGGGTTTCGGCATGGAGGTGCACGTGGTGGGCACGAGCCGCACGCTCGCGGAGATGCTGCCCGAGCTCGGGGTGGAGTGGGCTGCGGCCGACCTGCGCCGTGCGGTGGACGAGGCCGCCGAACTCGGCCGCACGATCAGCGCGCGCTGACCGGTGGCGCCGTCACGGCACCGGGGTCGCGTCGCCCGCCTCGATCGGCTCGGTCACGGCGAAGAGCAGCTCGCCGATCTCGTGCGGGAGCGCGGCGATGCCGCGCGGGTGGCCCGCGCCGCCGGGGGCGCCCTGCAGGGCTGAGACGCGTGCAGCGTGCTCGCACATGGCGTTGATCAGCTCGGTGGTGCGGTCGGCGGGGAGGGTGAAGCGGCGGCCGGCCGCGGCGATCGCGGTCTCGACGAGTGCGGCGAGGCCGGCGGTCGCGCGTTCGAGGAGTGCGAGGTAGCCCGGTGCGATCTCGGGGTCGCGCATCGCGAGCAGCGCGAACTCGTGCTCGAGGATGATCCAGTGGGCGTCGCCCTGCTCCGCGGCGATGAACCGGGCGATGTAGCCGGCGGCCTGCTCGGCGTCGATGCTGCCGTGGTGCTGCTGCAGCGCGGGCGTGAGCTCGGCGATGGTGGCTTCGACGTCGTCGATGCGGCGGTCGAACTCGCGCTCGAGCAGGGCGAGGAACAGTTGCTCCTTGGAGGTGAAGTTCGAGTAGAACGCGCCGCGCGAGAAACCGGCGCGGGCGCAGATCTGCTCCACGGAGGCGCTCTGCACTCCGGCCTCGGCGAAGACCTCGATGGCGGCGTCGAGCAGGCGGCTGCGGGTTTCGCGTCGGCGCGCCGTCGGCGGGTCCTGGTGCGCGGTGCTCGTCATCGTCGCCCCTCTCCTCTCTTCGGTCGGCAGGGAGAGCCTAGCCTGAACGGCTCCCGATACAGGAGTGTACCCAATCGGATACACTCGTGCATCGAATCGGATACACTCGTGTATCGAACCCGCCCTTCCCCGATCGAGAGGCTCCCCCATGTCGACTCTGCTCCACGCGATCGGACTCTGGGCGACCCGCGCGAGATGGCTGGTGCTCGCCGCGTGGATCGCGATCCTCGCCGTGCTCGGCATCGCAGCCGGCCTGTTCTCGCAGGGGGCGAACGCGCCCATCACCATTCCCGGCACCGAGTCCCAGGAGGCGATCGACGCACTCGGCCGCACCTTCCCCGAGGTGAGCGGCACGAGCGCCACCGTCATCGTCGTCGCCCCCGACGGAGTGCGGGCGGACGAGCCGCGCACCCGACAGGCCGTCGTCGCAGCCGTCGACGCACTCGAACAGCTCGACCACGTGAGCGCCGTCGCATCCCCCTTCGCCGAGCAGGGGGCGAGCGAGCTCAGCGACGACGGGCGGGCTGCGCTCATCACCATCCAGATCACCGATGCCCAGAGCGATGTGCCCGAGGCCACGACCGACGGCATCATCGAGGTGACCGAGCGCCTCCAGGATCGCCTGCCCGAGGGCACCCAGGTCTCCTACGGCGGCGACGTGTTCTCCGTGTCGATCCCCGGGTTCACCGCCACCGAAGCAATCGGCGTGCTCATCGCCTTCATCGTGCTGCTCTTCACGCTCGGCTCCCTCGTCGCGGCGGGCATGCCGCTCATCATCGCGATCATCGGAGTCGGGGTCACGATCGCGGGGCTGTTCGTCACCACCGCATTCGCCGAGATGACCTCGACCACCCCCATGCTCGCCCTGATGCTCGGGCTCGCCGTCGGCATCGACTACACCCTCTTCATCGTGAGCCGGCACCAGGAGCAGCTGCGATCGGGCCTCGGCGTCACCGAATCGATCGCCCGCGCCACTGCGACGAGCGGATCGGCAGTCGTGTTCGCCGGGCTCACGGTGATCATCGCCCTGCTCGGCCTCGCCGTCGCGGGGATCCCGTTCCTCACCGCGCTCGGCGTCGCCGCAGCGGCGGGAGTCGCGGTCGCCGTGCTCATCGGCGTCACCCTCACCCCGGCCATCCTCGCCATGGCCGGGCTGAAGATCCTGCCCCGCCGCCAGCGCGCCGCGCTCGCCGCACTCGTCGCGGGCGAGGCCGTCGATGCGCCGGCGAGTGCGCCCGCGAGCGGGCCGGCCCGGTCGACGAGCCGCGCCGACCGCTTCTTCGGCGGATGGGTGCGCGCCGTCACCGCGAAACCGGTCGCCACGATCCTCGCCGTGCTGGTGGTGCTCGGCGTCGCGGCCATCCCGATGACGCAGCTCCGACTCGCGCTCCCCGGAGCCGAGACGCTCGAGGCGACCGACCCCGCCCGCATCACCTACGAACTCACCGGCGAGCACTTCGGCGAGGGCGCCAACGGGCCGCTCCTGCTGACCGGTTCGATCATCACGAGCGACGACCCGCTCGGGCTGATGGAGGATCTCGCCGACGAGGTGCGCGGCATCCCGGGCGTGCACGACGTGCCGCTCGCCACGCCGAACCAGAACGCCGACACCGGCATCATCCAGGTCGTGCCCGAAGAGGGCCCGCAGGCCGAGAGCACGGCGGAGCTCGTCTCAGAGCTCCGCGCGCACCACGACGCCTGGCTCGACGAGTACGGCGTGAGCCTGGCGGTGACCGGATTCACCGCGGTGGGCATCGACGTGTCGCACCTGCTCGGGGAGGCGCTGCTGCCCTTCGGCGTGCTCGTGGTCGGGCTCTCGCTGATCCTGCTCGCCATGGTCTTCCGCTCGGTGTGGGTGCCCATCAAAGCGACGCTCGGCTACCTGCTCTCCGTCGGCGTCGCCTTCGGGGCGGTCGTCGCCGTCTTCCAGTGGGGCTGGTTCGGCGACGCCCTCCACGTGCACGCGACCGGACCCGTGCTGAGCTTCATGCCCATCATCCTCATGGGCGTGCTCTTCGGGCTCGCGATGGACTACGAGGTGTTCCTCGTCTCGCGCATCCGCGAGGAGTACGTGCACGGCGCCGACGCGCAGACCGCGATCCGCCGCGGATTCGTCGGCAGCGCCAAGGTGGTGACCGCCGCCGCGCTCATCATGTTCGCCGTGTTCGCCGCCTTCGTGCCCGAGGGCGACCCGAGCATCAAGGTGATCGCGCTCGGGCTCGCCGTCGGGGTCTTCGTCGACGCATTCATCGTGCGCATGACGCTCGTGCCGGCCGTGCTCGCGCTCCTCGGCGACCGCGCCTGGAGCATGCCGCGCAGCCTCAGCCGCGTGCTGCCCGTCTTCGACGTCGAGGGCGAGGGCCTCGCCCGCGAGATCGCGCACGCCTCCTGGCCCGGCGATATGCCCGACGCGCGGGTGGCGGCGGACGCGCTCGCGCTGCGCCCCGGCGCCGTGTCGCCGACGGTGCGCGTCGCAGCGGGCCAGGCGCTCGTGCTCGACCCGCGAGAGCTCGCCGACGCGGCTCCGCTCGCCGAGGCGCTGACCGGTCGACGGCCCATCGCCGGGGGCACCGCGAAGGCGGCCGGACTGCTGCTGCCCGAGCGCGCCGCCTCCCTGCGCTCCCGCTCCGCCTGGGCGACCGCGGAGACGCTGCGCGACGCGCTGCGCGATCGCCCGGCCGTGCTCGTGCTCGACCTGCGCGGGCACTCGGGCGCCGACGCCGACCCGGGGGCGGCCGACGACGCGCGATCCGCCCTCGCGGCGCACGCCGTCGACGTCTCGCGCGGCGCCGCGCCCGAGTGCACCTTCCTCGTGCTCGGCGGCGCCGAACCCGCGCGGCGGATGCTTCCCCCGGGCACGGAGCTCGTCGCCCCAGGGGCGGGCGCCCCCGGGATGGGCGCCCCCGGTGCTGGCGACCCCGGTGCGAGCGATTCCCCTGCAGAACCGCACTCGGCGTCGCATCTTCGCGACCACGAAGGGAGCGCGCGATGAGCGCAGCACTGACCCGACTGAAGAGCACCCGACCCGTGCGATGGACCACGGTCGTCGGCATCATGCTCGTGCCGCTGACGATCGCCGGCGTGCTGCTCTGGGGGCTCTGGAACCCGAACGAGCGCCTCGAGCACGTGACCGCCGCCGTGGTCAATCTCGACGAGGGGGCGGAGGTCGACGGGCAGGTCGTGCCCCTCGGGCGCGTACTCGCGGGCGAGCTCATCGGCGATCCGGGCGCTGCCGACTCTGACGGTGATTCCAGCGCGGGCGCGACGTCCTCCGACGGCGGCACGACGAACTTCACCTGGGTGCTCACCGACGCAGGCGACGCCGCCGCGGGCGTCGCCGACGGGCGGTACGCGACCGTCGTGACGATCCCGAAGAGCTTCTCGCGAGACGCGACCTCGCTGTCGGGCGACCCGGGCGATGCGACGCAGGCGAGGATCGACGTGACCGAGAGCGACCGCGGCCGACTCATCGACACCGCGCTCTCGAGCATCGTGACGCAGACCGCGACGCGGGTGCTGAACGAGCAGCTCGGCCAGCAGTTCGTCGACGGCGTCTACGTCGGCTTCAACGAGCTCGGCGCGGGGGTGGGCGACGCCGCAGACGGGGCTGCAGGCCTCGCCGACGGCGCATCCGAGCTCTCCGCGGGAGCCGCGCAGCTCGACGACGGCGCGACGCAGCTCGCCGACGGCACCCGGCAGCTCGCGGACGGCACGCAGCAGCTCGCGAGCGGAGCCGGCGCACTCGCGACCGGATCGGGCGACCTCGCGACGGGCGTCGACTCCTACGTCGCAGGCGCGCAGCAGCTCGCCGAGGCCTACCCGCAGCTCGCGGCCGGCGCGACGACCGCCGTGCAGCAGCTCCAGAGCCTCGCGGGGGCGCTGCAGCAGCTGCAGGCGAGCTCGGCGGCCCCGTCGGCGCAGCTCGAACAAGGGCTGACCAGCGCCGGCGCCGGCGCGACGGCGCTCGCCGCAGACATCGAGCCCCTGGTCGCCGAGTGCTTCGCGAGCGGGAGCGACCCCGAGTTCTGCGAGGGGCTCGCCGGCAGGCTGCAGACCCACGCCGGCGCGATCGGCGGCGGGCTCGCCGACGCGGGTGCGGGCGCCGCGGGCGTGGCGCAGGCCGCCGACGCGCTGCAGCAGCAGCTCGGCGGCGGCGCTGCCGGGACGGACCCCGCGGCGCAGCTCGGGCAGCTCGGGCAGCTCACCGACGGGCTGACCGAGTTCGGCTCGGGCCTCGACCGGCTGGCGGCGGAGGGCGCGCAGCTCACGGCGGGTGCGTCGCAGCTCGCCGACGGCGCGGCGGCGCTCAGCGCCGGCACCGGGGAGCTGGCCGCCAGCACCCCGCAGCTCGCCGACGGCGCGTCGCAGCTCGCCGACGGCACCGGAGAACTCGCGGGCGGCACCGAGCAGCTCGCCGGTGGCGCCGGCGAACTCGCGACCGGTCTCGACACCGCGGCGGAGAGCGTGCCGGTCACCACCGACGCCGAGCGGGAGCGGCTCGCGCGCACCGCCGTGACGCCGGTGCTGGCCGAGGGCGGCAGCGACGAGCTGTTCACCGCTTCGGGCGCCCCGCTCTTCGCGGGCATCGCGCTCTGGGCGGGTGCACTGGCCGCGTTCCTCGTGCTGGCGCCACTGTGGCGGCGCACCCGCGATGCGGCGCGCGGCGTGGGGTACATCACGCTGCGCAGCGCGCTCCCGGCGGTCGTGCTCGGCGCGATCCAGGGCGCCGCGGCCGGCCTCGTGCTGCCCGTCGCACTCGGGTACGACGTCGCTCAGGGGATGCGGTTCCTCGGCTTCGCGCTGGTCGCCGGCGTCGCCTTCACGCTGCTCGTGCAGGGGCTGTCGGCGCTGCTCGGCGGCGCCGGACGGTTCCTCGCCTTCGTGCTGCTGGTCGTCGCCTTCGCCGTCGGCGTCGTCTCGACCGTACCGGCACCGCTCGCCGCGGTGGGCGACGCGAGCCCGCTGGGGGCGGCGCTCGACGGCTTCTTGGGCATCGCGACGGGCGCCGGATCGGCCGGGGGCCCGGCCGTGGTGCTCGCCCTCTGGGCGGCGGCGGGTCTGCTGCTGACCGCGTTCGCGGTTGCTCGCGCGCGGCGCTCGGCGGCGCGGTAGGGGGTGCGGCGGGGCGGCGTGGGCGATGGGCCCGCGCCGCTTCGCCGCTCTTCCCTGCGCCGCCTCCGCCGCCACGCCGCCTCCGCCGCCACGCCGCCTCCGCCGCCACGCCGCCTCCGGCGCCCGCCGCTGCTCCTGGCGACGTCGGCCGGCCTCCCCCCTCCCCGC
>NZ_LDRK01000099.1 GCF_001477055.1 Leucobacter chromiiresistens
TGAGAGATTCGGCGTCGGTGCGGCCGGTTCAGGCGCTCGGGTCTCACCGAAGCCGGATCCCGCACGGAGCACGGCCGGTCAGCCGGCTCCGCCGCCGTCCAGCCGACGCGGCCGGTCGACCGCCGCCGCGCCGACCTCAGTCGGCGAGATCGCGGAACTCGAGCGCGTCGGCGTCGCGCACACCGGCGCGCACGTTCGCGACGCGCGCGAACCCCTCGCCGGCGATGCGGGCGAGCAGCGTCTTCATGTTCTTCTGCCGCTTCTCGAGGCGCACGCGGTGGCCGCGGTCGACGAGGGCGCGCTTCAGCGCGAGCAGATCCGCCAGCTCGACGTCGGCGTCGGCGATGAGCGCCACCGCCTCCGGTCCCGTCGACTCGGGCAGGGTCAGCAGGTCGACGACGCGCTCGAAGCCGATCGAGAAGCCGACGGCGGGCACGTCCTGCCCCAGGAAGCGGCCGACCATGCCGTCGTAGCGGCCGCCGCCGCCGACGGAGCTGCCGGAGCCCGGGTGCGCCACCTCGAAGATCGTTCCGGTGTAGTACCCCATGCCGCGCACGAGCGTCGGATCGAAGCGCACCGCCACCCCCGCGGGCAGGCCGTCGTCGAGCGCCTCGCCCAGGGCGACGAGGTTCGCGACGCCGTCTTCGGCGGCCCCCTCGGGCAGCACCCCCGCGATCGCCTCGCGGGTGAGTGGGATCCCGGCCCCGGCGCCGTCGGCGCCGAGCGCCGGCTCGACCGCCGCCAGCACCGCGCCGATGCGCTCGGCGGCATCGCCGTCGATCGCGCGCAGCTCCTCGACGACGCCGACCGCGCCGATCTTGTCGAGCTTGTCGATCGTGATGAGGGCGCGGTCGTGCGTCTCCGGCGCGAAGCCGCAGTGCGCGAGCAGACCGAACAGGATGCGGCGGTCGTTGACGCGGATCACGCAGCCGTCGAGTCCGAGCGCGGCGAGCGCCTGCGAGGTCGCCGTGATGAGCTCGATCTCGGCCAGCAGGCCGGCCTCCCCGATGATGTCGATGTCAGCCTGCACGAACTGGCGGTACCGCCCCTTCTGCGGCCGCTCCGCCCGCCAGACCGGCGCGATCTGGATCGAGCGGAACACCGGGGGCAGCTCGGCGCGGTGCGACGCGAAGAAGCGGGTGAGCGGCACCGTCAGGTCGAAGCGCAGCCCCAGGTCGGCCAGCTGCTCCGCGTCGCCGGCCTCCGCGGCTGCGGCGAGCGCCTCGGGCCTGATGCCGCGCTTCAGGATCGAGAAGCTGAGCTTCTCGTTGTCGCCGCCGAGCCCCGCATGCAGCCGCGCGTAGTCCTCGACCACCGGGGTCTCGATCTCATCGAAACCGTGCGAGCGGTAGACGCTCCTGATGATCCCCAGCGCGTGCTCGCGACGCGCCTTGTCAGCGGGAAGGAAATCGCGCATGCCGCGCGGCGGGTTCACGGGTTGGGCCATGGTTCACCATTCTTCCACGGCCTCCGCTCCCCCGCCGCGCGACCGGACCCGCGCGACGGGCCCGGTCGCCCGTCGTCAGTGCTGCACCGGCGGTTCGGCTCCGTAACCGGTGAGCGCGCGCACCTCCATCTCGGCCGCCAGCCGCTTCGACTCCTTGCGCGAGCTCGTCACCGATCCGAGCCAGCCGAGCAGGAAGCCGAGCGGGATCGACACGATGCCGGGGTTCTGCAACGGGAAGACGGCGAAGTCGACGTCTGGGCCGAGCATCGCGGTCTCGCTCCCCGAGACGACGGGCGAGAGGGCGATGAGCACGACCGCCGACAGCAGGCCGCCGACCATCGACCACACGGCTCCCCGCGTGGTGAACTTCGACCAGAAGAGCGAGTAGAGGATCGTCGGCAGGTTCGCCGACGCGGCGACCGCGAATGCCAGGGCGACGAGGAAGGCGACGTTCTGCCCCTGCACGCCGATGCCGCCGAGGATCGCCGCGGCGCCGATCACAAGCGTCGTGATCCGGGCCACCTTCACCTCCTGCTTCGCCGAGGCACGGCCCTTCTTGAGCACGCTGTTGTAAATGTCGTGCGCGAACGAGGCGGAGGCCGTGATCGTGAGGCCCGCGACGACGGCGAGGATGGTGGCGAAGGCGACGGCCGAGATGAACCCGAGCAGCAGCGGGCCGCCGAGCTCTGCAGCGAGGAGCGGGGCCGCGGAGTTCTGCCCGCCGGGGGCTTCGGCGATCGTCTCGGGGCCGACGAGTGCGCCCGCCCCGTAGCCGAGCACCAGGGTGAAGAGGTAGAAGATGCCGATCAGCCAGATCGCCCACACCACCGACTTTCGGGCGTCCTTCGCCGTCGGCACCGTGTAGAAGCGCATGAGCACGTGCGGCAGGCCCGCGGTGCCGAGCACGAGGGCGAGCGCGAGGGAGACGAAGTCGATCGGGTTCGCCCCGTACTGCAGGCCGGGGGCGAGGATCGCGGCGCCGTTGGCGTTCTCGGGGTGGTTGACGGCGGCGTCGAGCACGGCGGAGAAGTTGAAGCCCTTGAGCGCGAGCACCCAGATGGTCATGGCTCCGGCTCCGGCGATGAGCAGCACCGCCTTGATGATCTGCACCCACGTGGTGCCCTTCATACCGCCGATGAGCACGTAGCAGATCATGACGACGCCGACGACGGCGATCACGAGCGACTGCCCGAGCGCGTCGTTCACGCCGAGCAGCAGCGACACGAGCCCGCCCGCGCCGGCCATCTGCGCGAGCAGGTAGAAGAACGAGACGGCGAGGGTCGTGAGTGCCGCCGCCATGCGCACCGGCCGCTGCTGCAGCCGGAACGAGAGCACATCGGCCATCGTGAACTTCGCGGTGTTGCGCATGAGCTCGGCGACGAGCAGCAGGGCGACGAGCCAGGCGACGAGGAATCCGATCGAGTAGAGGAACCCGTCGTACCCGTTGATGGCGATCGCTCCCACGATGCCGAGGAACGACGCGGCCGAGAGGTAGTCGCCCGCGATGGCGACGCCGTTCTGCCGTCCGGAGAACGAGCGGCCCCCGGCGTAGAAGTCGGCGGCGCTCTTGTTGCTGCGGCTCGCGCGGATCACGATGACCATCGTCACCGCGACGAAGACGAGGAAGATGGCGATGTTGAGCACGGGGTTCTGCTCGGCACCGGTCTGCTCTGCGGGCAGGATGGCGGCGTTCATCGGCCGCCCTCCATCGCCTCGAGCTCGGCGCGGAGCGCCGTGGTGCGCGGATCGAGGCGGCGATTGGCGAACCGCACGTAGGCCATGGTGATCGCGAACGTCGTGACGAACTGCGCCAGGCCGAACCACAGCCCGACGTTCATGCCGAGCATGGGGGTCGCCATGAAGTCGTGCGCGAAGGCGGCGAGCACCACGTAGAGCAGGAACCAGAGCATGAACGCCGCCGCGAGCGGGAACACGAACCGCCGGAATCGATGTTTCAGCTCGTGGAATTCGGGCCGTGCCTGGAATGCGACGTAATCGATCGGATCACGCTGCCCGTCATGCGGGCCTGCTGCTTCGGTCACTCGTTTCTCCCTTGAACGCAAGCTTCCTCGTCGCGTCGATGCGACGACTCACGCCGATCCTAGAAAACGCGTGTTAGCGTGAACTACCTCCGAAAGAGGGGAGATGCGATGCAGCGGATGCACGACGAGCACGCCCGGCGGATCCTGAGCGATGCGGTCGTCGAGTTCGCCCGGGCCTCCCGGTTCGACATCGCGTTCGGCGGCCTCGAACGGTTCGGAGACGCCGAGCTCAGCGCCGTGTCGGGCAGCGAGCACGGGTGCCTGGAGGGGCTGCTGGTGCGCGCCGACCGCGGCCTCGGCGGCCGCGCGCTCCGGGAGCGCATGCCGCGCATCGCCGTCGACTACGTGGGCAGCCGGCAGATCACCCACGAGTACGACGCCCACGTGCGCGGCGAGGGCATCGTCGGCCTGTTCGCGATGCCGGTGCTCGTCGACGGCGCCCCGCGCGCCGTGCTCTACGGCGGGTGGCGCGGGGCCGCGAGGCCCTCCGGTTCGTTCGTGCGCGAGGCCGCGGGCGTGGCGCGGGATCTCTCCCGCGAACTCCGCATCGAAGACGAGGTGGTGCGGCGGCTCGAGCGCCGGCGCGCCGGATCCGCCCGACCGGACCCCGCCGGATCCGCACCGAGGGCCTCGGCCGGGTCCCCGGGTTCGCCCGGCTCGCTCCCCCCTCCGACCATGGAGGCGCTGCGCACCGTCCACGCCGAGCTGCGCGGCGCGCTCGCGGAGTCGTCCCTGCCGCACCTGCGGCATCGGCTGCGCGCCATCGAGCATCGCCTCACCGCTCTCGCCGCTCCGCCCGCGCACTCCGGCGCTCGGCGCGCACCGCATCCGCCGCATGCTCCGCACGCCCCCGCCGCGGTGCGGCTGTCTCCGCGCGAGATCGACACGCTCGCCCAGGTCGCGCTCGGCGGTACGAACGCCGAGGTCGGCCGCGCCCTCGGGCTCGCCGAGAACACCGTCAAGAGCTACCTCGGGGCCGCCATGACGAAGCTCGACGCGTCGACCCGCCATGCGGCGGTGTCGCGCGCTCGCGCGCTGGGGCTGCTGCTGTAGCGCGCCGGGGCACGCATCGGGTCTCCGCAGGCCGGGCAGGGGCCCCGGCCGCCGCCTTCCGTCACCCCTCGTCGTGGAGCACGCGCGCGGTGAGCCTGTCGACGGCGAGCCGCAGCGCACGATCGGGATCCACGCCCGCGCGGTTCGCGCGCATCAGCATCGCGAGCATCGCGTCGCCGATGCCGAACTCGGCGAGCCGCTGCTCGTCGGGCCCGATGAGCGCGGCGAGCGGATCCTCGGGGTACGCGTCACCGGCCCCGGGGTCGATCAGGCCCGCGCGCTTCAAGCGCTCGATCACCTTCGCCGCGCGCGCGAGCGTCGGCATGCCCGCCGGGATCCCCTCGAGCGGGCCGCGCGATCCCCGGTCCTCTCCCGCCGCGTCCTCCTTCAGCCGCTCCCACTCGGCGTGCAGCTCCTCGACGGTCATGTACCCTCGGTCGCCGAAGACGTGCGGGTGCCGGCGCACGAGCTTCTCGTTCAGCGTCGATGCGATGCCGTCGAAGTCGTAGCCCTCGCCGTCCCGCTCGGCGATCGCCGCGTGGAAGAGCACCTGGTAGAGCACGTCGCCGAGCTCGGACTGGATCTCCGACGCGGGCAGCTGCCGCTCGATCGCGTCGATGAGCTCCGCCGTCTCCTCGACGAGGAACTGGGTGAGCGATTCGTGCGTCTGCGTCTCGTGCCAGGCGCACCCCCCGGGGGCGACGAGCCTGCGCACCGTGGCGAGGAGCGCATCGAACGGACGTGGGTCACCGGCTGCGTCGGTCCTCATGCTCCCCCACCCTATCGGGCCGCGGCTGCCCGCCTCCTGGGCCATCGCTCCCTGAACGAACCCTGATAGCCTGGTGCGGTCCCGGGGAGACCCGCTGGGGCGATACCGCATACAAGGGGGAAAATTTTCATGACCGACAAGAAGTCGCTCGTCAAGGTCGCCGGGATCCTCGGAGCCGCCGCGCTGACGTTCAGCCTCGCCTCGTGCTCGGGCGGGCAGAGCGTGGCCGACGCCTGCAACATCGCGAACTCCACGGTGAACGAGGCGACCGGAGACCTGCAGAGCGTGCTCTCGGACGCGATGTCGGGCGAGGGCGATCTGAGCGCCGCGTTCGATCCGATCACCGAGGCGCTCGAGGAGGCGCAGGCGGAGGTCACCAACGAAGAGGTCTCGAGCGCGCTCGCCACCTTCACCGACGAGCTGTCGGCCATGAGCGGCACGCTCGAAGGCTACGAGATCCCCGACACGAGCAGCATCGACCCGTCGGATCCGGCGGCTATGGACAAGCTCGAGCAGATGCAGGCCGAGGCCGAGGAGATGACCACGAAGCTCCAGGAGCAGTCGACCTCCCTCACCGAGGCCGGGCAGAAGCTGCAGGATCTCTGCTCCGCAGGCTGATCCCGATCACGTGACGCGGGCCTCGCACCTCAGGGTGCGGGGCCCGCTCTCGTTCCGGATCGTGCGAGGCGCCGGGCGCACGGCCCACGCCGCGCAGCGTCAGGCCTCCGCCGGTGCGTCCGCTTCGAGCAGCGTCGCCAGTACGCGGCCCGTCCACGCGACGATGTCCCCCTCGTCGCCCACGAGCTTCTGGCCGACCCCCGCGAGCGGGCTCCGCGACGAGGCGGTGCCGCCGGGCAGGGGGATCTGCAGGCTCTTCGAGGCCTCCACGTAGCGCGCGCCCGGGTACATGCGATTCATGCGCATGCGGCGGGAGTCGAGCAGCTCCACCGGCTCGATGCGGAGCGCGGGGCCGGCGGCGACGACCTTCGAGAGGCCGAGCCGCGAGGCCCGGCGTCGGAGCGCCGAGACCGCCGCGAGGCGCTCGACCTCGACGGGCGGGGCGCCGTAGCGATCGGTGAGCTCCTCGAGCACCAGCGACACGTGCTCCTCCGGTGCCTGGGGGTGCGATGCGGCGGAGAACTTCTGGTACGCCTCGAGCCGCAGACGCTCGCTCTCGACGTAATCCTCGGGAATGTGGGCGTCGACGGGCAGCTCGAGCACCAGCTCCGTGGTGCCGGTCGTCTCCTCGCCCTTGAACGAGTTGACGGCCTCGCCGATCATGCGCAGGTAGAGGTCGAAGCCGACCCCGGCGATGTGGCCCGACTGCTCCCCGCCGAGCAGGTTGCCGGCGCCGCGCAGCTCGAGGTCCTTCAGCGCCACCTGCATGCCCGAACCGAGCTCGTTGTTCGTCGCGAGCGTGTCGAGGCGCTCGTGCGCGTGCTCGGTCAGCGGCTTGTCGGGGTCGTACAGGAAGTACGCGTATGCGCGCTCGCGACTGCGCCCGACGCGGCCGCGCAGCTGGTGCAGCTGGCTCAGACCGTACTTGTCGGCGTTGTCGATGATGATGGTGTTCGCGTTCGCGATGTCGAGTCCGGTCTCGATGATGGTCGTCGAGACGAGCACGTCGAATTTGCGCTCCCAGAAGTCCTGCACCACCTGCTCGAGCTGATGCTCGCCGAGTTTGCCGTGGGCGACGGCGACGCGGGCCTCGGGCACGAGCTCGGCGATCTGGTTCGCCACCCGGGTGATCGACTGCACGCGGTTGTGCACGAAGAAGACCTGCCCCTCGCGCAGCAGCTCTCGGCGGATCGCGGCGGTGATCTGCTTGTCGCTGCGCGGCCCGACGAACGTGAGGATGGGGTGGCGATCCTCCGGCGCGGTGGCGAGGGTCGACATCTCGCGGATGCCGGTGACCGCCATCTCGAGCGTGCGCGGAATCGGCGTCGCGCTCATCGCGAGGATGTCGACGTTCGTCTTCAGCTTCTTCAGCGCATCCTTGTGCTCGACGCCGAAGCGCTGCTCCTCGTCGATGATGACGAGCCCCAGGTCCTTGTACCGCACGCTCTCCGCGAGCAGCCGGTGCGTGCCGATCACCACGTCCACGGTGCCCGCGGCGAGGCCCTCGATCGTGTCGCGCGACTCCTTCTCCGACTGGAAGCGGCTCAGCGGGCGCAGACGCACGGGGAACCCGGCGAAGCGGTTCTGAAAGGTCTCCAGGTGCTGCGTCACGAGCAGGGTCGTCGGCACGAGCATCGCGACCTGCTTGCCGTCCTGCACCGCCTTGAACGCGGCGCGCACGGCGACCTCCGTCTTGCCGAAGCCGACGTCGCCGGCGATCAGGCGATCCATCGGGATGGTGCGCTCCATGTCGCGCTTCACCTCGTCGATGGTCGTGAGCTGATCCATCGTCTCGGCGTACGGGAACGCCTCCTCGAGCTCGTGCTGCCAGGGGGTGTCGGCGGAGAACGCGAAGCCCTTCGAGGCGACGCGCGCCGAGTACAGCTTCACGAGCTCGACCGCGATGTCGCGCACCGCCTTGCGGGCCTTCTTCTTGGCGCTCGCCCAGTCGCTGCCGCCCATCTTCGAGAGCGTCGGGGCCTCGCCGCCGACGTACCGCGAGAGCTGGTCGAGCTGATCGGTGGGCACGTAGAGCTTGTCGCGCGGCATACCCCGCTTGGTCGAGGCGTACTCGAGCACGAGGTACTCCCGCAGCGCCTTCGTCGCGTCGCGCCCGATGCCGGTCGGCACCATCCGCTGCGTCAGCTCGACGAACTGGCCGATGCCGTGGGTCTCGTGCACGACGTAGTCTCCCGCCACGAGCTTCAGCGGATCGACGACGTTCTTGCCGCGGCGCTTCGCCAGCTTCTGCCCCGCGGCGGCCTGGGAGCCGGCCGACCGGCCGAAGAACTCGGCCTCCGTCGCCAGCAGCAGGCGCGCCTCGCCGCTCTCGAAGCCCGACCAGGCGGTGCCGGTCACGAGGTAGACGATGCCGTCCTCCCACGTCTCGGGCAGCTCGTCGACGATGCGGGCGGCCGCGCCGGCCTCGGCGAGCACGTCGCGGGCGCGCTCGACGAGCCCGATGCCCTGCGCGGTGACCACGGCGTGCCAGCCGTCGCGCAGGCGCTCGCCGATGAGTCGGATCGCGGCGCCCGTGGCATCGCCGGCCTGCGCCGGCCGCGGGAAGGCGCCGCCGTGCACGGCGACCACCGCGGGGTCGTCGACCGTGTCGGCGTCGAATGGATCGCCTCCCGGTGCCGGCTCATCGCGCACGAAGTTCGACACGGACCACCAGGGGCGCGCTCGCGACGCGGCGCGCAGCGCCTCCATCGAGAGCATGCCGCTGTCGTCCACGGGCACGGGCGCGTCGGCGCCGGCCGTCGCGGCCTGCCAGGCGGCCTCGAGGAACTCGCGGTTCGTATCGGCGAGGCTGACGGCGCGGCTCGCCACCCGCTCGGGCGACACGACGAGCACGGCGCCGCCGTCGGGGAGGAGGGCGGTGAGGGGCGACAGGCCGGGAACCAACTGCGGGAGCAGGCTCTCCATGCCCTCGACGGCGATGCCCTCGCTCATCTTCTCGAGCAGCGACCCGAGTGCGGGGAAGCGCGGCAGCAGCGCGGCCGCGCGTTCGCGCACCTCGTCGGTGAGCAGCAGCTCCCGCGCCGGCCAGAGCTCGACCGCATCGAGCGGCTCGCCGGCGCTGCGCTGATCGGAGACCGCGAAGCGCTTGATCTGGTCGATCTCGTCGCCGAAGAAGTCGACGCGCACCGCCTGCTCCGCCGTCGGCGGGAAGACGTCGAGGATGCCGCCGCGCACGGCGAACTCGCCGCGCCGCGTCACCATGTCGACCCGGGTGTACGCGTACTCCACGAGCCGTCGGGCGATCGCCTCGAGTCCGTCGGAGGAGCGCCCCGCGGAGAGCACCACCGGTTCGGCGAGGGCGGCGTGCGGCGACACGGGCTGCAGCGCGGCGCGCACCGACGCCACCATCACGAGCGGGGTCTCGCCGTCGTACTCGCGCAGGAGCCGGAGGGCCTCGGCCCGTCGGCCCACCGTCTCGGCGCTCGGGCTGAGCCGCTCGTGCGGCAGCGTCTCCCAGGCGGGGAACTCGGCGGTGATCGCATCCGGCAGCAGCGAGGCCAGCGCCGAGCGCACCGCGTCGGCCTCGCGACTGGTCGCGGCGACCACGAGCAGCGCACCGCGATCCCCCGCGGCGCGGCGCCTCCGCAGCAGACCGGCGATGAGCGGTGCGCGCAGTCCCTCCGCGATCGAGAACTCGGCGTCGCCCCCGCTGGCGTCGAGCGCGGCGGCGAACGACTCCGACGCCTCCAGAAGGCGGTCGAGCCCGCGGAGCGTCACTGCGCGCTCCTGCCGTGGAAGCGCTGCTGAGCGGCGAGCAGCCCCTCGTCGACGAGCGCCTCGACCGCGTCCGCCGCGTCCTCGAGGAGCACGGGCAGCGTGCCGCGCTCGCTCGTCGCGAACGGCTTGAGCACGAAGTCGGCGGGATCCTGCTGCCCCGGCGGTCGGCCGATGCCGACGCGGACGCGCAGGAAGGCGGGGGTGCCGAGCGCCTTCGCGATGTCGCGCAGCCCGTTGTGGCCCCCGTGGCCGCCGCCCTGCTTGAGCTTGACGGTGTCGAACGGCAGATCGAGGTCGTCGTGGAGCACGATGACGCGCTCGGCGGGAATCGCGAAGTACTTCGCGAGGGCCGACGTCGGCCC